>CAVIKO010000031.1:0-3888 GCA_963643035.1 bacterium
CTTCGATTTAGAAAGCCCCTTGATTTAAGGTTATTTTTGCGGCAAAAGCCCCTATATTTCAACCATTTCGCAAAAATACGATTTATTTAGAGGTTCCTTAGATTGTGTTATGTGCCGCGATCGTCCAAACCGTAATTGGTTGGTCAATACGCGCGGCAGATCGTTTAACGCTGTCTCCCCCATCGCTCACGAATACCATAGAAACGGCCGATATACGACCGTCTCCAATCCGATCTCTAAGCGCAGGACAAGCGGATGCGGCAGATGGGGATACAGGGGCTGTGAAATCCACACCCACCGCTGACCACTACACACGCGATGTAAAAGAGTTATAAAAGTATTGTTAAAACGGTACGCAGCCACCATTTTTCCGGATTTCGTGTCCTATCGTGCATAGACTGATGAACGTAACCGCAGCGTAATCATACAAAGTATCCGTACACGGCACGACTTCGTCGCAGGACAACCAAGCCTTCAACTCTGTATATTCCCGATAAACTCCCGGAATACCGAATCGGCAGGAACCATGCGGCAGGAAAAATACGGGTTGTCGAACGCATCCAAACCGGACAACAGCTCCTGCGCCCTATCGTAGCACAGACTGTGCCGCGAAATTCCTGCAAGATACCCGCGGCACAGAGGTGCGATGACAAACAGCTCATACGGCAGATAGGAATTGATCCGTACCGTAGCTTTTTTGGTGTATGGCAGGATATTTTTCTCCTCATTGGCGCGAACGTTTTCCCACAGACGGAGCGTAAACTCCGGCGAAGCACCTCTGGTACGCACATCTCGCACGATTCGCCGCAAAAGCCGGATGTCGCTGTCAGAGATGATTGTGTTCTCCATACCGTCCGGCGCGTCAGGACAAATAAACACGCTGTCGAAACCGCCATACGGAGTAGACGCAGTGCGCAGTACGGCTGTAACCTCAGGATATACCGCCTGAATTCCTTCAAAAATATGGATATTCCGCTCATCCGGGCTGTATTCCGTATAGGTGTCTCTTTTTCCGGTCGTAAAATTGTAATGGGGCAGCATCACGCTCTCACCACGGCAGATTTTCTGAATCACCTCCGTCAGGTAATCGAAATCAATTGCGTGTACAGAGTCATAGTCGAGTTTCACCGTATCCTCTCCTTTGGGAGGACAATCGCGGAAAAAGTCGTCGATGGAGATTCGCACTGCCGTATCTCCGTTCAGGCGCATCTCCTCCATCAAACGTTCGGATGCAGTTGTTTTTCCAGAGCAGGACGGTCCGGAAACGGTTAAAATCCGTTTGTGATTTCGATGCACAATCACATCCATTGCCTCGGCAAGCGACTTCCGAAACGTCTGCTCTCCCATCAACACAAACGCAAGCGCATCCGTTTCCGATTGAATCTGTGGGTAAAACATCATCTAAGCTCTCCTTTATACCTTTTCAAAAAAGCGGTACGCACCATCTCGCAGGGCGGCAAACCGATTTTCCCGTTCATTTTCGCGGAGGTATTCATACGGATACTTTGGCTCAAAAATCCGCTCGATACGCACATTTCCGTCCGCGTCCGGCAAAGAAACAAATTTTGTCACCGCAGACGCACCGCACGCGAAAATACTGTGAACCTCCTCCATCATGTAGACGTTGTACAGTCCTTCGTGACCGGGCATGGCGTACCCGACGTTTTCGAGATTGCCGACAGTGTTTTTCTGACGGTACATATAATACGGCCGATATCCAGCTCCGGTGAGCGTTTTTTGAGAATACAGCACCGCTGCCATTGCCTCCGTACCATCTCTGTCGTAGGGGATCATACCATCCGCTCCCGCATCGATCTCGGTTTTCAGCGACGCAGATTTTTTGACGCAGAAGGTATGTACCGTCACATTTTCCGCGCACAGGGGCAGGATTCCGTCGATGGTATGGGAAAATGATGCGGCACTCTCTCCGGGCAGTCCAGCGATCAGGTCGATGTTGATCTCAGGAATTCCGGACATACGGGCAATCTCGTATGCGGTGAAAAATTCTGCCGCTGTATGTTTTCTACCGATTTTCGCAAGGATTTCCTCATTGAGCGTCTGTGTATTCACGCTGATCCGGGTCACGCCATACTCTGCAGCAACCGTCAGCTTCTCCGCCGTACTCGTATCCGGACGACCAGCTTCCAGCGTGAACTCCTCAGCGCCACGGGCAAGGGGCGCAATATGGGGCAGCAGGAAACGCAGTTCGTCCGCAGACAGTACAGTCGGTGTGCCACCGCCAATGTAGACGGTACGCACACGCAGATCAAGTTCCCGGATCAGTCCCACCGTTTTGTCAATGTCATCGGCAAGCGCGTGGAGATAGTCCGGTATGAGAGCGCGCAGATTCGGAGAAGTATAGGAGACAAAAGAGCAATAGGCACAGCGGCTCGGACAGAACGGTATAGCGACATACACGCTGCAATCCCGCCGCACATCCGGTGTAATGAGCCGATTCTCCGCCACGGCAACTGCTGCCGCGAGAGACGCTTTGACCGGAGTAACAAAAAATTCTCGCCGCAGTATTCCGGCAGCTTCCTCCGGTGTCATGCCATGTTCCAAATATTCCGAAACGAGCTTGGCAGGACGGACTCCGGTCATAATCCCCCACGGCGGCGTAAATCCGGTGAAGGCTTGTCCTGCCAAAAGAAATGCGTGACCGGCGGCGATTTTGCGGATCCGATCGCAGTCTCCCACGGTATCGTCGCGTGTCTGCACCGCGTCTCCCTCAGCGGTTTTGTTTCCCCGACGTATGGCAGCATGTGCATTTACGGTGGATTCGTTCTCTGTCAGATTGATTTCGACAATGATTGTCTCCGGCGTTTCCGGCTCATTTTCGGGAAATTTCGCACCGGGGAAAAAAATCATCGCAAGTGTTTGCAAATAATAAACATTCAGATTTCCAGTATGTTTGATAATCATCTTTTCGGTAATTTTAAGACATTGGAGTCCATAACAATTGTGACGGGACCGTCGTTTGTAAGCCGCACCTGCATATCCGCACCAAATTCCCCATGGGCGACATGCGGGATGCGGGTACCCAGTTCCGCCAAGAAGTTTTCATATAGCGGCTTGGCGTTCTCCGGCAGTGCAGCGTTCATGAAGTCGGGACGGTTTCCTTTGCGATATGCTGCAAGCAGCGTGAAATTCGATACAACAAGGGCATCTCCGCCAATATCAGCGACAGACAGATTCATCTTTCCCCCCTCATCTTCAAAAATACGCAGTTTCGGAATCTTTTCACAGAGCAGCCGGCAGTCCGCCTCCGTATCCTCTTTTGCAACCCCAAGGAGAATAAGCAGTCCCCTGCCGATCTCCCCGTTTATGCGTCCGTCAATGGTCACACTGGCTTCGGCGACCCTTTGCAGTACGGCGATCATATGACACTCCTCTCAGGTAAATCCACGTGCGATGCTCCGGACGTGGTCGATGGAACGAATGCGGGAGATGATGGAGTTGAAATGCTCCACATTTTTACAGCCGACGGTCAGATTGATGATGATGTCTTCGTCCGTCCGCTTCTTTGTATTGATGGACAAAAGGGACACCTTCATATCGGCAAGAGCAGCCGTAATGTTGGCAATGAGCATCATGTTGTTTTCGGCGAACACCTGAATCATGGCTTCAAACAACGCTTTTCCGGTGTCCACGCCATCCTCATGATTCCATTCCGCCTTAACCCAGCGTCCCTCGTACTCTGGATTCTTCTGGTTATTCAGGACGTTAGGACAGTCCGCCTTGTGGATTGATATGCCATAACCCTTGGTGATAAAGCCGATGAGCGGATCTCCCGGAAGCGGATTGCAACACTTTGCGAATTTAACCGCACAGCCGTATTCTCCATCAACGATTACGCCGTTATTAGAACGGATCTTTTTCGATTTTGCA
>CAVIKO010000031.1:3898-15771 GCA_963643035.1 bacterium
GCTCCGTTTCCGTGATGATCGGTGCTTCCTCCTCCGGCTTGACGATCTTTTCGTATTCGTCCTTCAGCTTAGCGGTCACGCGGGTCATGGCGATGCCGTTGTAACCGATGGCATTCAAGAGGTCGTCAGAGTTGTTCATCCCGAGACGGCGCGCGATATTCTGAATGATCTCATCCTTCTGTGCCTCTGTCGGATGACCGTGGAATTTCGTAAACTCCCTCTCGAGCGCTTCTCTGCCGAGGTGGATGTTCTCCGGACGCTTCTCCTTTTTGAACCACTGGCGGATCTTCGACCTTGCCTCGCCAGTTTTGACGATTTTCAGCCAATCGCGGCTCGGCCCCTTGGAAGTCTGAGAGGTCAGCACCTCGATGATCTCACCGTTCTGCGGCACCCGGTCGATGGGGGCGATCATGCCGTTGATTTTCGCACCGACCATCTTGTTGCCGACCTCGGAATGGATTGCGTAGGCAAAATCAATGAGGGTCGATCCCTGCGGCAGTGCGATTACATCCCCCTTCGGCGTGAATACAAACGTTTCCTCGCTGAAGATGTCGATTTTCAGGGCATGCATGAAGTCGTCGGAATCGATCGCACCGTTTTCAGTGTCGATGAGCTTGGAGATCCATTCGAGCTTCTGGTCGATCTCCTCCTTCGACTTCTCGCCGGATTTGTATTTCCAATGTGCAGCAATGCCATATTCGGCGACATGGTGCATTTCGCGCGTCCGGATCTGAACCTCAAACGGTATGCCGTCCCTGCCGATGACGGTGGTGTGGAGCGACTGATACATATTCGGCTTCGGCGTAGAGATGTAGTCCTTGAACCGTCCCGGGATGCTACGAAACATTTCGTGAATCACACCGAGCGCGGTATAACATTCCAGTTCTGTATCCACGATAATGCGGATAGCATAAAAATCGTAGATCTCGTCAAAACTCTTATTCTGGTTGAACATCTTCCGGTAGATGGAATATACAGTTTTGACGCGTCCCTCCAGTGTGAAGTGGATGTTGTACTCCGCCAGCTTTTCCGAAACATACGCGCGGGTATTTTCAATAAAATTCTGGTTCTGTCCGTACTTTTTCTCAATATCGCTCGACACTTCGTTGTAGCCGATCGGATCAAGATAGGACAGTGCCAGGTTTTCAAGCTCTTGTTTCATGCGCTGCATACCGAGTCGATGTGCAAGCGGCGCGTAGACATGCATCGTTTCCAAAGCCGTGGTTCGCCGCTTGGATTCCGGTTTGGCACCGAGAGTACGCATATTATGGAGTCGGTCGCACAGCTTGATAAAAATGACACGGATATCCTTGGACATAGCGAGCAGCATCTTACGGATGTTCTCCATATGCGCTTCTTCCTTGTCCTCCACGTTGATGTCGTTGATCTTTGTCAACCCGTCCACGAGCATGGCGACTTCTGGCCCAAATTTTGCGGAGATTGTAGGTAAATCCGTCTTGTCCGAGCAATCCTCCACTGTATCGTGCAAAAGTGCGGCACAGATGGAGTCGGTATCCAGTCCAAGTGCGGCTACAATCTCGGCAACGGCGATAGGATGGGAAATGTACGGATCTCCACTGACACGAAACTGTCCCTCATGGAGCGATGCCGCGTACAAAAACGCCCGGGATATTTTCTCAAGATCATAGTGTTTGCCGCTTGTCTCCAGAATGTCTAACAGTTTGTCGATATTCGGCGCGTCATGCGTTTCCTTATGCAGCATAGCCACCTCTCCTTTCCAATGCTTTTTTGTGACAAAGTTTCTGTTTCATTGCTCAAAATACCTCTCAACAAGCCGTTTGTACAGTGGAGAGCATTCCAAATTTGTTTTTTCCTTCGCCGGCGGGCATTCCAACGCGTAGACCTCCGCTTCAAATTCCGCAAGCGGCTCTATGGTGATGAGATGCAATTCTTCAAGTACCCGGAGCATGAGCATGATCTTTGTATACGAGAACATTCTGCCGCGCATCCGCAGGAGATGCTGCAACGCACGTACGCTGTAAACGGAATGCTCCAACCGCAGTTCCCGCCGCAAAAGACTGTACAGCACACCACAATCGTCTCTCGTCGGGATATAGGCGAGAATCTCCCTGCTGTTCAGGGGCAGATCCGCCTCCCCGGCGACAAGCGTTCGATAGGCTTCGGATTCGCGGCTTTCTCTGCCCAGCGCACCTGCAGTCAATCTGACATCTTTGACGATGAGCTGTACGGATTTGTTCCCCTGAAACTCGTTTATATCCAACACAAAGACAAGATCCAGTATATCTCCCGGGAAAATGTCCAGCTCTGCCATGGTTTTTCGGAAGCACATTGCCGAAATTGTACCGTTTCCCACCCGCAGAACCAATCTTGTATGCTTTCCGCCGCCAACCTCGACAATATCGACAAGCGGGATTTCTTTTATATAGAATATGGGTTGCGGATTGGATACGCCGTACGGCTCAAGATAGTACAGTTCCTCCGCCTGTTTCATATTAATATCAGCAGGAGTCAGCTCGCATTCGGCTTCTATGAGCGGGGTCGGATCTATATTCTGAAGCCGTTTGCGCGCATATGCGTTGATACGTGCACAGAATTCCGGTAGATTTTTCCGCCTGATGGTCAGCCCAGCCGCAAGCTCGTGACCGCCGTATTTTTCAAGTAAATCCGCGCATTCGCCCAAAGCCTCCGCCAAATTCATACCTTTGACGCTTCTGCCGGAGCCCTTGCCGATCGCTTCGCCGTACTCTGGATCGTTCGGATCGTGCACATTGTCTGCTCCCTCAAAGGAAATAAGAATTGAAGGACAGTTGAACCGCTCTGTAATTCGGGAAGAGACAATGCCGATGACGCCGTGATGCCACGTTTCGTCGCCCAATACGATCACAGGATCCTTTTGTAAATCAGTGTTCTTTATCTGCTCGCGGGCTTCATCTACGATTTTGTTTTCCTCATTCTGCCGCTCTTTGTTGATGTCACATAGCTCCTTCGCGATCGGTTTGGCGGTTTCACAGTCCGGCGATAAGAACAGATCAACGGCAAGCGCGGCATTGCGAATCCTGCCGGCGGCGTTGAGACGCGGCGCGATGGTAAAACCGATCAATCCGGCGGTGATTTTCTTTTTGGATGTGCTGCGTGATTCCGTCCGTGTCGCGTCGAGCAGTTCAATGATGCCCGGTCGCGGATCCATTTCCATGACGGACAGTCCATAGCTGACAATCAGCCGATTTTCATCCCGTATCGGCATCACATCCGCCACAGTACCGATTGCCACCAGATCGCCATACGCTCTGCCCACCCGTTGGACACATCGTCCAAGCGGCAATTCGGAATAGCGGAGGGATTCGAGCGCGCAGAGGAGCTTGAACACCACGCCTACTCCGGCAAGTTCCTTGAACGGGTAATCGCAGTCGGGGCGTTTCGGATTGACAATAGCATACGCGTCCGGCAAGGTCTGATAGCATTCATGGTGGTCTGTGATGATGAGGGTCATGCCGGCGTCTGATACAAGCTTTGCTTCCTCCACGGCGGTAATTCCAGTGTCCACGGTGACAATCAGATTTGCTCCGCCTTCCGCCAGCTTCTGTACCGACGACGGCGACATACCGTAGCCTTCTCCGATCCGGCTCGGAATATAGTAGGACACATCCGCACCGCATTCACGCAGATAAAGTAAGAGACTGCTGACCGAGGTCACGCCGTCTACGTCATAATCGCCGTAGATCACAATTTTTTCTCTTTTTTCCACCGATTCCAGAATTCGACGGGCAGCCTTTTTCATATCCGGCAGCACGAAGGGATCGTGGAACTGCTCCGTCTCTTTTGTGAGGAAACTTCGGGCAGCAGTCGGTGTGGTGTAGCCGCGATTGCATAGCAGAGCAGCGGTCGGTAAGGTCAGATGGAGACTTTCGGCGATCTCCTGGGCAAGGACGTTTTCCCGCAGCTGTTTATAGGTCGTGTCGATCACCCAACGGTTCATTCTTTTCATTCGATTTCTTCATTCCCATCTATATAATACGATATTCTTATTCTCTTAAACCACGCTGAATCCGGAAGGCTTTTGCAGCAAAGACTTCTAAAGGTGCACTGCACAAATCGAGTACTTGCGACAAAAGTCTTGGTCTTATGTTTTTTGATGAAAATCATCCATAAATCAGCATTTTCTTAAGGAACCTCTGAATAAATCGGATTTTTGCGATAAAAGGATGAAATATAGCGGCTTTTATCGCAAAAATAACCTTAAATTAGAGGTTTCTTAATTCAACGGCACCCTCATTTCATTATCCGCTCCCTCCGTCGGTGCCGGGCACAGTACCGTGCGGATGATAATATCCGGCTTTCGTTTTTCCAACTGCCGTTCCACTAGAGCGATTATGCAGAAAGACAGAACAAATCCGCCGCCTGCCATACCGTATGCGGCCGCTGTCGTGTGAAAAATGCCGTTTCCGATCCCATAAAAAACAGCACAGAAGAAAATCGGCAGCAGAAAAACGAGCGCGGCATAGGACAGCACCTTTTTGGTCGCAGTCTCCACAGCTACGGTATCACCTACATTGGCATCCGCTTCGTTGTAGGCACGCGTGATCAATGTCTTTCCAGCTCCCATCAGACTGCCCGCGGCGCAGGTATGGCTTTCGCAATTTTTATGAGTACAGCCATCACACATGGATACGCGTTCCACTCGAATTTCCGCAATTTTTCCGTTTTTCGACACAACAACGGCAGTTTGACGCATACAGTTCACCTCCGCATTTCCATATATTTACATATTGGCAGTCCTGTTTTTCAATCGGCGCTGCAGTTTACACGATACGCTTGTATTTGGCAAGAATCCATCGGGCACAGCGAATCCCATCCACAGCCGCTGAAACAATCCCGCCTGCGTAGCCTGCGCCCTCGCCACATGGGTAGATGTTGGGATGCCCGATCGCGGCTCCATTTTCATTCCGCAGAATCCGGACGGGAGCCGATGTTCTCGTTTCCACCCCGGTCATAGGCACATCCGCTGCGGCAAATCCGGGGATCTGTCTGTCAAAACGTGCTAGTCCTTCCGCGAGCATCCGGTGAACATATGACGGTAGAATCGTGTGAAAATCTGCCATACGCACCTTCCCGCCGCGATACGAAGCTTCGATCCGTCCCGGCTCTGTACCCTATTTCCCATTTATAAAATCCCCGACAAGCTGGCATGGCGCGTAATATTCTCCGCCGCCTGCACGGTATGCTGTTTTCTCAAGTTCTCTCTGGTAGGCAATCGCGTTTTCCGGGGTACTGCCGTAATCCTCCGGATGGACGGAAACACAGAGCGCGGCGTTGGCGTTTTTTCCATCGCGCGCATATCGGCTCATTCCATTTGTCACTACGGTATTCTCCTCGCTGGCAGCAGCAACCACCTCGCCGCCGGGACACATACAGAACGAATACACGCCGCGTTCCCCTTGCCGATACGACACCTGGTAGGTCGCTTTTCCAAGTGCTGGATCTCCTGCAAGCTCCTTATACAGTGCACAATCCAGTTCGGACTGCAGATGCTCGATGCGCACCCCCACAGAAAACGGCTTCGGTTCGATCGCAAATGACGATGAAAGCAAATCCGCATATAAATCCCGTGCGCTGTGTCCGCTGGCAATGATGAGATCGGAATACGGGATCTCTTCTCCGCAAACGGAAACAGAACGATCGGTGATGTGCGTCACGGTGTTGTTATACCGGATCTCTCCACCTAAATTTTCAATTTGCCGATGCGCCTCCGCCACGATTTTCACAAGAATGTCCGTACCGATATGCGGTTTTGCCTTCCAAGCGATGTCCGACGGCGCACCGAGCGCAAGAAGCGTCTCCGTCACAAAAGTCATGAGCGGATCGTGAATCCGTGTGGTCAGCTTGCCATCCGAAAAAGTTCCCGCGCCGCCTGCGCCAAACTGAATGTTGGACGACGGTTCAAGCCGTCCCTCTTCCCGGAATCTGGCAACCGTCAAGGTTCGTTTTTCCACATCCTCCCCACGCTCCAAAATCAGCGGACGATACCCTTCCCGCGCAAGCAGCAAACCACAGAAGATACCCGCCGGACCAAAACCGATGATCACCGGCCTGCCAGAGAGCGGTTCGACACCATAGGAAATGCCCAGCTCCGGTCTGATATACCGTTTCCAACCGTTTTTTTCGATGGTGTCCGCAGATACACCTTCCGCCTCGACATAAATTGAGTAGACAAAACGGATCGGTTTCCGACGCGCATCGATGGACTTTTTGGCAATCTCCACCACCCGCGCCGCTGTCCCGACACTTTTTTGTATCTGTCTGCACACGGTTTCTTTGGCATACGCGTCCACATCCTGCCCATGTCCATTGCCCGGAAGATAGGGGATCACTATATTTTCAACCAAAAATCTTTCCGTCATCCGTCCACCTGTACCTGTACTGTGTATTCGCCGATCTCGTAAATGCCTTCCGCATCCTCCGCATCGATCACAATTTTCGCGCTCTTTGTCAGAATTGCGCTGCCGTTCGCCGTCGAGCTGGATAGATCCACCACCGCCGAGAGATCGGACAGGCGGATCTTGCGCAGCTTTTCGACAGGGCCACGCAGTGTGATCGGCAGGGATTCGGTGAGGATCGTATAATCGATACCTGACGCGCCGGTTACCTCGATATCGCGCAGTTCAAAATCCATAGAGCCGATGTTCGCATCGATGGTCACATCCACATTGACCTCCTGCACACCGTCGATGATGACGTTTTCCGCGCTTTTCAGGCTCCTTGTGGCACTGTAGGTATTGCCGGTAATCTTCTTTTCGTCGATCACAATTGGAGAAAGCAGCTCGGTATCTCTCGACACCTTAGCCTCTTCCCACAACAGTCGGACGACAGACGGGGTGACGGTCACGGTCGTATTGGTTTCGTTGAGATAGCCGTATTGGAACTGTACCTCCACCGGAACATCCTGATATGTATAAATTGGCACAGTCGCGCGGATGACGCTGGGCGTACATTTGAGGTAAGCGGACTCCACCTTCACGCCGTATTTGTCCTGCATCTCCAACTCCACCTGTGTTTCAAAGGAACTGGTATGTCCGGTATAATCGATGTACGCGACCACCTTTTCGATGCTGTCCACATACCGCTTCGGTCCGGTCACGGCAACGGTGTCGCTGTCGAGGATGATCCCGTTTTCATCAAGAATGTACTTCGTATTATCTAATTCCAGGTTTTTCCCCTGTACCTCCAGTGTGAACCGGTTACTGACGTTTTCATCTACGAATACCACCACATTGTCCTGCGACATGCCAATAAGGGCGACGTCGCTCGGCAGATCGATACGAATAGGCAGCACCTGCCTGCCGGTGCCGGAGATCAGACTCGCATCCGCTGTTGCCAAAATATCGTCCGCAGTGAGCTTGGAGGTAATGCTCTTTTTGCCGGAAACGGTGATATTGATCAGTGTACCGTTGCCGCTATAGATCGCGTATCCGCTCGCCGACGCGAGAACATCCTCATTTTCCAACTGCACCTGCACCGAGCGGATTTCCGTCTCGTAATACGGACTTTCCACCGCCATAACGTAAATCCACAAAAGGAACGCCGCAAACAGGCAAAGAAGCCACGCGATACCGTTGTGGTTGCCGCTTGTATTCTGGAACGATCCGGCAACACCTGCATCGGCAAGTTCCGGCTTCCGTTTCTGTATCATATTCTTCCCTCTCTTTCCGGGATCTCTCTCGGGAATCCGTTCCCGCTGCCGCTCATTTTTTCTTGTTCTGTCCATGGCGCGCATTCCGCAGCTTGGAGCCGATGAGCTCCCGCCATGTTCGTTTCGCGCGCTGCACTCCGTTTTCCGCATCTGTGATGAGATAACGCCGAAGCGCGTCTGTCAATGTTTCTTTGGTAAAGCCGCGTGTAAGGGAGCCTTCCAGTGCAACGGACACCACGCCTGTCTCCTCCGACACAACCACAACCACGGCGTCGCTGTTTTCGCTCATACCAATGGCGGCACGATGACGGGTGCCGAGATCCTTGATGATGTCCGGATTCACGGAAAGCGGCAGGAGACAGCCTGCGGCATAGAGACGGTTGGAGCGGATAATCAGCGCGCCGTCGTGCAGCGGAGCCTTGTTGAAAAAGATATTTTTAATGAGAAAGTCCACAGGATCCGCGTTGATTACAGTGCCGGTCAGGATGAGATCACCAAGTCGGGTTCCTCTTTCAAAAACGATGAGCGCCCCGGTTTTGGATTCGCTCATATCCATCACGGCGGATACCACCTCGTCGATCATATGGAGTGTTTCCTGAGAATTTTTTGCCTCTCCGATTCCCCGCAAGCCTTTAATGGATTGACTGCCCATTTTTTCTAGGAACGAGCGCAGTTCCGGCTGAAAAAGAATCACAAGCAGAATGATCCCAACCTGGAAAATATTTTGCAGAAGATACTGCAATAGATACATATCAAAGAGATTGCTTGCAAGCTGGATGAGGAACACCAGAAGCACACCGAGTGCCAACTTTCCCGCACGTCGTTCTCTTACGAATTTGTACACGCAGAAAAGGATGATCGAGACGCAGAAAATGTCAATACAATCCTGAATCTTAATCCCCGATATAATGTGTAGTATGTCCTCCCAGCCGTTCTGGAGCCAATCCGGCAGCATAAAATGTGCACACCTGCCCTTCTCACGTAGTCTATTCTTTTATTATAACATACCCGCACCGTTTTTTCAAATCTTTCTTTGGAAATTTCCGTACAATCCCATAAATTTTTTTGTTTTTTCCCGCTGTGGCATACGGCTACGGTGAAAAATTTTCTATTCTCGGACGAATGCGCCAAACCCGTGATAGAATAAATATGCAAAATCTACGTTTTTCCTCTTTTCTTTTTTCGAGATGTGTGTTATAATACAGAGTGAGACAGAATCGGAGGTGAAAAAATGGAATTTTCCGAGAATCTGCGTCCGGTGCCGATCCGTATCGTGTGTGGACATTACGGCAGTGGAAAAACCAACGTCGCCGTGAATCTCGCCATAGCGGAAAAGAAACTGTATCCGGAAAAAACCGTCGCATTGGCGGATCTTGATATTGTAAACCCCTACTTCCGTTCCGCTGACGCTGCCGATCTGCTGCGTAATCATGGCGTTATACCGCTGGTACCGCCGCTTGCAAACAGCAATGTAGACATTCCCTCGATGCCGCCGGAACTGACGTCTTATTTCGGAGTCGACGCGAATGGGGAAAAAACCGCGTATATTGATGTTGGCGGGGATGACGGCGCAGTGGTGCTTGGAATGTATGCTACACAGATTGGCGCGGTTCCTTACGAGATGTTCTACGTAATCAGTATGTACCGTCCGCTGACTGCCAATCCCGACGATGCCGCCGCACTGATGCACGAGATCGAATCGCTGTCCCATCTGCGCTGCACGGGAATTGTCAACAATTCCTCCATCGGTGAGGAAACGACAGTGGAGGATGTGACGGATTCCGTTCTCTGGGCAAGGGAATGCGCCGAAAAATGCGCTTTGCCGTTGGTTTGCCACACGTATCGAGCGGATCTCCTGCCGGAGCTTTCGCGTCATTTTGTTGAGTCAGGGTTCGGGAACGAGGTGCTGCTGCCGATGCAGAATGCGACGAAACGGCTATTTTAAGGAAACACCGTACAGATCGAGGTCTTCGCGAACGACCTGCGTTTGCGTGTCTGGGACACGAAATCGACCTTTCATCAGCGGTTTCTTAGGATTCCGGTACGTCATCTGAATTTATAAATACACAATACAGGGAGGTTTTCATGAATAAAGTTACATTTCGTACAGATCGATGCAAGGGCTGCGGTCTGTGTGTGGACGTATGTCCGAAAAAGATCCTGGAGCTTGCCCACGATGTTCTGAACGCCAAGGGATACCATCCGGCGCGCATGACCGATCAGGCAAAGTGCATCGGTTGTGCCATGTGCGCGATGATGTGTCCGGACTGCGTCATCAAGGTGGAGAAAGAATAAGAGGTGGAAGTATGGCAAAAAAGGTATTAATGAAGGGAAACGAGGCAATCGCGGAGGCGGCGATCCAGTCGGGCTGTCTGTACTTCTTTGGGTATCCCATTACCCCGCAGACGGAAATTGCGGAATATATGGCAAAACGGCTGCCTAAAGTCGGCGGACTTTGCTTACAGGCGGAATCTGAGATTGCGGCGATCAACATGACGATGGGTGCTGCTGCCGGTGGTACCCGCGCAATGACATCCAGCTCCTCTCCCGGAATTGCACTGAAGAGCGAGGGGATCTCCTACATTGCCGGCTGTGACCTGCCCTGTCTGATTGTCAACGTACAGCGCGGCGGTCCCGGTCTCGGCGGTATTCAACCCTCTCAGTCCGACTATTATCAGGCAACACGCGGCGTCGGCCACGGCGATTTGCGGCTCATTGTTGTGGCACCGTCCTCCGTACAGGAAATGGCTTCCCTGACCGCAACGGCATTCGATCTTGCCGACATTTACCGGATGCCCGCAATGCTCCTTGCGGACGGCGCTCTCGGTCAGATGATGGAGCCTGTCGATTTTTCCGCATTTGAAAAGCACGAGATTCCGGAAAAGCCGTGGGCAACAGTCGGTCACAGAATGGCGCGCGAACACAACATCGTAAACTCCCTCTTTATCGATCCGCAGGTATTGGAGGATTCCGTACGTGAACGGTACAAGCGGTATGATATAGTGGAAGAAAAGGAAGTGCGGTATGAGGAATTCTGCACGGATGATGCGGACATCGTGTTGGTGGCGTTCGGCATTACAGCGCGGATCTGCAAATCCGCTGTAACCGCCGCGCGTGAAATGGGCATCAAGGCAGGACTGCTCCGTCCAATCACACTGTGGCCGTTCCCGAAAAAACCGATCGCCGCTGTCTCCGAACACGCGAAGGCTCTGCTCTCCGTAGAAATGTCGATGGGACAGATGGTGGACGACGTACGGCTGGCAGTCAACGGCAAAAAGCCGGTCTACTTCTACGGCAGAACAGGCGGTATGATCCCGTCGGTGGAAGAGGTAACCGCGGAGATTGAAAAACTTGCCGCGGCGTTATAATCGAGAGGAAAGGACGAGAAACAGAATATGAAAACCGTATTTGATAGACCGCACGCTCTCTGTGACGTACCGCTCCACTACTGTCCCGGTTGTACCCATGGAATTGTACATCGGCTCGTAGCAGAGGTTATTGACGAGCTTGGCATAGAAGGCAATACCGTCGGCGTGGCTCCCGTAGGCTGCTCCGTATTCGCATACAACTATTTCAACTGCGACATGATCGAGGCGGCGCATGGCAGAGCTCCGGCAGTGGCAACCGGCATGAAGCGCACCCACCCGGATACCGTGATCTTCACTTATCAGGGAGACGGCGACCTTGCGGCAATCGGCACGGCGGAAACCGTTCATGCTGCGACCCGCGGTGAAAACATCACAATCATCTTTATCAACAACGCCATCTACGGCATGACCGGTGGTCAGATGGCTCCGACTACCTTGCCCGGTCAGGTGACGACAACCTCCCCGTACGGCAGAGACCGTAAAATTCAAGGCAATCCGATCCGGGTGTGCGAGATGCTCTCCACGCTTGACGGCACGGCTCTGGCGGCACGCGTATCTGTAGATAATCCGAAGGCGATCATGAACGCGAAGAAGATCATCCGCAAGGCGTTTGACAATCAGCTTGCCGGACGCGGCTTCTCCATTGTGGAGGTGCTGTCCACCTGTCCGACCAACTGGGGCATGACGCCGCGGGATGCGCTCCAGTGGCTGCGGGACAACATGATTCCGTACTATCCGTTGGGCGTATATAAGGACACATCCGCTGTGGAAAAGGAGGCAGAATGATGACTGTACGTATGATTTTTGCGGGATCCGGCGGTCAGGGGATCCAGTTC
>CAVIKO010000031.1:15781-17998 GCA_963643035.1 bacterium
ATGCCGGATACCAGGTGACGTTTCTTCCCTCCTACGGTCCGGAAATGCGTGGCGGTACCTCCAACTGCACCGTCGTGATCTCGGATACAGAAATCGGTTCTCCGAGTGTGACGACACCGGACATCGCAGTCGTGATGAACAAGCCGTCATTTGCGAAATTTGAACCGCGTGTAGCTCCCGGCGGCAAGCTGTTTGTGGATTCTACACTCATTGACATGACCTCCGCCAGAAAGGACATCACCGTGATTGCGCTTCCTGCCACCGATATGGCAGAAGAAAACGGGCTTGCTGGATTTGCGAACGTAATTCTTATGGGAAAGATCATCCGCGAAACGGGACTGTTCACCTATGATGATTTTGTGTCGTATCTTGTCGGCAGTATCCCTCCTGCGAAGGAAGCTCTGATCGAAAAGAATAAAAAAGCACTCTCACTCGGCTACAACGCATAAGCACTGCGCGAAAAACACTACATTATAATCTGTAAAGACGGACGACTGTTACCGGCAGTTGATCCGTCTTTTCTGGTTTCACAAATCTTATTAGTTTTTTTGTGCATCTATTGCGAAATATAGCTTGACAAAATGCGCTTCTTTTGCTATAATGAATGTGGAAGGTACGTATCGTGCATTTCCATAATCAAATTTATATAATGAGGTGCAAAGGTTATGAAAAAACTTACAAGTCTCCTTCTCTCCGCGTTGGTGATCGTTTCCCTGGCTGTTTCCACCTCCGCAAACTTCGACCGCAGCTATACCGCTCCGAAAGGAACGCCTACTGTTGACGGCGAAGTCGACGCAATCTGGGAAAACGCGGAATGGACCAACGTAGACAAGCCGTATGACGGTTCCACGGATACCGATTCCACGCTGAAGATCAAGCTTCTTTGGGATGACGAAAACCTCTACTTCCTCGCAGAAGTATACGACAAGGACATCAATGTTGAGAATGACATCGTAGAAATCTACTGGGATCTCAACAACGATAAGGCTACCTCCTACGGTGACGACGATATGCAGACCCGTTTCAAGGCTGCGAACGGCGAAGTCGTACAGGACTCCGGCACCAATTGCCAGAATGACGCGGAATGCGTTTCCGTTTCTCTCGGCGGCGACAAGTATCTGCTTGAGGGCGCACTGACCTGGACGCTGGATGTCAAGGAAGGTCAGAACATTGGTCTGGAATTTATGTACAATGAAGGCGACTCCACCTCCGATTTCACCGAAGCATATCGTTGGAATGTCGATACCGCAAACGGCGATGGCGCACCCTACGTTGACACCTCCGCTTTCGGTACGCTGACCCTTGGTGCTGCTCCGGTTGTGGAAACAGAAGCTCCGGCAGCGGAAGCCGTTGTGGAAACCGTCGCTGCTGACACAGCTGACACCACTACTGCTCCGAAGACCTTTGACGCAGGTATCATCGCAGCTGTTGCCGCTGTTGTTTCCGGCGCAGGCTACATGATCTCCAAGAAGTCCAAGTAATTCACACACATACACACAAAATGATAGGCATACCCCCAAAAGGGTATAGGACCAGCAGAGCGTCATAAGACGTGCGGTAATGGTCCGCCAATCGCATCTATTTTTTCGGGCAGCCACTCAGGTGGCTGCCTTTTTTATTCCTTCATCGTCACACGTAAACGGGTTCTACGTATTCCGTCAAGCCAGGGTTAGCTGTGAAAACAAGAAAATTCTCGGACGGTGTTCATCACTCCCGCCGTTAACCAACATATTTCTATCATATATGTTACGTTTTTGAAAACTATTGCATAATGCTATTATATTTTGAGTTTTTTTGCATAATGGGTTGACAAATTCGATATTTTATGTTAGAGTAAAGGTATAGACATTGAATGTTTCACTTTCGCGTTCCCATAGGTCATTCGTACAAGATATTCCCCAAATTACAGGGAAAATTCAGGAGGGTAAAATGTATTTATCAAAGAAGAAGCGTTCTTTCAGTAAAGTAATTTCTTTTATACTTACTCTCTGCATGGTGCTGTCGACGTTTCCGTTGTCTGTTTTCGCGTCTGACAGTACATCTGTGGAGGAGAGCACATGGAAAAGAATGCTTGAGATAGGCATTGTCGATGAGAACGGAGATCTGATAGAGGATACGACTTTTGTTCTCGCAGACGGAAGAAAAGCGTACTCGATAGATACGTTTCTCGAAATGATAGACGAGGAGGATACCGACCCCGATATGACGGTAACCGTA
>CAVIKO010000031.1:18571-21717 GCA_963643035.1 bacterium
ATCTGGACCGACGCAGCGACGGTTAAGCTGTCGTATGAGAGAAAAGAAACGGTTGGTAAATATTTTGACCAAAGTTTTGATACAAAGGATACATCCATAGATTTAGACCAGTCGGCACTTGCGGAAATAAACAAGATAGCTGATAAGGCATTTGATAAGGCTTATGTGTGGGATATATCTTTATCAACATTAGGACTGACTGATTCCCAGAAGCAATTAATGCGCTTATCATATGAGACCGGAATTACTGATATGCTCAAAATAAAAGTTGGAATTTTTACGAAAGGCAATTTCGGCGACCAAGCAAACAATATGATAGATTGCACAGTATATTTAAAATATCCTGACGGTAAATGGTATAAATACAGCGGAAGATATATCGGAAGTAGTATGGGTCATAATTCCGGTGATGACTACTATTATTGTAGTCTTGACCTTGATTATGAGATATATCTTCCGTATACTGCAGAGTATACGGATGGAAATCTTAACATAAACACTGCCGAGCAAATTGCTTTTGTTTTTCGAGAGAATTTACCCGATAATGAGGATGATGATGAAATCTATCGTTTCGAAGTTACCGAAGCATCGTATGTTTACTATACTAATGTAAGCTTAAATAAGCCGGATGGACATAAATATGGATGGAAAATACCTGTATCGCCAACAGTAGAGAGCGTGAGTGTAGTCGGTAATCAGACTGAATTTTACGTGGGACAGTATGTACCGATACTCGTGGAGTTCTCCGAGCCTGTTAGAACAGGCGATGGCGGCAACACTGACAGAGTAGAGCTTGTGCTGTCCGACGGAACAACACTGACAGAGGTTGACACGGACAGTGAGGGCTGCACCGTTATCCATGACGGTACAGCAGGTGCGACCGTATCCGCAAGCCGTTTGTTCCTGTACGAGGTTAAAGCGGTAGATAATACGGAAATTACGGTAAGCGGCATCAACGGTGGCAAAGGTGTGACCGATTCTTTCGGTAATGTAATAGTAGAGAACATAACCTTCGATACACCGATAACGCTGTCCGCTCATCTTAACACTACCTTACCCGAGCACAGCATAAACAGTGTCGAGGTAACGGCGGGAACATTCGATGAGCATAACGGAGACGAGTATATTACATACACCGTATCCGCGTCTACCGAACAGACCGACACCGCATACAAGCAGCTTTGGAGCAATTACGATCCCGACACATGCGGATACAAGGTTATCGCGGTATTCGACGGTGACTATTCATCGTCTGCCGCTATCGCTCCCATAGTTCTTACAATCGAGGGTGATGACGGTGTGCTCACGGGAAGCGTAAATCTGCCGAAGGTTTACGCCGACGATGAAAACGCGGATCTGACACACAGCGTACAGCTTTACGTTGTGCGTAACGGCGTGTATGTTCCCGTCAACGCGTACACCTCGTTCACCGAGAGAGAAGTGGTAAAGGCTCCCGATGACGCGTATACACTGTCTGCCGAAAAAGAGCCGCTTTATATAACTGACGCAGCGGCTTATTACCTTACGGTGGATAAGAATACAACGAAATCGTGGACGTACGACGGAGATGACGACTACGAGCTTGTTCTCGACAGAGATGATGTCATTTCCCTGAACTACAACAAGACCACAAAGAAATACGCGATGATTACCTTGGGCGTGGGTGAGGTTAATATACACGCAGTAGCTAAAAACGGAAGCGGAGACGAGAACAACAGCAACACATGCTCCAATACCCTTAAGGTTACCGTTCTCTCGGGCTCTACTCCGGCGATTGTTTTCCCGACAAACGCGAATACATATACAACCCGTTCGGGTGACGACTGCACTCTCATGTTCGCAAGCAATCTGAGTGCAATGGACGGCGACGGAGATTATGTAAACAAGAATATCGAGGTAAAGCTCACGGAAAAGGGAAGCGGAAATACGGTATGGAGTACGACAATAGACCGTTATTCGACATCGATTACCGTTCCCGGTGAATACCTTACGACAATTTCAACAGACGGTGAACCTACATACACAGTAGAGCTGAAGACTACTGCATCGGACGGCGATATTTCCACAATGGGATATATTGTTGTTCTTCCTCAGCCCGCATACGTAACACTCAACATTGAAGGAACAACATTCGTTTCCGGCAAGAGTATTAATATCGGCTGGACAGTTGAACAGCTCTTAGACGGTACAACGGAGCTCCGTATCGAAAAAGACGGCGTTGTACTCGACAAAAAAGAATATACAGGCGCTCCCGCAGACGGAAAATATACGGGAGAACTGAATTTCACATTCGATACATCAGACTCTCTCAAGGAAAACTACCTTGTTATAGCACGCGCGAGAAACAACGGTGACGACGCATGGAGTACGGACTCCAGAATCGTTACCATATACAAGAGCGGTGCGCTTGAAATCGAAATCGACGGAGAAAAGGTTGACTCTTACACTCTTAAGAATGTAGTAGGCTCGAGCACAACAACGACATCCCCGACGATAACGAATACCTCCGGTGAGACCATATCAGGTCTTGACAATGCCGCGAAGATAGCGGCTCTCAGAAGCGAACTCGGACTTCTCGAATCCATAAGCATTAATAAATCCGATTACGCATGGGGAAGCCGTTCCGACCGTATCAAATGGTCTGCCGACGCGGACATAGACGAACTCAGACAGATTCTGACACTTAACTACAGACAGGGAAGCGTTTACGAACCTCTTGAGAATTTCTCATACCTCGCATACATTCCCGAAGCTGTGCTTATGCTTTGCGGACTTAACGAAGGTACCGCTACGGTTACCGCACAGCATAATTCGGTTGACGAGCTCGTCGATACCGTTGAGGTAAGTGTCGAAAAGCTCAAAAACAAGCTGTATCTGTTCAGCTTCACTCCTGCGGTGGAAACAAAGCTCACATACACAGACGGTGAAGGAAACGTTCAAAACGTTAAAACAAATACAGACGGCTCACTCGCACTGTATGAGCCGAACGGAATCGCATCCGAGATAAACTGCTATTCCGAATATGAGGGAGAGAAGTATCTCGGAACAATAAGCAAGGAATCGTTAAAGAGCGGAGAAGGCAACGGTACTAAGGGCGAGCTCTATCCGATGAATTCCGTATCACTCAGAAAAGCGGCTGTTGCGGA
>CAVIKO010000032.1:0-21408 GCA_963643035.1 bacterium
CAACTATGCCCACCGCCAACTATCTCTCCCGCAGTGGTATTTGCACTACAGATTTCGCCGTTTATCCCACCAATCCGATTCTCACCGCCGACATGCTGTTCTCAAAAATCGCAGATGCCGGATATACTGCTGTCCAGTTCGGCTTTTCCACTGTCTCTGATACAAACTATACCGCCGATGGACAGATCGAGTTTCCCGATTGCACCGACCTTCTTATCGACGGAACCACGGAAAAAATCCGGCTTGCTGCGCGGAAACACGGAATCGAGATTGCTGCTGTAAACGGTACATTCAATATGGCACATCCCGATCCTCAGGTGCGTGCGGAGGCGATTCGGCGGTTTGACAGCTTTCTTGCGGCATCCAAGGCTCTCGGCGCATCGATTGTTTCTCTGTGCAGCGGTACGCGCTGTGTCCGCCATCTCTGGACGTATGATCCCGAGAACCGCACGGAGGGCGCATGGCGCGCTATGCTCGACTCCATGTATCGCTGTACGGAGCTTGCCGAACGGTATGACATGATCCTCGCTGTGGAAACCGAAGCATCAAACGTTATTTCCACGCCGGAGGACGCACGCCGTCTGCTTGATACCGTCGGTTCAAACCACCTCAAAATGATCCTCGATCCCGCCAATCTTTTCCTGCCCGGTACCGCTCATCCCGAAAATGTACACCGGATTTTGCGCCATGCCTTTGATCTGTTCGGAGACGATATTGTGCTTGCACATGGAAAGGATATTCGTGCCGGGAACGGAATCGATTTTTGCGCCACAGGGGAGGGGATTGTCGAGTATCCGTACCTTGCCGCACTCCTTTCCGAGATTGGCTTCACGGGCGATATGATGCTCCACGGGATCTACGATGAGGGAAAATTCGCGTCCGCAAGACAATTCTGGGAGAAGTGCCGCGTGCAGCAGTAAATAGAGCGCTTTGATGTAAAATCCTGATGTATGTGGCGCGCCCTTACCGTTCTATAATCGTCGTGGGGACATAGATCCGCTTCTGTGCCGGATACTGGCTGTAGGTCAGATAGCGGTGCGCTGCCTCCATTGCCTGTTTTCCTTCGGCATAGACATCCTGATTGCACACAGCGAATACACCGTCCGGCGGTTTTCCATCGACGAGCGGCGCATCGTGGCAGAGCAGCGTACAGCGTGCGGAAAACCGTTTTCCATCCGGGTATCGCACCTTTTCCACGGCAAGCGGCAGATGCGCGTATCCGAATGTTGTGTACAGTGCGCATGGTTTGTCCGCCGGCAGTTCTTGATCGGAAAGTGTTTTTGTCAGCAGTGACGCCATACGCGCGGGAAATGTTTTGGACGGTGTGAGAAATGCAGGCGGGATCTCCACACGACGCGGCACAGGCAATCCGGCTTCGGCGAGACAATGCGAAAATCCGGCGGCGCGCAGATCGATATTCCGGTTCACACCTTGCGGCAACGTCAGCAGATACGGCATATGCTCCCGCAAACGCCGTGCGTATACTTCTCCCATCGCGTATCCGTCCGCAGCTGCGTCGCTGCCGAGATAAAAACCGTTTGTGAGTATGCCGTCGTCCTCTGACAACAGCAGAACAAGTCGTCCGGGCAGCAGAGAGGTCAGAATATCCCGGACCGATGGCGTGATGGAGGCAGAAATAATCAACACCCGCGCGCGCACCGATTCTCGCAGATAGGCGCATACCGCGAAATCATCCCGCAGACGCGTGTAGACACTGCATTTCATCGGATAAAGTGCGGTTTCCTGATCACCTAGTCCACGGCGCATTTCCTGCCAGAAAAAACCAGGCGTGTCCGGCAGAAGGCTGTAGATCGCACAGTCCGGCACCGCAGTATCGCCCGCTGCCGTTAAGATCCGCTCACGCGTCGCGGAGTCCACGCCGCTGCAATGGTTGAGCGCACGGCTTACGGTGGCTTTGCTCACGCCCATTGATGCGGCGATCGCTGTTACGGTATCGTTCTTCATGCTTTCTCGTCACTCCTTTCGATTTTTATGCAAATGTGCCAAAATACATCGTGATATTTTGTACTTTTGGTACATGACATGAAACCGTATTTTCTGGTATACTGTAACCATACCGATATATTTTGTACCAGTATAGCACAATACATGAAAAAATGCAACGACGATTGCAGGATTGGAGACATAAATATGGATAGAAAATTACGGATCGGCGTATTCGGTGGTGCGCGCGGCAACTCAATGATCCAGGTACTTCTGCACCATCCGGAGGCAGAACTGGTGGCGGTCTGCGACAAGTATGAGCCGCTTTTACAGCAGGCAAAGGCAAACGCGGAGGCGGCGGGGCTGCACATTGAATGCTTTACGAATTTTGACGACTTTCTCGCGTACGATATGGATGCCGTTGTTCTTGCCAACTATGCGACCGAACACGCAACCTTTGCGATCCGCTGTCTGAACGCGGGACGGCACGTTTTGAGCGAGGTTTTGCCCAGTGAAACAATGGCGCAGGCCGTGGAACTGATCGAAACAGTGGAGAAAACGGGCCTTGTGTATGCGTACGCGGAGAATTACTGCTACATGGATCTCACGTTTGAGATGTGGCGGCAGTACCAGTCCGGCGCGATCGGCGACGTGACCTACGCGGAATGCGAATATGTCCATGACTGTGCGTCTTGGTGGATCGGACTTACCTATGGCGACCCGGATCACTGGCGCAACCACCTCTGCCCGACGTTTTACTGTACGCATTCCCTTGGCCCGATCCTGATGATCACCGGCCACCGTCCCGTGCAGGTTGTAGGCTTTGAAAACCCACCGATCGAGGAATTTTACAAGCTCGGTCACGCAGGCGGCCACGCGAGCGGCATCGAGATGGTGACGCTGGACAACGGCGCGACGGTAAAGAGCATCCACGGACCGTTGAAATTGGAACCGGCACATACCGCGTATAAGGTGTACGCGACAAAGGGCTACCTCGGTACCCATGACGGCGGCGCGAACGGAGAACAGGTGCGGCTTTATAAAGAAACGCCCGGGAAGACCTGTGAGGGAGAGAACACATTCTACGCGCCGGAAAAATTTGTGTCTGCGGATCTCGCAAAGAACAGCGGCATCCAATCGCACGGCGGCAGCGATTTCTACCCGACCCACTTCTTTATTGAAAAGATTCTCGGCAAGCCGGACGGTAAGTGGTCCATCGATGTGTACCAGGCGGTCGACATGGGCATCTGCGGCATCTTGGCGCATCGGTCGATCCTCGGCGGCAACATCCCGGTGAAGGTGCCGAACCTGCGCAATCCGGAGGAAAGAGACGCATGGAGAAACGACAACGCCTGTACGAACCGTGCCGTTGCCGGAGACCAGGTACTGCCCTGCTCGTCCTATCCGGAGAGAGAACTGCCCAAGGAACAGCTTGAGGCAAACCGCGCGGCATGGCTGGCGACCCAACAGGGATAAAGAAACCGCTGAAAATCTGGAACACATTATCTTAGTTAGATAAAAAACCGATATAAGAAAAGGAGTATGACATGATGAAGAAACGCACATTGGCATTCCTTCTCGCCGCACTGTGTCTGTCCCCCTTGTACGGCTGCGGCAGTACGACGGAGGATACGGAAACGGAAACGAATGCTCCTGCGGTGGAAACGGACACAGCAGATACGGAAGCCGAGCCGTCCAGACCAAAACCGTCGTCGGACGGACAGAAATTCGGCGGTGAATCGTTCCGCGTACTCTATCGGTTCGGCGGCAACGCGTATAACTGCAAGGATGTGACCGCGCCCGACGGACTGACCGGGGAAGTGGTAAACGACGCTGTCTATTACCGGAACATCGCGCTGGAGGAAATGCTCGACATCCAGCTTGACGCAAAAGCGGACGGCGATCCGCGCACGTTTGTCATGGCGGATATCCAGAGCGGCAGCGGCGATTTTGATGTGGTTTTGGAGGAAATGTGCGCACTTGCGCCGCTTGCGGTGGAGAATTATCTCTACAACTGGCGCGAAATGCCGTATTTTGACGAAACCATGCCCTGGTGGGACGAAAATGCCGCCGCGGAACTGTCTCTCGCGAACCGTGCGTATCTGATGGCGGGTGACATTACGATGAAGACATCCGGCTGCGTGCGCTTCTTCTGCTTTAACAAGGATATGTGGGACGATTACGGACTCACAGAGCCGTATGCACTTGTGGAAAGCGGCGGCTGGACGGTGGACAAAATGGCGGAATACGTGCGCACCGTTTCCATGGACGTAAACGGTGACGGGAAGCTGGATGGCAATGACCGCTTCGGTCTGCTCAACGAGTCGCCGACGTTCCTGCTTGTGGGCTGCGGTGTGCTGTATACAACCAAGGATGAGCGCGATCTGCCTGTTGCGGACTTTGCAAACGAGCATACCGTGACGGCGCTGGAAAAGGTCAAAGCGCTGCTGGACGACAAGGAGCATGTGCTCGATTATCCGGCGATGGCGAAGGATATGGATACCTCCGCGTTTCCGCACATTTACGACTATGGCAGATCCAGATTTGCCGCGGGGCAGCTTCTCATGATCGATATCTGTGCGGACGATATCCGTCAGTTTGCGGACATGGAGAACCGCTACGGCATCGTCCCGAACCCGAAGCTTGACGAATCCCAGAGCGAGTATTATCACCTCATCGATCCGTATGCGCCGGTCTGGGGGCTTTCCGCGATCCAGAAACAGATGGAACTGACCGGAGCCGCCATGGAAGCGTGGGGCTATCTGTCCGACGATCTGGTGGAAGCGTTCTATGAGACAACGATGAAGAAGAAACGCGCCGATGCGCCGGAGGACGCTGCCATGCTCGATATGGTGCGTTCCTCTGTCCGGTACGAGCTTGCCACCGTCCTTGACTTCGGCATATCGGACGTCATCGACAGCGCGTATCGTTCCGGCAATCTCGCATCTGCGTATGAAAAGCGCGCGCAGATGATCGAAAGAAAAATGAACGCTGCGCTCCAAAACCTTGTGGAGGAGTGATCCGCAATAACCGCCCAACCTCTCTTCCGTTCCTATGACTTTTCCTAAAGGAATCTGATGATTTCAAGCTGCTTTCTTGCAGAATCCCGATTGTCTCGGCGGACTGCATGGCTTACGAACAGGGAAGTAAATCAAAAACGGCTTTCATCCGATGAAAGCCGTTTTTTCATGCATATTCTTCTGCTGTGATGCTCTCTATGATTTTATTTATATTTTTCCCCTTGAAAAACCGCGGGAAATATGTTACAATGGCACAAAACCAATACTGCATATCGGAGGATCTTATGGCAAGACTGAGCTACAATCTCGATAAGGACTGGCGGTTTCATTTTGGCGATGTGGCGTCCGGGACGGCGAATACGCATTCGGACAGCTACGCACTCGCGAAAGCTGGCGGCGCGGCCGGCCCGGCGACCAAGTACAGCTACGATACGAACGGAGAAGGCTGGCGCGCGGTCGATCTGCCTCACGACTATTTCACGGAGACGGAATTCGCGCCGGAAAATCTTCTGTCCCACGGCTACAAAACACGCGGCAACGCATGGTATCGCAAGACGTTTTTGGTGGATGAGGAAAATCGTGGCAAAGCAATGACCCTGGTGTTCGAGGGTATGAGCGTGGAGGCTACGGTGTTTTTGAACGGCTCCATCATCGGACGGTCGTTCAGCGCATACACAGAGCTTGCCATCGACGTGACCGACCGACTCTATTTCGGAGACACCGTCAACACATTGGCGGTCAAAATCGGTGGTTTTGCGACGGAGGGCTGGTGGTATGAGGGAGCCGGGATCTATCGCCATGTGATGCTCTACGCGAAATCTCCCCTGCATATTACAAACAACGGTCTGTGGATCAAGCCGCAGCTCATTGCAGGGACGGAAAACGACTGGATTGTCACCGCGGAGGCAAATCTCAAAAACACCGCCTATACGGATGCGGCAGGTTCGATCCGCACGACCATCTATGACGGAGAGACCGTGGTGGCGCAGGCGGAAAGCGATCGCGTACCCTGCTCGGCGGACGGCTCTGCCAAAGCGCAGGCGACCCTGATCGTGCAAAATCCTGTGCGTTGGGACGTGGAAGATCCGAAGCTGTATCGGGTACGGGTGGAACTGATCGAAAACGGAGCGGTGACTGACACGGACGAGACGCGGATTGGCTTTCGTACCATCGCGGCGGATCCGGAGCGCGGTTTTCTCTTGAACGGCAGGGTACTGAAACTCAAGGGGACCTGTAACCATCAGGATCACGCGGGCGTCGGTGTGGCGGTGCCGGATTCCGTACAGTATTACCGGATACGCAGACTGAAGGAAATGGGAACAAACGCCTATCGCTGCTCCCACAATCTGCCGACCAAGGCGGTTCTGGATGCGTGCGACGAATACGGGCTTGTTGTCATGGACGAAAACAGACGATTTGAATCCTCGCCGGAGGTTCTCGGCTATGTGGAAACAATGGTGCGCCGCGACCGGAATCACCCGTCCGTGGTGTTCTATTCGCTGTTCAATGAGGAGCCGCTCCAGAGTACGCCGGAGGGCAGACGGATCTACAAACGGATGCGCGCACTGGTGGACAGGCTGGACGATACCCGTCTTGTAACCGGAGCCATCAACGATACGCTCCATCCCGAGGGTACCGGCCTGGAGATGGACATTACCGGAATCAACTACAACATCGGCGGCATCGCATCGATTCACGAGAAATTCCCGTGTCAACCCATCATCGGCTCCGAAAACAACAGTGCGGTGACGACACGCGGCTGCTATAAAACGGACAGGGACGCGCATGTGTTGTCAAATTACGACGAGGAGGTCGTGCCGTGGGGGCAATCTATCAAGGAAACGTGGAATTTTGTCCGGTCGCACGACTACATGGCGGGTATCTTCATTTGGACAGGCTTTGACTATCGTGGTGAACCGACGCCGTTTACCTGGCCGTCCTGCTCCTCTCAGTTTGGAATCATGGACACGTGCGGTTTTGCGAAGGAATCCTTCTATCAAAATAAAGTGTGCTTTACGGATGAGCCGATGCTCCATCTCTTCCCCCATTGGAACTGGCGTGAGGGGGAGACGATCCGCGTGATGACTGCCACCAACTGCGATGAGGTCGAACTGTTTGTAAACGGTGTATCGCAGGGCAGAAAGAAATCCGATGTGTGTGCGCCGTGCGAGTGGTATGTACCATTTACACCGGGGCAAATCACGGCAAACGGCTATAAAAACGGTACGCTGATCTGCACCGATACGCGGGATACGACAGGGGATCCCGTGCAGATCGTGATCGAGCCGGATCGCGACTACATCTGCGACGATGGCGAGGATACGGTGCCGCTGAAGGTGTATGTCACGGACGCGTGCGGAAGAATGGTACCGACGGCGAACGATCATATTTTCTTCACGGTAGAGGGTGACGGGCGGATTATCGGCGTTGGCAACGGAGATCCGAACAGCCATGAATCCGATAAGGAGCCGGAACGCGATCTTTACTGCGGGCTTTGTCAGGCTCTCGTAATGGCAGATGTCGGTGCGAAATTCCTTTCGGTCACGGCAAGCGGTACGGGATTGCGCAGTGCAACTTGTACGCTCACGATTCGCAAAACCGAAAAGCCGCACTACATCTATATGTGTGAGAACCACAGTGTAACCGGGATTCGCATTTCGCAGGAGAACTTCGCGAACAAGCCGGATCCGAATCGGGAATATGCCGACAACGATATGAATTCCTTTGCGGCTCTGACCCTTTCGAATGATACGTATCAGATGGATTTCACAGTCGGTTGGCGGCTGTACCGGATCCCAATCCGCGTTCCGGCAACGGCAAAAGCGAACGTGACGGTTGAGGTACTGCTCCCGAAGCTCCGGTGCGCACAGATCGAAGCATATCGGAACGGTACCGCACTTTACGCCTCCGCCGCGCATGACGGTGATGCGGTGACCATTCCGCTCTCCTGCAAACCGGGAGAAACCGGTGAACTTCGGCTGCTCCTGTGCGCCTGTGAGGATGCCGAACCGTCCGGTATCCGCGGCAGTGTGACCTTGTCCATTCGCTGAATGCCGCTTCTCCTCCTGTAAGCATACTTACATCCGTAAGCATACTTACTTCCGCAAGTATAAAAAACACCGCAGATTTCTGAGGAACTCAAATCAGAGGCATCCTTAGTCGTCTGCGGTATTTTTTTGACATATTCCCATGGAATGGTTATCTTTCCTCGATACAGAACTTGCCGTTTTTCACATAGCCATACCGCCCATGCTCGTACAGCGATACCGTCTCACCGCATTGTGCCGTGATGGCAAGCGGGGAAATGTACTTGTCGAGAAGTCCGATCGGCGCAAAGCCGTTCTCAATCGGTACGATGATGTAGAGCCGGAAGTCGTCGTGATCCGCCAGTGTGACTGTCATTTTTTCTCCGGCACGCAAAATCGCTGTTTCTCCGGAAAAATGCTCGTATACGGCGTATTCGTCCGCCTGTGCAATTCCCTCCGCATCCTCCGGACAGAGCGTTCCTGTGATCGGCGCATTGTCCCGGTCGACGTGGAATACGGCAACGGCGCCGGCTTTTCCGCAGAGATTCTGAATTTTAAGTGGTGTATGCGCGGTTTCCGGATCGATAAAAAGACAATCGCGGGCGGGCGTACCGGGACGATTGCAGCGCAGGATCCGTCCGTCTGCAAAAGCGAGGGGGGCGAGGATTTCCGCTCTCGAACGGTTCAGTTCGTCGCTTACGTAAATCGGGCCGCCGCTGACTGCCCGGAGAACGCTGTTTTTGATTCCCTGGCTGTCGTCTGTCCACCACATATCGTAGTCGCTCCAGTAAAACTGCCCCTGAATCAGAGAATTGTACGTACACTGGAGGATGTGCTTTGTGAACCAAGAGCGGTTCTCCGGCTGGAAATCATCGCTGCAGCGGGAGATCGCGCTTGACGGGCGGTTCCACATATCCTCAGACGCCATGCCCATGCAGTTGATCATATCCCCGCCGAAATTCACGCCGACCGACGCTTCCAAACCGCGGTGGTATTCCCGGCACACTCTGCCGACCGTATCCATCCCGCGATAGAATCGACGGTACATGCTTTGGTTGTCCACCTTGACAAACGCCGCGCCGCAGTTCTTGAAGAATCGGTGCATCGTGTTGTAGTAGCCGTATGCTTTGTCTTCGTGCCAGTCTCCCATGCATTTGCCGTCGATGGAGGTCGTGGTGTACGGAGAGAGCTTTTGGGCGGCGGGACCATCCTTTTCCAGTCCCATCCAGTAGCCTGTCGTTGGATGCCAGATCGCAGGAATCATGTCGTATTCCGTCCGCATCCGATGCAGGCAATGCGCCAATCCGTGTGGAAACCGGGTGTGCGACGCTTCAAAATCCGTCATTGCCGAGGAGTGCATCAGGCGGAACATCTCCTCGCGCGTGTTATACGTGTTTCTGTCGAATTTCGATATTTCCGCCCACATATCGTCAAGGATTGCCCAGCGAACCGGGATCTTTTTGTCGTGGAATTCTTTGCATTTTTGGAGCAGTCCTTCCTCCGACACCCGGATCTGCATTGCGTCCCAGCTGCACCAGCCGAGATACTCGAAAATCTCCGGATACCGTCTCTCGCTCCGATGCACGCAGCCGTTGTGCAGTTCCGCCAGCGCGGTCTTGACGCAGGCTTCGGTGAGCGTATACGGATTCTCCCCCCGTGCGGTCACAAACGCGATTCCGCGGCAGGCACAGATCCCCTCGCACCACGAAAACAGCACTGCGCGCAGACCATCTTCGCCGCCGGAAAGCACACATTTGTAGTCCTCCGATACCACCGGCACGATCACGCGACAGGTGCCGTCCCGATAGCGGATGAGAAGATACTGCGTCTCACTCGGCACATCAGTCAGCTTGTCGCCGAAGACGGGCATGCACCAGAATTCGGAATGGCGTCTGTCCGCCATGAACGCATCGATTTCCTCCGCTGGGAAGAAAATCTCCGCGCCGAGATCGGACTGCAGCGGTTCGTGATTTTCCCCATCCCAATTTGTACGGACGATCTCCACGTTGTCCCGGCTCTCCACGGTAAATCTGCCGGTACCCACATTTCCGGATGCGTATCGAAGCCGCATTGTATATTCCATAGTCACACCTCTTTCGTAATGGAATGTAGTTGCAATCAGTATATCATACCCCACATCATTTTGCAAGAGCAAACTTTTTTGCCGGAGACATAAATCCTGTGTATAATCCATGTGAGGCGGGCAACACTATATCCATGCAGGATTGACTTGTATGTGAATCCGGGCGACTATATGAAGATGACCTACATATTGTCTGAGGTCGAGGATAGAGAAAGCCGCGCCGCGTTGGGAAAGCTCTGTGGAAAACCTCTTGTCCACATCTGTGACCGGAGGCTTTTTTGACATAAATCGGGTGGATTGCACCGTTTCTCTCCTGTGGATTTCCTGTATGGACTTTTCAACATCCTGTGGAAAACCGCGGTGGGAAAACGATTTTGGAACGGTTGCTGACCAAGGTGTCACGCTGTGGGACACGGTTTGAAAGCTGTTTGCCATGCGAAAAAACGAGAAATTAATGGATTTAGCATATTCGTAAAATGTTCATAAAGTTTGTGTTGCATTTTCATATCGGTTCGGTTATAATAGAAGCACGGGGAAATGCTCCGTAATCCAACACATTACTATATTTTTCGGGAGGAACAACCATGGGACTTGGTAAAATCGGACTGTTTGCAGCAGGACTTCTTTTCGGCACCGCCGGGATCAAGCTCCTGACCAGCAAGGATGCAAAGAAGGTGTACACCCACACCACCGCAGCCGTTCTCAGAGCGAAGGAGGACATTATGACTACGGTGACAAACGTGAAAGAAAACGCTGGCGACATCGTGGCGGATGCCCGGGAAATCAACGACAAGCGGAAAGCCGCCGCAAAGGAAGAAGTCATTGCGGACGAATGCTGCTGCACGGAAGAGACTGCGGCGGAAACGGATACAGAAAACGGCTGCTGCCCCTGCTGTGAAAAAAATACCTGTGACGAATGAGCCGCGGGTATTTTTTCATACCGAAAGTTAGTCTCAATAAACTTTCAGAGGTGGCTTTCTAATTCCATGAAAGGCAAGCGATTTCCATGAAATGTACGATACTCCATGAATCGACAGGTAGAATGCGGGTTCACTTTTCCTGCGGCGATATGACACTTCCGGAAGCGGATCTCGCGGAATATTGGCTGCGGAATACACCGGGCGTGCGGACGGTGCGTGTATACGATCGAACCGGCGACGCGGTGATCCGCTACGACGGCAAACGTGCGGCAGTGATCGCGTCTCTTGCCGGATTCTCATTTGCAAAAGCGAAGAAACGGGATCTGGTACCGGAGCATACACCGCGCGCGCTCAATCGGGAGTTTGAGGACAAGCTCGTCTCCACGGTACTGCGCCGGATGGTGACAAAGACATTCCTGCCGTATCCCATCCGTGCGTGTATCGCCGTGTGTAAGTCGTTCCGGTATATCCGGGCAGGGCTGGCGGCACTCGTCAAGAGAAAGCTCACGGTGGCGGTTCTTGACGCGACGGCGGTCACAGTGTCGATTCTGCGCGGCGATTTCGGTACGGCAGGCAGCGTTATGTTTATGCTCCGCATCGGCGAGCTGCTTGAGGAATGGACACACAAAAAATCTGTCGCCGATCTTGCAGATGCCATGTCACTCCACGTGGACAAGGTGTGGAGGACGGACGGCGAAACGGAAACGCTCGTGCCGGTCAACAATGTTTCGATCGGCGAACGGATCGTAGTTCGTACCGGCGGCATGATCCCGCTCGACGGCGTGGTATTCTCCGGCGACATGACGGTCAACCAGTCGTCCATGACGGGAGAATCGATTCCTGTGGCGAAGAAGGCGGGCAGCTATGTTTATGCCGGCTCCGTTGTAGAGGAGGGCGAGTGCATCGTCACCGTCGATAAGGCAGCGGGCAGCGGACGGTATGACCGGGTCGTGCGTATGATCGAGGAGTCGGAAAGGCTCAAATCGAACACGGAGGATAAGGCGTACCGGCTGGCGGACAGGCTCGTGCCGTATACCCTGGCGGGGACAGCACTTGTCTATCTTCTGACCCGCAATGTCACAAAGATGCTTGCGGTGCTGATGGTCGATTTTTCGTGCGCCTTGAAGCTCTCCATGCCGATTGCGGTTCTGTCGGCGATGCGGGAATGCAGTACCCATCATATCTCTGTCAAGGGCGGCAAATTCCTGGAGGCGGCGGCACAGGCGGATACGATCGTGTTTGACAAGACGGGTACGCTTACCTACGCGAATCCGACCGTGGTGGACGTCATTCCGTTCGGCGATTATCCGGCGGAAAATATGCTCCGTCTGGCGGCTTGTCTGGAAGAGCATTATCCGCATTCGATGGCAAATGCAGTGGTCGAGGAGGCAAGGCGGCGCGGTCTGTCCCACGCGGAGTATCATTCCTGTGTGGAATACGTCGTGGCGCATGGCATATCCAGTTCCGTCAACGGGCAAAAGGTTGTCATTGGGAGTGCGCACTTTGTCTTTGAGGATGAAGGCTGCGTGATTCCCGCAGGCGAACAGGAAAAATTCGATGCGCTGCCGCCGCAGTATTCGCACCTGTATCTCTGCATTTCCGGCACCCTTGCCGCTGTGATCTGCATTTTCGATCCGCTGCGGGAGGATGCTGCCGGCGCCATTGATGCGCTCCACGATTGCGGCATATCCCATGTCGTGATGATGACCGGAGACAACGCAAAAACGGCGCAGTCTATCGCACAGCACGTCGGAGTGGACGATTTCCACGCGGAGGTGTTGCCGGAGGATAAGGCGGCGTACATCAAAAAGGCGCGAGCAGAGGGACATACCGTTATGATGGTTGGCGACGGCGTGAACGATTCTCCTGCATTGTCGGAAGCGGATGTCGGCATATCGGTCAGCACCGGAGCCGCCATCGCACGCGAGATTGCGGATGTGACGATTTCCTCTGAAAGTCTCTACGAGATTGTGATGTTCCGTCGTCTGAGCGAGGCACTGATGGATCGGATCCGGCGGAATTACCGCTTTATCGTCGGCTTCAATCTGCTGCTGATCCTTCTCGGCGTGTCTGGCATGATCGTTCCAACCACCTCGGCAATGCTCCACAATGCATCCACACTGGCGATCGGACTCAAAAGCATGACGAATCTGCTGCCGGAGAACGAACCGGAAGCGGATAAAGAGTAAGAACACGTGGATTTTAGATTGCTATTGCATCAAAAAACATAAAATCCTGTGCTTATGACGCAAAAATGCAAAAATACCGCTGTGTTTTCCGGATAACGACCGGAGAAATACAGCGGTATTTCTTATGCATTCACCTGCAGCACACCCTTTTGCAGCACCTCTGCAACCGTTTCGGGATTGCCGGCAAGCACAGGGGAGGGATGGTCGAACGGTATCGTGGAACCGTCAAAGGCGCAGATCGTACCGCCTGCCTCCGTGATAAGGAGAGAGCCTGCCGCGTAATCCCATGGCGAGAGGAGATATTCAAAGAACACGTCTCCCCGTCCGGCTGCAATGGCGCATAGATCAAGTGCGGCAGAACCGGAGCGGCGAATGTCCCGGCATTGCTGGAAGAGAGACCAGAGCGAGGCAAACGTCGCTTTGCCGAGTCGGTCGCGATAGTAGGGAGAGGTGCCGAAGAGACAAAGTCCATCCGAGAGGGAGCGTGTACTCACCTGAATCCGTTTTCCCGTACCGTCATGTATTAGGTAGGCACCGCCGCCGCGCACTGCGTAAAACAGCTCGTCTGCATAGGGATTGTAAACCGCTCCGTAGACCATCGTTCCCCGGTCGCAGGCGCCGACGGAGATCGCGCTGCAGCGGCAGCCTTCCATGAAATTGGTCGTTCCGTCGATGGGATCTACGATAAGTGTTAGCCCGCCCGCAATCTTAGCGGGATGGGTGTCGGCCGATTCCTCTCCAAGCATATCCCAATCCGGCAGAGCCTCTGCAAACGCCGCGCGAAGGAATTGCTCTGTGCGGATGTCGTAATCGGTCACAAAATTCTGCGCGCCGGATTTTGCGTGGGTCACGTTCTCCGGACGATCGGCAGAGAGCATGATCTGGCTCGCCTTGCGCAGGATCGATGGTACTGTGGAAAAATCGTACATTGTTCTTACCTTCCTTTTGTGGAATCAATTCCTTTCGCTACCCGGATTCCGCCAAAATCCGTGTTTTCGTGCGTATCCGACAACGCACATTCCTCGATCCCGTGAGCGCGGCAATAGGTGTGAACCGGCGACAGCGCGGGGGTGTCCGGTGTACCGAACCAGTACAGCGTTTCCCCGACCTGTCCGCAGATGCCACCCGGAAAGCCGCAGTTGTAACCCGGCAGCGCGATGGGAAACGGATCCAGCCTTGTCGCCGTGATTCCGGAAAGTCCCGCAGTTGTGTGCAGAATCGACGGATCGGCGGTGAACAGCGTGTTATCCAATACAATCGTGGAGCAGGCGGCGTATCCCTGATGGACAGATACCGGTATATAGCCATGCTTTCGTGCGATATCCGGGATTTCTGGGGCAAGGATGGCGGTTTTTCCAAGGAGATACCGCCCGCAGAGTACTCCATTGTACGCGGCATCGGCGGGATACGCGCTTCCGTGCGGCGTGTGCAGAGGACAGAGCGTCACATCGGCATCTGCCGCTACATCATCAAAGAAGGAAGCATTTGCCCGATAGTAATCCACCGGAAGAAAAAGGTATCCAGGCAATGTGCAGACCAGCGTGTCCGGATGACAGCGGATCGGAGCAGGTAGGGCGGGATCCATCGGCAGAAAACGGGCGTGCGGCAGTCGGGAGAGAATGGCGTCCTGCACCTTCCTCGGCAGAGCAGACGAGAACAGTGGAATCTCCGGCATATGAAAACCTCATAAAAGTCAAAAACGTCCGATAGGAAACCTACCAGACGTTTTCAAGCGTATTCCAAAAATCAAACGCGGGTAACCTTACCGGAACGCAGGCAACGGGAGCAAACATTGACCGTCACATGAGCACCGTTCACGATTGCTCTTACCTTGCGAATGTTCGGTTTCCAGGCTCTGTTGGTCTTCCGGTTGGAGTGAGACACATTCTGACCGAAAGTAACGCCTTTACCGCAAACACAGCACTTTGCCATTTGCAATTACACCTCCGTTATTGGTATTCTGAAATACAAAAATCAACAGTACCAATTATAGCACAGATTTTTGAAAAAAGCAAGAGGAAAATCTCTTTTTTCTTCCGGAAAACGGGAAATTTCTCGATCGGGTGCGGATGACGGTGGGGAAAGTTCACGAAAGCGGGCATCATTGCCCAAAGATTTCATGCAGATGAAATTTTACCCAAATCTCCTCCCATTCGGCTGCCGAAAAATCCACAGAATCGCTCTTGCATCCATCGGTGGGATTGTGGTATGATAATGAACAAGCGACCACGGCATGAAAATTTATCCGGCGTTCTGAAATATAGACCCGCAAACCGACGCCGGAGCATAACGGAGTACAGATATGAACTTTCAGAACCATCCTCCCGTGCGGCTTTTTCTCGGAGACAATGCCATGCGGGATAACCTCGATCGATTTCGGATTGGGAAAAAAGCCCTTGTTGTAAGCGGAAAACACGGCGCAGATGCGTGCGGCGCGATGGCGGAGGTGGACGCGATTCTCACCTCTCTGTCCATTCCTTATGTACGTTTTACGGAGATCACGGAAAATCCTCCGGCGGAGACCTGCCATCGCGGCGGGCAGATCGCACGGGAGAACGGCTGCGATTTCGTCATTGCGATCGGCGGCGGTTCTTCCCTCGACGGTGCCAAAGCGATTGCAGCCTATGCTGCGAATCCGGATATGGGTGTGACGGAAATCTTTAACGGACTGCAGAATCCTTGTCTGCCGCTCATTGCCATTCCGACCACGGCGGGTACCGGAAGCGAGGCGGTTTGCTATGCGGTGCTGACTCTTCCCGGCGGCAGACAGAAGAAAACCTTTAAGGATCTCTCATCTTTCCCGCAGACGGGCTTTGTCTGCCCGAAATTCACGCATACCCAGACGCGCAAGAATACGGAATCGACCGCACTGGACGCGTTTGCCCACGCTATGGAATCGTATCTTTCGCCGAAATCGACACCGGAGAGCGAGGAAGCCGCCCTGTATGCCGCACGTGAGGTTTGGGATGTTCTCTTCCGGAACGCGGACGGAGAAGGAAATGGAGAACGGGATCTCGGTGGATATACGGCAAAACAGCGGGAACGGCTGTCCTATGCGGCGTGTGCGGCAGGGATCGCCATTCACTATACAGGCACCGGATTCCCCCATCCGCTCGGTTACAGTCTGACACTGACCTATGGCATCCCCCATGGATACGCCTGCGCGTTGTTTGAGGGGGCGTACATCGAATACAATCTGCTGACTGATGTGGGCGCGGCGAAGCTCCATGCGCTTGCAGATTTCATCGGCACCACTCCTGCGGAAATGCGTGCTCTGCTGCCCGCCAAGCCGGGGATCGATCTCCACATAACACCGGAGAAGGCAGAGGAGCTCATTAATCTGGTCGCGGATGCCGGCAATTACAAAAATTCTCCTTATGTCCTCACCCGTGGGGAAATGAGCGATATTTACATAAGACAGTTCTGCTGAATATAAAAAGACGGCTGCGCTATCTACCGACCGTAGGCTTTACGTCCTGCGGGTCGGCGGCGTGCCGCCTTTTTTATGGGTATCTTGGTGCCAATGAGCTTGAAATCAGCGCGTCTTTAGTTGGCGCAGCGGTCGATGTATACGGCTGCCATGGAGGCGAATCCGTGGTTCAGGCTGCACGAGAGCTGACTATGCTCCCAAAGTGTGCACGTCATTTCGGCCATCTGCGTGAAGAAGTCGCGGCATTCCGACAGCACCTCGGCGCGATAGCCGCAGTTCATGAGGATTTCCAGCCGCAGATAATTGCCGACGATGGCGTTGGAGCGGTAGACGTTCGGATAGACAACCTTGTCGTCGCGCTTCGGACCGAATTTCGTGAGCATTGTCTCAAACAGCACGGGATCTGTTTCCCGAGAAGCGACACCAAAATAGAAAGCGTAGTACTGGCATGTTTCCGAGGTGTGTCCGGTTTTACGGAGCTTTCCGTCTTCGCCGCGGATTGCGTTGTCCTCAAAGAATTCGCCGTTCCATGCCTGTGTGCGGATCACACTGCGCATTTTTGACGCCCGGTCGTGCAGTGCGTCATCGCCGTACAGTTCCGCAACCGCGTCCAAAGCGGCGGCCCAAAGCATATTCGACGGATAGTTCACGCCAGCAATAAAGTCTTTATCGTTGCAGCGGCTCCATTCGATGAATACCCAGCTTTCCAGATTTTCAAGAAGCCCGTCCACGTTCACATAACGGTCGAAGAATTCCACCAATCCGTAAACCTTCTCTCGAGACAGTACTGCCATCTCGTTGTCCCCGGTACGGTTCACGTAGTTGCGCAGTTCCAGAATGTACCACATTGTCCAGTTCGGAATGTACACGCCGTCGTTGTGGTCAGAGGGGTAGCACATTGGGATCATACCCGCAGGCAGATACGGAGATGCGGGACACATTGCATAGTTTTCGAGAAAGCTCTTTTCCACACGGTTTTCACCGGTGAACAATGCTTCTGCACGGGATGAGAAATAGCTGTCGCAGAGCCAACCCGCGCGTTCCCGGGACGGACAGTCGGTCAGCACATCCACGGCGTTCTGCGCAAAGGTATTCACGGCGGCGGCGACGATCTTGTTCAGTTCCGCGTCGTGATAGTCGTACTGGAAGTGCTTTGCGTCCGGATTCTCATACGCCACCATGCCGAAGGTGTGGATATCCACTTCTCCCGACGTCGTCACGATATTGGCATACCGCATCGTGTTCGCTTCCATGGAGAGCAGGTGGTATCTGCCCGGTGCAAGCGTGTATTTCAGAACATTGCAGCACGTGTTGCGGAACGGATCGACCGCTGTGTGACCGTCGCGTGCGAAGGTCAGTTCGTCAAAAAGAATGTAGAGAACCGCCGCCTTTTTCACGGTCAGATCGAGGGAGAAAAAGCCGGTTACGGCACGGGAAAAATCAAAGATCTGGTACGCTGCGCCGCAGAGGGAGAGCGCATTGTCGCCGTCCTTCCGGAACGTCATCCGGGAAACCTCTTCACCGGCGTCCTCTTCCAGCGCGTCCACGGGAAAGCCCTTGAAACGATTGCCGTCCACGCCGAGATACGAACGATCCTGCCACAGCCGTGCGTCTGCGTCGATCCCCACCTTGCCATGCTCAACAAGAGTGGTGTACGGGACCGTCTCCAACGTCGGATAGTGGACGTGACGCGAGAGCAGTGTGTTTGCGGGAACGATTGTCGTGGGAGCGGCTGTAAATCCTGTGGTGTCGCCCTTGTAGAGGGAAAGCGGATCTGTGTGCATCCGATAGCTCTCTGTGAACGTTCTTTGGAAGCTGAATCGGCGCACCTTCTGAAGTCGGTCGGTACGCGGGTATGCCGTGAAATCCTCCGCGGTGGCGATCACACGGCTGCCGTCGAGAATATCCGTCATGAAGAACGGTTTTTCATCGACCACGTAATACGAATTGACCTGCGCGGAATGAACGTCTACGGCGATCACGACTGTCTCTCCCGCCCATTTTGCCAGGGAATACCGGTCGATGCGGGAAAATCCGTGCGCTGCTCGTGCCGGACCGTAGCCGATAAGCTCACCGTTGATAAAGACGCGGTACAGGGAGGACGCAGCGAGGCGAAGCTCCGGCTCCCCTCCCAGCGTGACGGTTTTCAGAAAGGTTAAGGTAACGTTCATTTCGTTGTACAACGAACGTACCCATACTGGTGCTGACTGCATAGAAAAATACCTCCATAGATAAGGAAGCCGCTGCTGTAGGGCCGTTCCCGGATTTCAAAGCCTATGAATTCAAGGATCCTGACACAAAAATACAGAGTATGCGGCTATTCCTGAAATCTTTTCCCCTATATCATAACAAATCAGCATGCCTTTGTCAAGATTTTCCCTTTGGAGAAGCGCGGAAAAACAAAAAAACAGGCTCTCTCCGATATGTGTGAGCGGTATCCTCGTGTCGGCGATTCCTGTAGCAACAGAAAATCCCTGCACGGCATTTGCCATACAGGGATCTTTTTCGGAATTGTTTTCGCTTGAAAGCGTTCGGGTTAGAATCCGAATTAGGATTCCGATACGGACGCGTGGTCGGCGATCCACAGTTTGGTCACATCGGAAAGCACCGCTGCCTCTACCACATCTTTGCCGAACGCGTTTTCCATTTCCTCAACGGTCGTATAACCGTACTTGTCCGCATAAATCTGCGCGTACTGTTCATACTGCTCGTCTGTCGCCTTGATGTTTTCCGCACGGGCAACAGCGTACACGATCATCTCTTCCTTGACTTGCGCCTTGGCAAGCTCGTCGAGATAGGCGTCGAATTCCTCCTCGGTTTTTCCGTAGGCGACCTTGATGTATTCGTCGCGGTTGATTCCTACAGTATCGATGTATGCGTTGATTTCCATATTGACCTGATCGCGGATCTCGCCCAATTCCTTTTCGGGATACTTCTTGACAACTGTTCCCTCCAGCACAACAGGCCACACCTGTGAAAGAAGAAGCGTGGAACGATTGGTAGCGTTCGTTTCCTCCAAAACCTCACGAACGGTTTGACGATATTCGTCCGCGGTGTCAAAATTGAGGACAGTCTGGGCAAACAGATCGGTCAGCTCCGGAATAATGGAGTTGCACACGCGTTCCACGGTGATTCGATAGGAGAGTGTTTCGCCCGCATAGTCGCTGTATGCGTCGGTATCGGGGAGAGTACGCGTGGATTCAATAACGTCTCCTGCCTTCGCTCCGGTTAGAGCCTCGTCAATCGCCTCGCCATAAGTTGCGAAACCGAGGGTCAGAGAGCCTTCCTCCTCGCAGTATTCGTCCACGGTGTCTCCGTTTAATGTGACTTCCGCCGCGAAATATATGATGTTTCCGGTGACAGCATCGGTGTCGATGTCCACCTCGGTTGCGTAATAGGCGAGCGTGGACTGAATCTCCATCTCCACATCCTCATCCGTGATGGAAGCGTTGGTGTAGACAGCAGCTACACCATCATACGGTGCCAGGTCGATATATTCCGAGAGATCGTAGTTGTAGCGGTAATAGAGCGGATCGCTGTCGTTGTTGCATCCGGTCAGGGCGGCAGGCAGTACGGCAAGCGCACAGACCATCGCGCACGCGCACCGGGCCAGTTTCGATGAGAACTTCATATTCCTGATTTCCTCCAATGGGACAGATACAGATTTTTAAACTGCTATTCAGTATAGCATACAATCGGCAAAAATGCAACCTTTTGCGGAAAATTTAAGATAACCACAGACGCAAGGTTGTTTTTGCGCCAAAAGCCAGATATGCGAGTTGTGCAGCGGGAAACACGATTATTCTGCGTTTTGTTGGAGATTACGCTGCGTCCACACGGCTTCGTTTCTCCCACAGCGCACGCAATCCCTCCTCTGCGAGAAAAGCAACGCCGCCGTAGAGGATCACAGCATACAAAAGGTAGCCTACCATGGACGATATCTCTGCTGTGGTGATGTCTGCATACGTGGAGGTGAAAGAGAAAATGTTGCAAACCTCCATAGCGAAGCGCGCGATGAGTTGCCAGAACAGGGAAAAACGGAGCGCAGCGGGAAGCGTGTACCGATCCTTTGCGCGCGGATGGGGACTTGTCTGCCGCAGATGGAGGACAAGCTGCGCGGTGATCCAGGCAAGAATGCACAACACCAGCTCATACGCCATTTGCAAGGCAAGCCAGATGACGGCGACAGTCACCAGTTCCTCGATGTTGTTCTGAAGCAGATCCACGGTGAGACGGGAGAGCATATCGACAAGAATCAGCGCACCGGAGAGAAGAATGTGCCGATTGGAGAACGAGAGTCCGAACGTCCAGTATCCATATACGACGGCGCAGAAGAGATAGGTGGTACGCAGACAGCCGAGCAGGTCCTCCACATATCCGAGAACAACGGAAACCCAGTCCGCATAGAGAACGTTCGTTGCGCTTTCCCCGTAGAGCAGTCCGAGGAGTCGTCCCGCAATGGTGGTGCAAAGCAGAACGAGCGTGAAGCGGATGAGAAACCGTTTTTTGGTCATGATAGCCTCCCGAAACGGATTTTTTGATAAAATTGTACCTTATTATGATACCATGTTTCTGGGTGGATTTTCTGCTCCTTTTTGTAAACAATTCCGCTGTGGCCGCATATAAATAGGGTCTCTCATCTTCCTGTGGGAAGTACTCTTCTCCGCGCCGCTGCTTTTGTGATCGGAGCTTCCCCCCAAAAACGCATCTTGGACAGGACTGCTTGGGCTTGTAACGGAAAAATTACAAATTTCCTGTCAAAAGCGCATTGCATTTTGGAAAAGATTATGCTATAC
>CAVIKO010000033.1:0-20530 GCA_963643035.1 bacterium
ACAAGCGGCAGCCTGCCTTTTTCTATAAAATTTCTATCGATATTCAGCATTCAACTGTGGGAGTGCATACAAGACACACTCCGAATAGCTATTTTCATTTGGTCTTTGCTTTCCGATGTTGTCCCACACGGTGGTGTATCTCCCGCAGCAGATGAAAAAACATTGAGACAGTCAGAATCCCGCAAGCGATACTGAATACGACCCGGAGCGTATCCATTGCCTTCATAGCAAAATAGGTGCGGTGGTTGTGAACAAGAGCCGCCATGGTGTAGTAGAAAGACTGACCTGGGAGCAACGGCAGAATCGCCGGAATGAGGAACACATTGGTCGGCGCTTTTTTGATCCGTGCGAAAATCTCCGCCCACAGTGCCGCGAACATGGCAGCAAGCATATTAGAAGCAAACGCATCGCTACAGAAGTGATGGATGAGGAGATACGCTGCCCATGTCAGTACACCTCCCGAAACCGTCACAGCTAGGTGACGTGGCGCCACACGATAAAATAAAGAGAAACCGAGCGTGCCGAGAAGCGCGGCGACAAGCTCCATGATCGTTTGCTTATACAGCATCAGAGAATCCCTCCCAACCATGTGACCGACACCACATATCCAATTGCAATCGCCAGCGCGACGATCAACGCTTCTGCAAAACGTCGGAATCCCGTCATGATGTCGGCGTTGAGAAGTTCTCGAATCCCGTTTGTCATGTTGAGCGTCGGAATAAACAACATGATGGTGCCGATCATCACGTGATCCACCTTTTCTCCGATCGACAAGCGGACGAGGAGAAGCGACAGACCGCCTGCCATCAGACTGGCAAGAAGCGTATAGAGAAACTGATTCACACTGCGAAGCTCCAGATAATGATCCATCAGAAAAACCACGCAGGCGATCAGCGCAGCCGCAATCGAGTCCCGGATACTTCCACCGAAAAAGAGACAGAATCCGCTCGCACCGATCGTATACCCAAGCAGATCCGCGAGACGTGCGAATTTACCATAAGGTGAATCCGGTACCGAGGCAAGCATCCGCTCGATTTCCGGCACATCCGGTGTTTCATGACAGATCCGTCGTGCAAATGCGTTGTATTGCTCCAGTTTCCCGAGATTGTTGGACGGGATTCCGATGCGTACCGATTGGGTATAATGGCGACCATCCGGCGCGCGATAAGTGATGACGATCTGGGACGCGATGGAATGTAGGTCATATTCTGTGATTCCGTAGGCTAAGAAGATGCGACTCATAGTATCCTCTACCCGACGGATCTCCGAGCCGCACGTGATCATCGCCCTGCCAAGGCACAGAATCACCCGTAAAAACGCGTCTGGATCCTTCTGCGGTATCTTTGTTTCGTCACTCATGCTCTTTTCCTCATTCTGTTAAGGATACATTGCGTAAATACTTCATATCAGCGTTTCCTTAAAGTACGCTTACTCTCTATCTCTTTGCATCGCTTTTTCAACCGCTTCACCGATTTCTGTGCGAAGAGAAGCAAGCTTTGACGGATCGCGAGTATATTCCTTCATACCGGGTGCAATTTCGTCAATTTTCCTGTTGATCCATTCGTCGCCGTAACAGGTCTGCGCCAGAGAAAGAAGGGTGTAATCATCGATCGCTGTGCGGATGATCTCCAGACGAAGGGAGGGAATTGCACCGAAATTTCCGATTTTATTGCCATTATAGACCAAGGAGCCGTCACCGTAAACCGTTGTGGAGAGAAAAGGCACGGTTGTCATGTTTTCCCAAGGATCCTCGACCTCCATCCAGTAATTCACGCACCAATAGAGAAAGCCTTCCACACGATTCCGATATTGTAGCCAGAACAGAATTCGGTGTAAAATGCCTTCCTGATCGATGAGCATGTTGCAGTACGGTTCGCGCGAGCCCCAGCAGGTGTACCACCAGATCCGATCTCCTGCCGTCTTTCGCTCTAGCATCCGATCTGCGAAATGAAGAAAATGACGCGCTTGCAATTCTGGAGTGGCATAGATGTGGTCGTCCGTATCGAAAAAGTGAGTTTGCGGACACCAGATGTCGGTACTGCCTGTCAACGCTTCGATCTCGTCCTGTCCGTTCTCATAGAGCGTTTCAAGCCAGAACGGGGTTACGATTCCGATCCCTGGACAAATCGCATGGAGCTGTTCCGACGCCTTTTGCAGACGCGTGACTTCCTCCATATTCGATGGTTCATCCACGGGATAGAAATACGCTTTGCAAAACCACTCTGGATGCTCCCGCAGCTTAGCAGAAACCATTTTCAGTCCTTCTTCATTGAAGCCGTCGCGGATCTTATAGCTGTCCCCGGTATAGCTTTCGTCGCTCAGGGACGTTACCGGAATCACAAAGGAGGTCATGCGCGGATCGTTCAGATATTTTTCCGCTGCCGGGTTCCAATTACCATCTGCATCGAGAAGGGGAGCAGGAATGCGATATGGCGAAACTCCGGCGCCCAGCATGGTTTGATAATATTGCAGGTACAGAGCGTCGTTTTCCACGCCATATTCCGGTACACCGTGGATTTTCGCGATATATTCCCGCTCAATCCCCATCACTACACGGCACGCTGGTGTTTCCGGAAGCATAAAATTCCACACTTTTAGCGGAAGAATCACCGTTGCCGTCTCACCGGAATCACTCAACACCGTGCATGTGACCTCTCCCGTGACGCCGGCGGATTTTGCTGTCAACCGCACATAGAACCGTACTATATCCGTCAATGTGATTTTTCCATCTACTGGAACAAGCGAATCGACCGTTCTTGTCTCCCCGGTCGGTACGGTCAGCATTTGAAACGTCGTATGTGCGATCTCCTCCGGTGTGGCGATCGAGAGAGTGATCTCCGTTGGTGCACCGTCGTTTATCAAGCAGAGCTGGAATCCCTCTGTGCCGTTTCCTGCAAGTGTGAGTTTTTCCGGAATCTGTGTCGTATCGTTTTTTACGCATCCATATGTTGCTGTCAGTTTCAGCATTTATTTCTCCTGTGAATCATTTGTATGTCGGAATTGGATGCATTCTGTATCTTCCAACATTATACCACATCGCGGTGTGGAATGCAATCGTTTCTGTGAGATCCGTGGAAACACTCCTCATTCGGTAAAATGCGCCGTATGAATCGAAAGGTCTGTTGGATTTCCGCAAAAGGCACTTTGTTTTAAAGGTGTGACGGCTATGACTGCAAAGAAAAATAACCGGGTGGTGAAACTCCGGCTATTCTCTTTTTCGTATGAAGCAAAAGCCATCTAAAATCAACACTTTTAAGGAAGCGATTCCTGTTATTTCTGTAAAGCGGATAACAACACGGCGATCTCTTCATCCACCGCTAAGATCTCTCTTCGGAATTCCCGTGCTGACAGCCGCAGTACACCGGAGCGTACCGCTTGCAGCTGAATCAGACCGTCCGAGGTCACAACGCGCACCGAATAGTCTTTCCCAATTGTATGTACAAGCTTTTCAATATAGGTGTCGCCGAGTTCATCCTCCTTTGTGTATACCACATGGAGTCCCTGTACGTCAAATTTGCGTTCCACAGCACCCTTCACATTGTACGCGTCAAAGACCACCACCATATCTCGGCCGGTGTATGCCTGATAATTGGCGAGAATATCGCAGAGAGTGTCGCGCGCTTGGGACAGATCATGTTCGGCAAGCGCTGTCAATTCCTCCCAAGCGAAAATTACGTTGTAGCCGTCGATGATGAAGAGCGATTTTTTGTATTTCGGAATTGCTGGATTCGGTGTGTGTGCCTGCTCCGGTTTCGCGTAGATCCGTCGCTTGATCGGACCAAACTCCCGTTCCATAATGGCTTCCAGTTCTTTTTCCTCCAACCGCAGATTTTTCTCAATCACACGGGGCGGAGAAGCGGGAGGCAGTGCACCATCCTCGGCAGATACAGGCGTGTTCTCCACTGGAAACTTATATCCCTCCAGATGCATATATTCCCGTACACGCTCCCATGGTACGACAAATCCAGAACCACGCGCACAGAATACGGAATCCGGTGTGTTGTCAAGATCGGCACTTGGGTCATATGCCGTCTGAGCGACGACGGCATCCGTATTGTGACAGGGAAAATAGCCCTCCACCTGGCAGGAAAACCGTCCCTTGCCATGCGTATATGCCGCGACTTCCTTGGCGTAATCGGCGAGAGCAATAACCGGACCACGCCCGTACAAAACCGTCATCCCGTCTGGCGCATCGCTCTGTGTAAAAGTACTCTCCCGGTGCAGAATGTCCGTAATTGCGTGACCAACCAGTTCTGACGGTACTTCAAGACGGAACGTGTAGTACGGTTCCATAAGCACCATGTTTCCATCGGCGCGCGCACACATCATACCCTGACGCAGTGCGCGATAGGTTGATTCCCGAAAATCGCCGCCCTGTGTATGCTTCAGATGCGCACGTCCCGCCACAAGGGTGATTTTCATATCGGTGATGGGGGAGCCGGTCAGAACACCGATGTGCTGTTTTTCACGGAGATGGGTCAATATCAATCGCTGCCAGTTCCGCTCCAACTCATTTTCGGACAACACGGAGTCGAATTGGAGTCCGCTTCCGTTTGGCAGAGGTTCAAGCAGCAGATGTACCTCGGCATAATGACGCAGCGGTTCAAAATGACCGACTCCCTCGACTGCTTTCGCTATAGTCTCTCGGTACAGAATCCGCCCATCTGTAAAAGTCACATCGATTCCGAACCGATCTGCGATGTTTCGGGAGAGAACCTCAGTCTGTACCTCACCCATCAGTCGCACATGAATTTCACGAAACCGCTCGTTCCATACAAGATGCAATTCTGGCTCCTCTTCCTCCAATTCCAATAGCTTCGGATAGAACATCTGTGGATCGACCTCCGGTGGCAGGCAGAGCCTGTAGTGAAGTACCGGCTCGATCACGGGTTTTCCCACCTGCTCCGCAGCGCCCAATCCCATTCCGGCATGGGTTTTTGTCAATCCGAGAACCGCACAGACCTCTCCCGCTTCCGCTGTATCCAATGCGTCATATTTCTCACCGGAATACCGCCGGATCGCCGTAATTTTTTCTGTGATTGGTGTGTCGCTGCCAAATGGGGTGTAGGAGATCGCCTGTCGGACGGAAAGAGTGCCTCCTGTGAGTTTTAAATAGGTCAGTTTGGCACCGGATTTGTCGTGAGCGATCTTGTATACGGAAGCAGAAAAATCCGTTCTATATTCCGGGATGACAGCGTATCGTACCAATGCATCGAGAAGCTTGTCCACATTTTCCATGCGAAGTCCGCTGCCGAAATAACAGGGAAAAAGCCTACGTGTAGCGATCTGATGTACCAGCGCAACATGGGAAAGGGAACCATGCTCCATGAAATGCTCCAGCTGATCTTCATCGAGAAGAGCAATCTGCTCCTCATGCGCAGGATCGTCAAAATCAATGATTCCCTGGGAAATTCCATTCCGCAGACCGTTAAGTACATTCGTTTTGTCCGCTCCAGCAAGATCCATTTTTGTAACAAACAGAAAGATCGGTACGTGGTATTTCGCGAGTAGGTGCCAGAGGGTGCGGGTGTGCGCCTGTATACCTTCGGAACCACTTATGACAAGTATCGCGTAATCGAGAATCGACAGGGTGCGTTCCATCTCCGCAGAAAAATCTACATGTCCCGGCGTATCAAGCAGAGTGAAGGAAATGTCTCCATACGAAAAAACCGCCTGCTTAGCAAATATGGTGATTCCGCGCTCTCGCTCAATGATGTGTGTATCCAGATAGGTATTGCGCTGGTCCACCCGCCCGATTTTACGGATTTTCCCGGCGTGATAGAGCATAGCTTCTGCCAGAGTCGTTTTCCCAGCATCTACATGGGCAAGGATTCCGATCGTGAGTTTCTTCATTACTTTGTACCTTGCTGGGAATCAGGAGTGAGTGCGCGGCAGGAATCCCTCATAAATGGAGCGCATTCCCTTTTCGCGCCATTCGAGCTGCTGGGTATTGGAAGAAAGCGTCCATACCCAGACTGGCGTGCGGTACAGGTGCATGAACAGCCACGGTGCCGGACGTTTATAGAACCGACCATCGCAGGCGAGAAACTGTGGACGTGCCATCCGATTGAGAAGCATCGCGCCGAGCATCAGACTGACCGGAGAAAGACCGTTCTGTTTCGTGACATTTGTGTAGAGCAGTCCGCGTATCATCTCAGGTTCATGACGCGCGAACCATCCGAGTAGACAAGGATTGAACGATTCCACGATAAATTTTCCGGAATAGCCACGCAAAAGTTCTGCTGTTGGAGCGCAGACCGACGTATCGAGACTCTCTCCCTTTAATTCCACGAGGATCGGCACTCTCCCGTTCACGAGTGCAAGCACGTCACGGAAAGTCGGAATCGTCTCCTCCGTGCCGGTAAGCTTCATGGCAGACAGCTCCGCCGCGGTATAGTCGCAGCATTTTCCAGGCATCCCAGTCATCCGCTCCAGATAGGTATCGTGGAATACCATGACCTCTCCATCTTTCGATAGCTGTACATCCAACTCTATTCCGCAGCCATTGTCTGCTGCTCGCGCGAATGCCGCCAGCGAATTTTCCGGGATTCCGTGCCCATAGGCACCGCGATGGGCGTAATCGACAAGCACCGCGTCCGGATATACAGCGGTCTTTCCCGGCCTGAGCAGGACAAAAACATATAAAAGCAAGATGAGACAGATGATAATTCCGTAAAACATTTGTTATTCCTCAATTTCTTTGGGTCTGCGTTGAATTGCTTACGTTTTGTGTCAAAAACCTTAGTTTTAAGGAATTTTGAAGCAAAAGCAGTTTTAGTGTAGCACTTCCTCAATGTGCATATGCACATTGTATGCGTGATCCCCGGTTTTTTGCGGCAGGATCGCGCAGAAGAACACGCATGGTTTGTCGTTTTCGAGATACAGAAACGGCCGTTCCAGCCGATAGATCGTGACTTTCCCATAGTCCGTGAAGGACAAGGTGCGGGAGTGGAAAAGGAGTGGTTCTGCCGGGAGCCACGAAATCCCGTTGTCAGATACAAATCGAATGAGCGCACGCTCGCTGTCCTTGACATAATGTGTCCCCATATCCTTTAAAAGGCAGTACAGTCGTTCGCCCTCTCGGTACACACATGGATCCTCTGCGGCAAATGGTACACCATTTACGGTGAAAATCGGCGTGTCCATTCGTTTCCATATGCCAAGCGGCTCATCCGCAAACGCCGCACCGATCACAACTTGTTTTGTTTCCCCGTGGTATGCCCAGCATTTGTAGATCATGAGAAACCGCCCGTCGGCCATCTGACACACACTCGGGTTCGTCGTCCCATCCGCATCAAATTTTCCCATGCGCGGTGGCAGAATCGGATGGCTCAGCCGTGTAAATCCGGCAGTCGGGTTGGTTGTGTACGCTGCACCGATGCGTTGGTTTGCAATATGAGATGCGTAGGTGCCATCTCCACGGTTGCCGCTGTAGTAGAGGAAAAATACGCCCTTGTGCCAGAGAATATATGGATTGTGAACGGAATCCCGATCCCAGCCATCGGCGATGCCGGAGCCTTCCAGCACGATGCCATGGAACGTATAGTCTCCATCCGGTGTGTCCGATACTGCATATCCGATTTTGGAGTGGGTCGCCCAACCGTGTTCAAAACCCCATTTTTCCTCCCACAGGGAGAGAAACAGGTGACATTTCCCATCCGGTGTTCGCACCATACTGCCGCACCAGACATAGTAACCAGGAATCATCACAATCTGCTCCCGCCGTATTTTATCAAAATGGAATGTCTGCATTTTCGTCCTCCCCATCACCCAGATATGCAAGCAGATCCTTTTTGTACGGAAGAGCGGCAGGCGCGTCTCCGTGGTGGACGCATAACATCGTCACAAACGCGAGACATACGAAAATCGCTGCATACGGAAAAAGTGTAGTCATACCGACACAGGTCAGAAACGCACCGGAGAGGATCGGGGTTGCGATTTGTGCTGCCATGCTTGCTGTGTAGTAGAAACCGGTATATTTGCCGACGTCGCCGCTCTTTGCCATCTCCACCACCATTGGGTAGCTGTTGACGTTGATCGTCGCCCATCCAATCCCGGCAAGCGCGAACAAGGCATTCATCAACCAGATGTTGCTACCTTCCCGTAAGAAGGAAGCGGCGCCGAATGCGATTCCCAGAAAAACGATCCCGGCGAGAATGGTCTTTTTCCGTCCGAGTTTTTGAGATACGATTCCGACTGGAATGTATGACAAGATTGCCGCCGCCTGTGCGATGATCATTGTGAGATTGTAATCCAGTCCAAGTACCTCTCCTGCATATACGGAATATTTGCTTGTAACCGCATTATAACCCATATACCAGAGAACCACTGAGGTCAGGATGAAAAAGAGCGATTTTTTCTCTCCGTCGGACAAACGGCCTTGCGCCGCGGTCTTTTTCTTCGGAGCTTGACTGTCCAGTGTGTCGTTTATTTTGGATGCCTCCGCTGCCCAGGGAATTTCACGGACGGTGAGGATGAAAATACCAAGAGAGAAAAGCATGATCCCTGCGATCGCAAAAAAGAATGCGTGGTACGACATCAACGCATTTTCGACTTTTCCTGTGCCGAATACAATGCCGAGAACAAGCACCAGAATTCCGCCTGCGGAACCCATCAGATTGATAATCGCATTTGCTTTGGATCGGAGCGGCTTCGGCGTGACATCCGGCATCAGCGCGACGGCGGGAGAGCGGAACGTGGACATGGAGAGGAGTACCGCCAGCAGGATCACGATGAAGCAGGCGAGCGTTCCGGGAGATTCTATTGTTTTCTGCCAAGCGTATGCCTGCCGCGCTTTGATGACCCATGCGGAGGTGTTCTCCCCCACCACGCTGTTGACACTTGCGACAAACGTATCTGCATCGCTGTAGATGTTTGCAATGGAATGCGCGTCTACTGAATCCGCTTCCTGTGTGGCACCAGATATATGATCCATATTGCAGTATGCGTTGTAGAGATTCCGAAGAGCGGCGTCTCTTTCCGCTGAGGATTCCGTTTCCGTGACTGCGGCGATTTCCGAAAGCTGCGCGAGCTGGAGGTTGTCGACAAAGGACAGTCCCATAAAACAAAGTGCGGCAACTATGGTACCGATGAGAATAAACGGTGTGCGGCGACCGAGCCGATTTCCGCAGCGGTCGGACAGCGAACCGAACAGTGGCAGAAGAAAGATAGCGAGAATGTTATCGAGTGCCATGAGAAAACCCGACCAGACTTGGTTCATTCCGAACTTGTCCGTCAGGATCTTTGGAATCAGGGCGTCATATGCCTGCCAGAACGCGCAGATGAGAAAGAATGCAAATCCGACAAAGAGAGTGCGTTTTGTGTTCAGTTTCATTTCCATTGGACACAGTTTCCTCCATTTTTTGTTTAAAGATGAATTGAAACCATCCGCCGTTAATCAAGGTTCCCCTTATTGTACCACAGAAGCGTGTTGTGTGCAAGTAGAATTTTGTAAGCAAATCTTAAGATATAGGAAAAATACGCAGGCGAAGAAAAAACGGTGAAAAATACAGCTTGGTGTGGACTTTCCTGACGTTTATGGTATACTGTGAGTAGGACTCCGTCCATAAAGGGAGATGAAGATAGAAAACGAAGGAAAATGGCATATGAAGGATTTTACCGACATTTATCCCGCTTTCGTCACTTATTTTATAAACGGGGAGCAAATCGATGAAAAAGCCCTTTCCACACTCATCGAATGGAATATCAGAAAGGGCATACACGGCTTTTATGCATGCGACAGTACCGTGGAGGTGTTTCTTCTGTCTGAGGTAGAGCGGCGGTATTTTTTGAAGGGATCCCATGTGTCAAGGTGATTTTGAAGCTCATGGGTATTGGTGACGGTACCTGCCGCAGATCGTTCACCGACTGTACGAAAGAGACATACGAGTATCTGGAGAAGAACATCTTGCTGCTGATCTGAGTTATAATAATACAAAGAAAACGCCGCCTGCTTCGGAGAAGACCGGAACAGATGGCGTTTTGCGATGATCACACAGTTTGATCGTTTTCTAACTGTTTCCATGTGAGAATCTCCGTCACTGGAAGTAAAACAATCAACATTCCTCCAAGAAGCCGGATCGGTGTGCGCAGATTCTCCGTCGTTAGCGTATCGGTCAACACAAGAAGTATCGCGGCAAACGCAAGGACATACTGCACGAACTGAAAACCCGCAGCAGCAATGGTGGCATCGCGTTTGGGAAGGGGGATCACTGCATTTTTCGGGAATCGTCCGGTACGGAGTGACGGACAAAATACACATTTGTTTCTGCCATAGATAATACTTATTACCGTTTCAGAATTCCGAGAAGTCCCCGTTTCAGTATTTGTCCTCCCGCCTGGATAAGCTGGGATTCGATTTTGCTCTTACGACGTTCTGCTTGGCGTTCCTTCGCTGCGCGCTTTTTCTCTTCCTCGCGCTCGGCTTTTTTCACGGCGGCAGCCTCCGCCTTCTCCTTTTCCTTCTGGAGCTTTTCCTTTTCCGCTTCGAGAGCCGCATGTTCCGCTTCCAGTTCTGCGCGTTCCGCGTCTTCCTGGGCCTGCTTTTCCAGCAGCTCATAAGCACTCACATTGTCTACCGCACGGTCGTATTTTCCGAGTACCGGGGAGGTACGCATACAGTCTGCCATTTCCGCTTCGGTCGCCGGTGCCATGCGGCTTTCCGGACAGAGAATTGCCGTTTTTTCCACCATTTGAGGAATACCGCTGTCGTCAAGAAAGGAGGTCAGCGCGACTCCTGTACCGAGGTTCATGATTTCGTCTTCTGTACGGAACGCCGGATTCGGTCGGAAGGACTGCGCCGCCGCACGTACCGCTTTCTGTTCCGCGGGGGTATAAGCACGGAGCGCGTGCTGTACCCGGTTGGAGAGCTGCGCCAGCACCGGATCTGGTATATCGGACGGCGACTGTGTGACAAAGTAGATTCCGACACCTTTGGAACGGATAAGCTTGACGGTCTGCTCGATCCGGGTGACAAGAGCCTTGGGTGCGTCCGTGAACAAAGTATGCGCTTCATCAAAGAAGAATACGAGCCGCGGCTTGTCAAGATCCCCGACCTCCGGTAAAACTTCAAACAATTCCGCGAGCATCCACAGCAGAAACGCCGCGTATAATTTTGGGGAACGGATCAGTTCCGCACAGTGAAGCACGTTTATGTATCCCCGTCCATCCGGCGCGGTACGGAGCCAGTCGTGGATATCCAAGGATGGCTCACCGAAAAACACATCACCACCCTCGCTTTCCAGTGGCAGCAGCGCCCGTGTGATCGCACCAAGACTCTGTGGCGCCATATTGCCATACTGCGTGGTGTATTCCGCACGATGCTCGGTTACATATTGAAGCATTGCACGCAGATCCTTCATGTCAATGAGCGTCAGTCCGTGATCGTCCGCGATTTGGAATACCGCGTTCAGTACCCCCTCCTGGATTTCTGTCAGCCCGAGAATACGGGAAAGAAGGGAGGAGCCGAGATCGGATATGGTAGCGCGTACCGGATGGCCCTTTTTGCCGTAGAGATCGTAAAAGACCGTCGGATACGCACGGTACCGGAAGGTGTCCCGGATTCCGAACCGATCGATCCGTTTCTGCATGCCAGCATTATCTTCACCAGGTGCGCAGATACCGGATACATCTCCTTTTACATCGCAGAGAAAAACTGGAACGCCTGCTGCGGAGAACGATTCCGCCATGACCTTCATCGTGATCGTTTTTCCGGTACCGGACGCACCTGCGACCAGTCCGTGTCGGTTGGCGTGGGAGAGCGAGAGATATACCCGCTCCGGTGTGCTGCCTTCCGTCAGTCCGAGATAGAGCTTACCGTTTTCGTACATATCTGTGATCCTTTCTTATATTATCATCAGTCGATCTTACCGGAGGGACCGGTTGCCGTGGACGCGTGCGTGACACTGTCTGTTTTTGCCTCCAGTCTACCAAGCACATGTTCCGCGATCACCTTTGCCTGGATCCCGATTGCCTCCGCTTTGAAATGGTAGAGATCTGTCCAATATACACTCCGGTCGAGAGCGTCCATCGGCGTGTAGAGATCGAGAAGCGGACAGCCGTATTCCGCTGCTATCTTTTTTGCATATTCGTTGAGTGATACGGAGATAGAGTTGTACGGTTCCTTTTGCAAGGGGGTGCAGAGCGTGATGGAGAGCTTCGCTGCCGGAGCCTTTTCGCGCAGATACGCAATCACATTCTGATATGCTGACTCCCACTCTGTACGATCGGTGTGGAGAGAGTGCAGACCGTTGTTGAATGTGATGAGATCGTATTTATTCTGATCCATGAAGAAATCGAGGTGGCGCAGGTACATTGGGTCGGTTACGCATTTGGAGGACGCCCAATAGGACACATTGACCTTACCCTCCAGATTTTTCCGCACTGTGTCCTGATAACCGTTGCATATCGAGTCGCCGATGAGAAATACGCGTGGGGATGCGTCATCCGGTGCATTGTACGCGTAATGTATACTCCATTCGATTCCCTCCTTGACGCGGGAAGATTTTTCCATTTGATATTTTTGCCAGAGCTCCATAATTTTCTTTTCCTTTCCGTTTTTTCCAATGTTGTCACAGCGGCTGAACTTTTGTAAGTATTATAACATACGATTTTCGGAAATACAAGCCATTTTGCGGCACAGACGAAGAATAAGGTTAAAATTTCATGAAATTTTGTGAAAAACTGAGCCGTACGGCTTGTTTTGATAACACAAATATGCTATAATAATGGAAAACAACCAATAACGGAGCGGGAATATACCATATCCGTAATGAAATCTGAAGGGAGAAAACAGTATGGGACTTATCAGAGCGGGACTTGGCGCAGTCGGAGGTGTTCTTGCCGATCAGTGGAAGGAATTTTTCTACTGCGAAGCGATCGACAACGATATTCTCGTTGTAAAGGGAAGAAAGCGTATCTCCGGTCGCTCGTCCAATACGAGAGGCGAGGACAACATCATCTCGAATGGCTCCGGTATCGCGGTAGCGGACGGTCAGTGCATGATCATTGTGGAGCAGGGCAAGGTTGTGGAGGTCTGTGCGGAACCAGGGGAGTTTACCTATGACACTTCGTCGGAGCCGTCCATTTTCGCGGGCAATCTTGGCGAATCGATCAAAGCGACGTTTAAGGCGATCGGCAAGCGGTTCACCTATGGCGGTGATACGGGCAAGGATCAGCGCGTCTACTATTTCAACACAAAGGAAATTCTTGACAACAAGTTCGGTACTGCGACGCCGATTCCGTTCCGTGTGGTGGATTCCCGTATTCAGCTCGATATCGATGTATCCGTCCGTTGCAACGGCGTGTATTCCTATAAAATCGCGGATCCGCTTCTCTTCTATACCCATGTCTGCGGCAACGTAGTAAACACCTACGATCGCTCTGAACTGGACAACACGTTGAAATCGGAATTCATCAGCGCATTGCAGCCAGCGTTCGGAAAGCTGTCCGATATGGAGCTGCGTCCAAATCAGCTCGTCTCCCACAACACCGATCTAGAAGCGGCAATGAATGAAGTGCTGTCCGAAAAATGGGGCAAGACGAGAGGGATCCGGGTCGTCAGCGTGGCACTTGGATCCGTGACCCTTCCGGAGGAAGATGCGCAGCTCATCAAAGATGCGCAGAAGGCTGCGATGTACCGCGATCCCACCATGGCGGCGGCAACGTTGGTTGGCGCGCAGGCAGATGCAATGAAAACGGCGGCAGGAAACGCCGGTGGTGCGGCAGTAGGTTTCATGGGTATGAATATGGCGCAGAACGCCGGCGGGATGAATGCACAGAATCTCTTTGCTATGGGGCAGCAGCAAACGTCACAGCAGGCATCGCAGCAGTCGTCGACCCCGGTTACCGGTGGTTGGAAATGCGCGTGCGGCGCAACAGCGACAGGAAAATTCTGCCCGGAATGCGGCGCGAAAAAGCCGGAGGAAGGCTGGAAATGCTCTTGCGGTGCGATCAATAAAGGAAAATTCTGTTCCGAATGCGGCGCAAAGAAGCCGGCTGGCGAAAAGCTTTACCGCTGCGACAAGTGCGGCTGGGAACCGGAGGATCCGGCACATCCGCCGAAGTTCTGCCCGGAATGCGGCGATCCCTTCAATGACACAGACATAAAATAATCGATACATGGGAGAATGCCTCTGTCCGGCGGGACTGGTTTATGTGTTCGTCAGACAGGGGTATTTCCATTCCGGATAGGAGGAAAGAACTTTGGATAATCAAATAACATACAAATGCCCAAACTGCGGCGGTGCAATCGAATTTGATTCCGGCATACAAAAGATGAAATGCCCATATTGCGATACCACATTTATGATGGAAGCGCTGCGGGATATGGACAGCGCACTCTGCGAAGACGGCAAGGATTCCATGCAGTGGGATACTGCAGGCGGAGAGCAGTGGAAGACGGGCGAAGCCGAGCATATGTGTGTGTATGCGTGTCAATCCTGCGGTGGTGAGATCATTGGTGACAAGAACACCGGAGCGATCAGCTGTCCGTACTGCGGCAATCCTGTCGTGATGCTCGGTACCTTCGCAGGCGATCTGCGCCCGGATCTGGTGGTGCCATTCAAGCTTGATAAAAAGGCGGCAAAGGAAGCGCTGAATCGGCATCTGACCGGCAAAAAACTTCTGCCGCGTGTGTTCCAGAGCCAGAACCACATCGATGAGATTCGTGGGGTCTATATTCCGTTCTGGCTTTTTGACACCGAAGCGGACGCGCATCTCCGTTTCAAGGGAACAAAGGTACATACATGGTCAGACAGCAGTTTTGATTATACCGAAACAGAGTTTTATTACGTGGTGCGCGGTGGTTCTCTCACATATACCGGAATTCCCGTGGACGGTGCGGCCAAGATTCCGAACGATTTGACGGAATCACTGGAGCCGTATGATCTCACGGAGGCGGTTGATTTTCAGACGGCGTATCTCGCGGGGTATCTCGCGGACAAATACGATGTATCAAAAGAAGATTGCATCGAGCGTGCCAACGAGCGCATCCGACAGACAACGGAAAGGGTGATTCGGCAGGAAACGTGTGGCGAATATTCCTCTGTTACGCTGGAATCGTCGAGCATTCAGTTTCAAAACGGTCGTGTGCGGTATGTACTACTGCCGGCGTGGATTCTCAATACAAGCTGGAACGGTCAGAATTACCAGTTTGCCATGAACGGACAGACTGGAAAATTTGTAGGAAATCTGCCGATGGACAAGGGCGCGTATTGGAAGTATAAGCTTCTGTATACAGGCATTTTTGCACTCATTTCGCTGCTGGTTATCTTTATCGCGCAGGCGGTGTAAGGGAGGGGAACAGAATATGAAACGTATTATTGCCACTGCACTGACCATGCTCACGCTCGCCTTACTCATGGCCGGTGTCTGTTTTGCCGATACGGAGTATGAACCGCTTGGCAGATTGTATGACGAATACGGCGTGCTGTCTGAGGACGAATACTATACGGTTTTAGACGCGCTCAACACGGTAAGCGACGAATTCCAGGTGGATACCTCCATAGCGGTGATAAACAGCATGGAAGCGGACGGCTACTACGACATCACTGCCTATGCTGACGATCTGTTTGATTATTACGGATACGGCACTGGTGAGAACAAAGATGGTATATTGTTTGTGATCGCCATGGAGGAACGCAAGTGGGCAATTTCTACGCATGGTTTGGCGATCCGGTATGTGACGGACTGGGGAAACGAATATTTGCAGGAACAGTTTCTTTCCTATCTCTCGGATGGGGACTATGAGAGCGCATTTCTGGCGTATGCCTACGGCTGTGAGTACCTGTTTGAAGAGGCGGTCGATGACGATGATTACGGTTCCTATGAGCCGGTATCGCTCGGAGTGTTGCTTTGGATTACGGCACGGTACATTCCAATCGCTCTTTTGCTTGGTTTTCTTCTTTCCATGATCCCGATGGGCATCATGAAGGCAAAGCTTCATACTGTGAAGCAGGAATCGGGTGCTGCAGATTATGTGGATCGAGATTCTCTGCACATTACAAACATGCGCGACATCTTTCTCTACCGTACTGTGAACCGTACCAGACGCGTACAGGAACACGACGATAACGGTGGTCATTCCACCACACACACCTCCTCCTCCGGTCAGACACACGGCGGATCCAGCGGCTCATTCTAACGAAAGAGCGGCTCATTCTGACCGACAGTCAGCAACAATCCATATGGAAAACTGCCAAATAGAAAAAGAATCTTTCGTAGACTTAGGTTTTTCCGTTTCTCCGCTGCTGATTGAGATAACAGAACAAAAATCAGCGGGGGCACTTCAGTATGCGAAATATTCTTTGTTTTTCTTAACCTCGACCATGCTCATCCCGTTTACCACCTGCCGAAAAATATAGCAGAGGGTGAGAATGTTCTGCGCAACCTCTATACCCAAATGACGGACGAGCCGCTTGTAGAGAGTATGAATGCAATCCCTTCAAACGTCGCATTTGCCGACGGGAAATACTATGTGTTTTCCCATGAGGACAACCGAGAAGCGTACTTTTACGATAAACTGCGGATGCCAATGAAGAAAAAGCCTATTATATTGTCACGGATGAAACGGGCGTTGCACCCGAAACGGTGCTGCTTTCATTGAGTGACTACAACACGCTGACGCTGACGGAACGCGGAATGTTTGTGGTGTGTAACCAAACGCAGTTCCAGTGGTACTCCCTGACCGGAGAGCTGATGATGGATGTTCCATTGGAGAATGTGCGTCCCGATGACGGCGCCGACAGTCCCTCGCTTTCCACAAATGGTGTATTTAGCAGCGGACGGTCAATCGTCGCAGCAGAGGACGAGATCGCCATGCTCTGAGGCAAGAAGCTTGCGTTTTATGACGACACGCTGACCATGACCGCTGCACTCGATCTGCCCGGAGACAGTGTCGGCATTTCCTATGTGGAAAGTGGATACTATGTCACCTATCGTACCGGCGACGGACTGATGGTTGCCGAGATTCGTGACCATACCATCGTACAGGAGTACGCGACGCCTGCCTACATGAATGGCATGAACGCCTAGTTCGAAGGCGTGCCGATCGACTGTCATAAAGGGTATTTCTATTTCTTTAAGAACGATATGGTCTGCCGCTATCGACTCATCACGGACGCGGATCCGGAAAAGCTCGCATACGAACCGGTGGCGGATCTCCTGCAGTCCGGAATCACAGACAGCGTGCGCGGTGTGGAATTATTCTTCCGCGGCAAAAACGACAGACCGCATATGGCGATCCTCACCATGGACGGCAGCGCGTCTACTGTGCAGCTCTATCGTCCGTCGGAGGACATCGCTCTCAACGAGGCGACGGTACTGCACCTTGCCGGTGTGGAAATTTCTGAGGATATCAAAACGGAGATTGCTCAGTTCAACAGCACCTATACAAATGCCCGGATCCTCGTCACAGACTACAGCAAATACCGCACAAAAGAGAACTTCAAGGAAGGATACGACCGCTTTAAAACCGATCTGACCGCCAGAGTTATCAAAGCGGATATTCTTGTATTGTCCGGAGACGATCTCAAAACGCTAACAAAGGACTGCCTGGGTACCTCATCGACCTGTATCCGCTTATGACAGGTAATGTGCGGAAGGAGTCCCTTTACCACAATGTGCGGGAGTATATGGAATCGGACGACGGTAAGTTGTACGGTATTTCCCGCTCCTTCTGGTTGAAAAGATTGGTGGGCAGGACTGACATACTGGATGGCAAACCGGATGGGATCTTGCTGCATTTCTCGATTTCTGCGACAGTCTCACGGACGGCGAATATCTCATGGAGGAGTTAAGCCGGGAAAACTACACCAATATGCTCTTTGGTTGGAACCAGTATCAGCCGTTTATTTGGGACGGAAAAGCAGATTTCACTGATCCGCTGTTTTTACGGTATCTTGCGTTTTTGCAGACATTACCGGAGACTGGACAGACGTATATGACTCATGCTACGAACAACTATGACGCGCTTTTCGCCGGAGAGGTATGGCCGCGTCCATCGCAGAGTAAGAGGAAAGCCGCTATCTTGGTGGTGCGATCCCTGCGGAGGAATGTGCGATGAATATCGACAGCTGTGTCGGGAGCTATCTGAGCGAAAACGGGTAACCGCGAGCATAAAAATGCGCGGAGTACATCTCTTTCAAGAGGTACTCCGCGTTGTTTTATGATCAGCTGTTATTTTTCTGTCCCGCGATTCTGCCGCAGTACCTCGTATCCGAGCATGGCGCAAGCGGATGCGGCGGACAGGGAACCACGGAACGCTCTGCCGTAGTCGATCCGTACGACAAAATCTGCCCGGTCGAGGAGCTTACGTGAGATCCCGCGCTTTTCCCCGCCAACGATGAGGAAAATAGGTTTTGTCAGATCCGCATCAAAAGACGATACGGAATCCCGGATTCCGGCACAAGCGATTCTGTATCCCTTGTCGTGGAACCAGTCTGTGACCGATTCATCCCCGGCAATGTACATAGGCAAAAGCTCTGAGGAACCGGCAGACGAGCGGCAGACCACTCCGGCGGCGTTCATCCAGTTGCGTGGCGACAGCACGATCATGTCGGCACCGCAGGCATACAGGGAACGGAGCGCATATCCGAAATTATACGGATCCTCGATCCCCTCAATCCACACAGCAAACTGTCCCGGCTGAATCTTGTCCGGTGTGAGCGACAGGATTGTGCGTGGAGTGCAAACGGCGGCAAATCCGCCGTGGGATGTGCCGAGCGTCATGGCGTCGAGTGTCGCGCCATCGGTACATTCGACAGGAAAACCATATTTTTCCCCCATTGCGCGCAGATACCCGAGTTCTCCGGACTTTGACGCAGACTTTTCACGATCCACATAAATCCGTTCGATCTGGCGATCGGTCAGTCCTTCCTCCATGGCGCGGATGCAAGCGCGAATCGAGGTCATACCCTCAAATAAGGTGGAATCCTGTAGCTTGCGTTCTTCCTTTTCCATCGTTTATTTGCTGCTGCTCGCGTTCATTTTCAGGTATGCGTTGATGAAGCCGTCCAGATCGCCGTCCATGACTGCCTGAATGTTGCCATCTTCATAACCAGTACGCGTATCCTTCACGAGTGTATATGGCATAAATACGTAGGAGCGGATCTGCGCGCCCCACTCTATGTTCGTCTTGACACCTTTGATATCGTCGATCTTATCGAGCTTTTCACGCTGCTTGATTTCCATGAGCTTGGATTTCAGCATTTTCATTGCGGTTTCCTTGTTTTGAAGCTGGCTGCGCTCGGTCTGACAGCCCACGACGATTCCGGTCGGAATGTGCGTGATCCGGATAGCGGAATCCGTTTTGTTGATGTGCTGACCACCCGCGCCGCTGGAACGATGTGCTGTGATCTCCAGATCCTCGTCCTTGATCTCAATGGAGTTGTCGTCGTCAAATTCCGGCATGACCTCCACGGACGCGAAAGAGGTATGTCGTCTTCCGGACGCGTCAAATGGGGACACACGCACAAGACGATGGACACCGTTTTCGCTCTTGAGATACCCGTAGGCGTTCAGTCCCTCGATCATGATCGTCGCAGATTTGAGTCCCGCCTCTTCGCCGTCCAACCAGTCGAGGAGCTTTACATTGTAGCCGTGCCGTTCCCCCCAGCGTGTGTACATTCTATAGAGCATCTGCGCCCAGTCCTGCGCTTCTGTGCCGCCTGCACCCGGATGAAAGCTGACAATGGCGTTGTTGCGGTCATATTCGCCGGAAAGTAAGATCTCAATACGCATCTTCTCCTCGGTCGTGAGAATTTCCTTCTGCTCGTTCAAAACCTCTTCTACCATACTTTCGTCGTTTGCCTCAATGGCAAGCTCTGCAAGGGTGATCGCGTCCTCCAGTTTTGTACAGAGTGCTTCATACGCCGTGATTTTGTCCTTGAGCTGTTTGACCTGTTGTAAGGTTTTGCTGGAGGTCGCCTGATCGTTCCAGAATTCCGGATCGGAGGTCTTTTTCTCCAGCTCCGCGACCTGCTCCCGGAGCGCATCGATCCGCAGCGCACTGCCCAGCTCGGTCAGATTGGCTCGGAAATTGGTAAGCTCATATTTTGCGTCTTCTAAGGCGATAATCAATGGTATATCCTCCCAAAATCTATGTCTGATGTTCTTTTTTGTTCTGCACTCACGCGGTTACGGCGGGATACGGATTGTGTACAGTCAGATGTCCACGTAATCGAGCAGGGGTACTTCCTCTTCCGCGCTCCGTCGTATCGGTGCAGGTGTGCGTTTCAGCGGATCGTACCGGAATTTTCGGCAGCAGGATCCGGCGGATACGATGCCACGTTCCTTGCAGAGCATGACGTTTCCGTCCGTCAGTTCCTCCGCATTCTCGCAGTACTTGCAGAAGTGTTCGATATCCTCTATTTTTTTCACAGTTTCTCCTCTATTCAGCGTTCTTCTACACAATTATCCTATTATATTATTATAGGCAAAAATCTGCTAAAAATCAAGTCTTTTCTTAAATTTAAATCTGCGATACGTAAATTTCTTCCTTTTTCCATAAGGAGAGAACCAATATGATAAGTAC
>CAVIKO010000034.1:0-20391 GCA_963643035.1 bacterium
CCGCCCCTACGACAACGGCGGTTACGAACCGCCGGAGGAGCGTATGGTCGGCGTGGGCAGACTCCTCGATGCAGCGGCGCATATGAAAAAAACGGTGCCGGAAATCACGTTGATCGGCACAGGCTACAGCTATCTGCGGACATACGCGGCAGAGGTAGCTGCCGGTACAGTCACCTCCGGAATGGCGGACGCAGCAGGATTCGGCAGAATGGCATTCGCGTACCCGGATTTTGCGCATGACATTCTCGAAAAGGGTGCGCTGGATCCGAAAAAGGTATGCATGACCTGCTCGAAATGCACGGCGATCATGCGGCAGCTTGCGGCAACGGGATGTCCGATCCGGGACAAGCTGTATCTTGACCAATACCGGCGCGTATTTGCACATGAACAGGCAAAATAAACGGAGGAAAACGATGAAAAACGGAAAACGGTGTGCGATTGTGACCGGCGGCGCGCGCGGGATCGGCCGGGGAATTTCTCTGGCGTTGGCGCGGGATGGCTACGCGGTCTGTGCGGCGGGGACGAAGCCCGCTTCCGACGAGCGGGTTACGGCGTATGTGGAGGAGTTGACCTCCCTCTCGCCGGAATCCTTCTACTGTCCATGTGACATCTCATCTGCGGCGGATCGTATGCGTCTGATGGACGAGGCATGGGGACGCTTTGGCACGGTAGAGGTGCTTGTGAACAATGCGGGCGTTGCACCTCTCCAGCGGAATGACATTCTTGAAATGACAGAAGAGAGCTACGACCGCGTGATGGGGATCAACTGCCGGAGCGTCTTTTTCCTGACGCAGGAGATGGCACGGCGGATGGCTGCGGTTCCGGAACAGGCGGATGTGATGCGGGCGATCGTGTTCATAACGTCGATCTCCGCAGAGGTATCAAGCGTGAGCCGCGGCGAATACTGTATGTCGAAGGCAGCGTTATCGATGGCGGTGAAGCTCTACGCGGATCGGATGGCGGAATATGGTGTGAACGTCTACGAGGTGCGTCCGGGCATCATTGCGACGGACATGACCGCAGTGGTGCGTGCGAAATACGACGCGCTCATCGAAAATGGACTTCTCCCGATCCGCCACATCGGTCAGCCGGAAGAGGTCGCCTCAATGGTTCTCGCTCTGGCAAACGGTGCTATGCGCTATTCTACTGGGACGGCCTTTGATGCCGACGGCGGGTTTATGCTACGCCGGCTTTGAGGGAGAACAAAAAGGCGCAACGCTTCTTGAATCAATGTATCCTTTTTGGGGGATTCATTGCGCCTGACAAGAACTTTTTGATGTTCTTATCTGTTTCTATAGCTTCTTGCACATTGATTTTGGTTTGCTTTTTTAGAAGGTTCTTACGCGGCGAATCGGCAGATTTTTTACAGCTTTATTTTTACTTCTTTCGTTTTTCTTTATTCTGGATGACTCCGGAATCGGGTTCCATGAAAAGCTGAAGGCAGCGGTTGACTATGTATACGGCAAATTGCATTCAGCGCAGTTTCCGAAATTGCTGACAGGCAACGTACAGTAAGGAAAGACATATCCGACAACAAAACGACCGATAGTCGTGGGATGCAATCCCGGGCTATCGGTCGTTTTTTCCATGGATGGGCGGTTTTACGCCATGGTATAGGTGGTACCTTCTTTAGTATCCTTTAAAATCACGCCCATATCGGTCAACGCAGCACGGATCTCGTCGGCACGGGTGTAATTCTTCGCCTTCTTAGCCGCCGCTCTTTCCTCGATCATGGCGCGGATCTTTGCATCCAGTTCCGGCTCCACGGCGGGTGCGGCATCGACTGCGGTGGATTTTTCCGCGTCGGCTTTCCGTTTTGCGTCGGCTTTCTCCAACAGGCCGAGGGCGAGAACACGGTCGAAATCGGCAAGCAGTGCGAGCTTGGTTGCATCGTTTGTCTTTTCCTTCAGCACGTCGTACACAGAGGTAACAGCGAGAGAGGTATTGAGATCGTTGTCCATTGCCTCCCGGAACGTTTTCTGATGCTTGTCCCACACTGCCTGATCGATGGGTGCGGTATCGTTCGGATGCAGGGCGGCGATCTTTGTGATCAGCTTATCGTAGCTGGCTGCCGTATTGTCGAGTCCCTCATAGGAGAACACAAGATTTTTGCGGTAATGGGACTGAAGGCAGAAGAGGCGGTAGACCATGGGATCGTAGCCCTTCTGTTCGAGCAGCGACAGGGTCAGGAATTCGCCTGTAGACTTGGACATTTTTCCGGAAGAGGTATTGAGGTGGAGAACATGAAACCACTGCGGACACCACAGATGTCCAAGATACGCTTCGCTCTGTGCGATTTCATTTGTATGGTGCGGAAACGCATTGTCGATACCGCCGCAATGGAGATCAAGATATTCGCCGAGGTTCTTGATGCTGATGGCGGAGCATTCGATGTGCCAGCCGGGATATCCGAGTCCCCACGGACTTTCCCACTTCAGCTCCTGATCCTCGAATTTCGATTTCGTGAACCAGAGTACAAAGTCGCATTTGTTCCGCTTGGCATGATCCTCCTCCACGCCCTCACGCACGCCGACCGCCAGATCCTCTGCATCGTGCTTATTGAATACGTAATATTCGTCAAGCTTGGACGTATCAAAATAGACGTTGCCCTCGGCGAGATATGCGTACCCCTTATCGATAAGCACCTCGATCATATGGATAAATTCCGGGATGCAGGAGGTGGCGGGCATAACGATGTCGGGACGCTTGATATGGAGCTTATCGCAATCGGCAAAGAACGCGTCGGTGTAATATTTCGCGATTTCCATGACGGTCTTATGCTCCCGGCGCGCACCTTTGAGCATTTTGTCCTCGCCGGTATCCGCATCGCTCGACAGGTGACCGACATCGGTGATGTTCATGGCGCGGGTCACATCGTAGCCGGAATAGCGGAGGTACCGTTCGAGAATGTCCTCCATGATGTACGTGCGGAGGTTGCCGATATGCGCGAAATGGTACACGGTCGGGCCGCAGGTATACATTCTGACCACGCCGGGCGTATGGGTGCGGAACAGATCGCGGGAATGGGTCAGGCTATTGTAAAGAAGCAGAGAGCTATCCATAACGGGGGATTCCTTTCTCAAAAAAACATATAAGGCAGTCGTTTTTATTTCATCGGAATTTCACTGCTCTGCGGCGCATCCGACTCCGTATTTTCCCGGCGAAAGAGCATATAGAAGGAGAACAGCAGCGCGCCGATGGAGATGAGATAGAGTCCGAGCAGCAGGATGGGGTTTTCCGTCACCAGAAAGAGCGAGGTCAGATTGAAGAACATATGGCAGACCATGGACGGCAAGATGGAACCGTGGCGCAAAAACAGCAGCGAGAACACCAGTCCGACCACAAAGGCGTATCCGATGGCGATGGGGGTACCATGGCAAAGGCCGAAAATAAGCGCGGAGAGGATCACGGAAAGACCTATCGGCAGTCCGGTGCGCAGACGAGAATCAACCAGTCCGCGGAAGATCGTCTCTTCCAAAAATCCGGTGAGGACAGAGGTCGTGAGGATTTCTAACAGCAGATTATTCTGCTCGCCGATATAGCTGTACTGCTCCTCCAGTCCGGCAAACCATGCATCCGGCAGAGGCAGGAAATTGATGGTCACGGAAACAAAGATATTGAACGCAATCCCGGCAATTCCCGCCCATAGAAGCAGGGAGGGCTTCACCTTGTGAAGATGGATCTCGGCAAACATATTTTTATGCTGTACGGCAAAGAATAAGGCTAAGATCAGAATAGTGAGCAATCCGGAAATCAGGCTGACAAGACTGATTTCCTGGTACAGCGCGTTATAGATGCTGTCGTACAACTCCGCTTCCGACAGATTTCCACCGGACGCAAGGATATTCTGCACGGCAAGAATTCCGGAATAGACTCCGGAAACCACAGACTGTACCACAAGGAACAGCAGCACAAATCCGACCGCTCGGGCAATCGCGGAGACTCCCTTTTTGAACGGAGAAGCCGGACGGGGGCGAGGCTGTCCACAATTCGGGCAGAATCGATCGGTATCATAAAGCTCTGTGTGACAACGAGGACATTGCATAGCGAAAAACGCTCCTTTCTGCGGCGGTACGCCGATTCTCCGGGAAGCAGCTCTTTCAAGGTTGTTCAGCCGTTTCTCCGGAAACAGAACCGTTGGGAAGCCGCTGATTCCAGGTTGACGGTTTCAGCGCATCCTTAAAAATTCTTTACTCTATATCGTACCACAGCTCGGCGTAAAAATCCGCTCGGTTCCATGACGGGGATGTGACTTTTTTCGAACAATTTTCCGCAATGTCACCGTTTTCCGGCAGTCTCCTCTGTTTTTTCGACAGATCCGTTATTCACATCAGGCGCGTCTGCAGCGGATGTATCCGGAAGATTTGCAAACAGCGCGGACAGCTTCTCCTCCAGTTTCGAGACACGCTCGCAGACCGTGGTGATCTCGTTTTCCACAGGGTCGGGCATATGCACCTGGTCGAGATCCTGCGCCTGAATCCTTGCGCCGTTCTGTCGAACCACCTTTGCTGGGACGCCGACCGCCGTAGCGTTTTCCGGAATATCGGTCAGCACCACGGCTCCCGCCGCGATTTTAGAGCCGGAGCCAACGGTAAAATTGCCGAGCAGCTTCGCGCCCGCACCGACCATAACGTTATCACCGAGCGTCGGATGGCGTTTTCCGGTATCCTTGCCGGTGCCGCCGAGGGTCACGCCCTGATAGATCGTGCAGTTGTTGCCGATGATCGCCGTTTCCCCGATCACCACGCCGGATCCATGGTCGATGAACAGTCCCCTGCCGATGGTCGCACCAGGGTGGATTTCGATTCCCGTCACAAATCGCGTGAACTGGGAGATCGCCCGCGCCGTCAGAGGATACCCCTTTTGCAAAAGCGCGTGGGCAAGCCGATACAACAGCACCGCGTGGAAGCCGGAGTAGAGAAAAATCACCTCTCCGCGTCCGAGAGCGGCCGGATCCCTGTCGCAGATCGCGTCCACGTCAGCAAGGATTTCGTCGATTCTCCGGCGCACCGCCTGCGGCAGCGGAGCATCCTTTTTCGCACATTTTGGTCTTTGTAGCTGTATGGTAATATGAATTTTCATGCGGATTCCTTTCTGCGGGGACAAAAAAAACGTCTCTAAAAATGGTACAATTTCCCATTTCAAAGAGGCGATTTCCCGCGGTTCCACTCTTATTTTTCGCTATATCTGCCCGATAACGCAGGCAACGCGCGCTTCATTACAAAGCGAGACTCCCGGGCGCACAGCCGATCGCTCCTCCCACGTATCCTTTCCACCATCCGGATACTCTCTGAATTTTTCGGGGTCAGCATTGTCGATTCTTCCCGTTCCGCGTCCCAATCGCGCACCCATTTTCAGGATCCGCATTATCATTATACACCAACGCTACGATTTTGTAAACGGTTTTTTCTCGATTTTTCCGAAAAAATTTTCGCGTTTCTCCACACTCTCATGCGGATTCAGCGGATTCTCCAATTTGCACCGCCGCCTGTCTGCCCGTTGATACCAAAACTCCGAAAGGCGTCCCACTCCCTTGACAGCGTTCTCCATCTATAGTATAATAAAGTCAAAGCTTTCCAGTAGGCTAAGGAAACCTCTGATTGAAGGTTATTTTTGCGATAAAAGCCCTATATTGCAGCCTTTTATCGCAAAAATCCGATTGATACAGATGTTCCTAAGAAAACGCTGATGGTATGCTGTTTCGCATCAAAAAAATGCAGACGCAAAAAACGATTGATTCAGCACATCCGCAGAAACACACACGGAAAAGAGGCGATCCGCATGGCACAGTACGCGCACAGCACGAAACGCGGGCGAACGCTCCCTACCTATCCTATATTTCTCGCATCCCCCAGTCAGGCGGCGCATCTCCTCTCCGAGGGGCGTCGGCTCATCATCCTCCTGCGCCACGGTCAAACCGACTGGAACCAGATCAAACGGCTGCAGGGGCGCGAGGACGTCCCGCTCAACCAGAACGGCAGAATGCAAGCGTACAAAACGGCTCTCTATTTTCGGGAGACACTCGATTACGGTGTGCGCTACGGTACGGTATGCTCATCTCCCCTGTCCCGTGCCGCTGATACCGCAGCGTCTATTGCCGCCCTGCTCTCTCTGCCGCACCGCTCGAATGTACTGCCGGAGCCGGATATGACTTTTGCCGATCACTCCGGACTGCTCATCCTCGATAATCTCATGGAACGCGACTATGGCAGACTTTCCGGACTGACCATTGAAGAGCGGCGCCATCTCTTCCCAGGCGGCGAACGGCAGGCAGGCAATGTCGAAACGGTTCCGATGGCGGCGGCGCGTATGTTCCGGGCGTTTGACGATATGCTCGAGGCGTGCCGGGAGCGCGTGATTCTCGGCGTTACGCACGGCGGCATCATCAACGCGGTCTTTTCCCGCCTGACCTCTGGGGAAATCGGCACCGGCAAGACGCTCACTGTGAATTGCAGCGCGTCTCTTGTCGCGGCGGGCATCGGCTCTCCCATACCGCTGGCATACAACATTCAGGAGGACGGGATCGTCTCGTATCTGCGGAAAATGGCAGTCTCCGGAGCCGATTTTTAAGAATGTACGGAATCGGTGGGGGACATTGCGAAAAGCAATCCGAATGCGGTGGCTCCCGCGTTTTTCTTGGGGTATAATGGTTAGGATATACTTACCACAGACCCTGCCGCATTATTTATAAACCAAAATAATGAAGAGAGGGATTGTATGATGACACAAAAATACACGGTTGGCGGGATGAGCTGCTCAGCCTGCTCGGCGGCGGTGGACAGAGCGGTACGGCAGGTGGACGGCGTGGAGGATGTTTCGGTCAGCCTGATGGCAAACCGAATGACAGTCCGATACGATCCCGAAAAAACAAACGACGACACAATCTGCACCGCCGTTGCACGGGCAGGATACAGCGCGATCGTAGACGACGGTACACCGCGTGAGAATCCGGACGAGGTGCGGTACCGCGATCTGTGCAGACGGCTGTGGAAATCAGTCGTTTTCGCACTGGTTATGATGTACGTGACGATGGGCCACATGATCGGTTTGCCGCTGCCGCCCATTATCGATCCGAATGCCGGAGCGTTGACCCCGCTTTGGAACGGGCTTCTCCAGCTTTGTCTCGCCTTCCCGGTAATGTGGATCAACCGGAGCTACTACCGGGACGGACTGCGCGGTGCGATCCACGGCAGTGCGAACATGAACACGCTGATTGCGCTCGGTTCCGGCACATCCTTCCTCTACGGGATCTATGTGCTTGTAAAAATGGCACTCGGCGCGGCAGGCGGGGCAACCATCATGCACCTGTCGCACGAGCTGCATTTTGAATCGGTAACGATGATTTTAGCCCTCATCACAGTGGGACGGACATTGGAACTGCGGGCAAGACGGCGTACCTCGGACGCGGTACGGAAGCTCTTGGATCTGGCACCGAAAACAGCGGAGGTGCGGCGCGGCAACGAGATTGTGACGATCCCGGCGGACACGCTTGTCTCCGGAGACATCGTGCTGATCCGGGCAGGCGGCGGTATCCCGTGCGACGGTGTGATTTTGACAGGGGGCGGTGCCTCTGACGAAAGTGTGATCACGGGCGAAAGCGTACCTGTGGAAAAAAACGCGGGTGACACGCTGATCTGCGGGACGATCCTTGTGACGGGATACGCAGAAATGCGGGCAGAATCGGTTGGCGAAGAGACGACGGTAGCAAAAATCGCGGCGATGGTGGAAGAGGCTGCGACCTCCAAAGCTCCGGTACAGAAGCTGGCGGACAAAATCAGCAGGATCTTCGTGCCGGTGGTCTGCTCCATCGCGCTGGTGACATTTATCCTCTGGTGGGGCCTATCGGGCAATCTGGACACGGCAGTGAGCTTCGGCATTTCGGTTCTGGTAATATCGTGCCCGTGCGCGCTCGGACTTGCGTCCCCGACGGCAATCATGTGCGGCATCGGACGCGGTGCGGAATGTGGCATCCTCATCAAAAGCGCAGACGCCATTGACGCGCTGAACAAGGCGAATGTGGTGACGCTCGACAAGACGGGGACAATCACGGAGGGCAGGATGGAGCTTACGGAAATCTATCCGGTGGGCGAGATGCCAAAGGATGTCCTTGCGGCATACGGCGCGGCGCTGGAATCGGCAAGCGAGCATCCGATCGGGCGCGCAATCGTCTCCGCGTACACCGGGGAAATACCGGAATGTACCGACTATGATGTGACCTTTGGCGGCGGCGTTTCCGGCGTGATCGATGGCAGGCGGTACTTCTGCGGAAACGCATCGTACCTCGCCTCGGTCGGGATCGGCGGAATAGAGGATACAATCCGGGAAATCGCCGACGATCTGGCGCGGCGCGGACTGACCCCGGTCTATTTTGCGCGCGAACAAGTCAAGTTCGCGTGCGAACGGGATGAAGGCGCGTGCGAACGGATCGAGGGCGTATTCGCGATCGGCGACCGGATCAAGGCGACCAGTCCCGCGGCGGTGCAGTCGATGCGCACGGCAGGCTGCGAGGTTGTTATGCTGACAGGCGACAATCCGGTGACAGCGGAGGCGATCGCGAAGGAAGCAGGGATCACGCGGGTCGTAGCACAGGTCAAGCCAGAGGGCAAGGCGGCTGTGGTCGAAAGTCTCATGGACGGCAGCTATTTCGGTGATACCGTGCGGCGGACGGTCGTGATGGTCGGCGACGGTGTGAACGATGCGCCCGCGCTCGCCAAAGCAGACTGCGGCATTGCGATTGGTCAAGGAACGGATATAGCGATTGCTTCGGCGGGTGTGGTACTGGTACGCAGTGATCTTGGCGATGCGGCGCGGGCAATCCGGCTCAGCCGTGCCATCATGCGCAACGTGGCGGAGAACCTCCTGTGGGCATTCCTATACAACCTGATCTGCATCCCGATCGCGGCAGGACTTCTCTACCCTCTGTTCCAGCTCAAGCTGACCCCAATGATTGCCGCCGCTGCGATGTCTCTATCCAGCGTCTGTGTCGTCCTGAACGCGCTTCGGCTGCGCAGATGGCGCGGATAAGGGGAGTACGGGACTTTCCAAACCAATGCAGTCTTTTCACGGGAACGTTTGGTTTTCCACTCGTTTTATACATCACTTAAGGAAACGCTGTGACGATGGATTCAGCGCATCCTTAAATGGTTTAAATTTCTTATATTATAGGAGGAAATGTTATGTTATTCGGCAAGAAAAAGCTCATCCAGCTGGTGATTGAGGGGATGCACTGCTCGAATTGTGTAGAGAAGGTGCAGAATGCGCTCAAGCTTCTGGGATGCAAGGCAGACATTGATTTGAAGCTCGGCAAGGCAAGCATCACCTGCCCGGAATCGCTCGATGTGGATGCGATTGTGAAGGCGATCTCCGCCCTCGGATTCACAGCAAAAGAGCAGTAATCGGCAATAGAACAGAGAGCCGCACGGTCATGTGGAAGCACATCTCCGTGCGGCTCTGCTTTTGAAAGAACAACACTATTTTTGTATCTTTTCCACATTTATGAATCTCGTCCCCCCCCCTGTGTAAGATTTTCCTCTGTATACTCTGTCAATTTCAAATTTTTTGTGATGGAAATTCAGTGAAAGTATTGACAATTCGTGTAGAAAAGATTATAATAGCATCATCACATAAAGTTGCCGTCGCTTTGTTCAACAGAGCGGCATGCAAACTTTTATGAGAAATCGAGCTGAAACAAAATATGTTTTTCAGAAAGGAAAGTAAAAACCATGAAAAAGGCTCTCTCTCTGGTTCTTGCCATTCTTCTTGTAATGGCACTGGCTGTTGCTGCATCCGCGGGTGTTGTAAACGGCGAAATTCTCAACGGTACGCCCGTTGTAGACGGCGAACTCGATGATATCTACACCCAGTCCGCACATTTCGTTCTTGATATGAACGCTGTGTATCCGTGGGGCAGCGGCGATCTCGCAAATGAAAGCGAAGCAAACGCATACTTCCTCTGGGATGCTGACTATCTCTATGTTTGCATCACCGGCGTTGACGATTCCCCGTTCTCCGATCCCGATAAGGGCTGGCAGAACGATGCTGCTGAACTTTGGTTCATCGATGAGAATCTGAAGTTCAAGGTACACATGGCTGCTGACGGCAACTTCTTCCTCGGTACTGACGCTGACGGTGCTGTTGCTTGGGAAAAGGGTTTTGATGCCTCTAAGTACGCCGCTGTACAGAACGACGACGGTTGGGTAGTGGAAGCTGCACTTCCGATGAACGGCCTCGCTGCCGGCAAGTCCTTTGACTTCACACTCCAGGTAAACAACGTATATGACAGCGAAAAGGCAAACGGTATCGCCATCGGTTCTCAGAGCCCGGAAGAAACCCTCAAATGCGTTGCTGACGCCGTTGTTGTTGCTGCACCTGAGACCGAAGCTCCTGCTGCTGAAGTAGTGGATGTTGCTGCTGAAACCGTTGTAGAAGCTCCGAAGACCTTCGATGCCGGCATCATCGCTGCTGTTGCCGCTATCGTTTCTGCGGCTGGCTACGCTGTTTCCAAGAAGCACTAAGCCATACATACACTGAATCCTTTAAAGAACCCGTCCTACCGGATGGGTTCTTTTTCCATCTGCCATTCCCGCCTGTTCCCACCGCAATCCACAGCGCAAAAGAGCGACCCTCTCGCAGAGGATCGCTCTTTGTGGTTTGGAAATCCGCTGTATCAATCGTACTTTTGCGCAGCGACCGTCTTACTGCAGCGTCTTCCTTGATGATGGAACGGCGTTACCGAAGAAAGCACTCCAATACAGATCGTGCGGGTTCAGCATCTTTCCATACGGCAAAACGGTGTGTAGGGTGAGATCCGCATCCGAGGTCAGTTCCACGCGATAATAGAAGTATTCGTCCGTGTTCGCGACATCATACACCACGTACTTATCGGAATCGTACTCCTCCGCCTTTGCCGTAAGTTCCGTCCATTCCGTAGAATCCATGGAACCGTAGACCTTCAGCGTATAGGCGGTCTCGATCTTGTCGAGTACGAGCTTTTGCAGGATGTATTCCTCCTCGCTTGCGAAGGAAACAACAGTCTTACCGGACTCATCTATTGCAAGAGTGGCAGCGGTATCCGGCAGAATGTCGAACAGTGCGCCGGTATCCGCATCCGGAGCGGCAAAGCTGCTCTTTACGGTGATCCGATCAAGACCGCGGAATTCCGGCAGAACGACTATTTGAACCGGATTGACGGCAGCATTCTTCATGTGTTCCAGAGGATCGTAACGCTGGGGCGTGTATACAGCGGAAGCCGGCAGCACCATCGCCGCACAAAGGCCGGCCGCACAGAGTACTTTTGCGAATTTCTTCATACAGGGACCTCCCTTTTGACGTAAAAATGTGGTATCGGCATCTCATTCCGATGACTATATTATATCATAGCAATCCATGAAAAACAAGAAATGGTGGACAGTTTCAAAAAGTTTACATTATGGGATTCCTTATCCGCACCACGTACCGGAGCCATCACAGAAAATTTACGCTTTTTCCGCAGCACATCCGTTTCGGCTCTTGCATAATCCATCGATTACTGCTATAATGTACGTGCATGGGTTGTCCCCATAGGGCAACCGCGATCCTCCTATGCAAAGGAGAAAATTCTCTTGAAAAACACAGCAAAACGGCGCATTCAGAAGTGGTTTTCCGTCCGTGTCGCCGCGCTGACTTTTTTATGTACACTGCTCATCGTCTATGGTGTATGCGTGTATGTCTTCCAGGATTTTGTATTTCTCGACAAGCCCGGTCACGACACCCCGTCGGACACCCCTGTCCTTCTCGCGCCCACCGCTGCCGATACCCCCATGCTGACCCGTTTTCCCCACCGCGAAGGTCCCGCCGATCCGTTGTCCGGCACATATCGCGCTGTTGTTTCCGATGAAAACAGTCTTGGCTGTGCGGGCGTCACCGCCGGCTATGTCCGCCTGTCCTACGGAATTTTCGATACGCTCCCGAACGCGGAAACAATCCTGACCGCCGCAGGGGTATCCTATACCGTGGAGGAAGTCTACGCGAGTGTTCCCGTCGGCTATGTGCAGTCCATCACTTACGCCGGATTTTCCACAGGTGACAGCACCGGCGCGTCCGATGGTCTGTGGTGCAATCCCGAGGTGCCGGTCACCCTTCACGTCAGCGGAAAGAAACCAACAGCGGAAGGCACAGAAACAGAAAACGATCCCGCGCAGAAAATCTATATCACCTTCGACGATGGTCCAAGCGCATATACCGATGAGATTCTGCGCATCCTCGCCCGATACGGTGCACGCGCCACCTTCTTTACCCTCGGCAAAAATATCGACAAGTACCCTGCACAGGCCGGAAATATCCAGAAATGGGGCAACCTCCTCGCAAGCCATGGCTACTCCCACGACTACAATGCGATCTATGGTTCCGCCGACGCGCTGCAAAGCGATCTCATCCTGTGGGAAGCCGCCGTGCAGAATGCGGGCGCGTGGGACGGCGTCAAGAATTTCCCCGCTTTCCGATTTCCCGGCGGCTCCAAGAGCAGATATTTCGACACCGCGACCAGGCAGGCAATGTTCGATATGCTCCACGGCAGAGGATACTCCGTCTACGACTGGAATGTCCTCACCAATGACGGTCTGCTCTTCCAATGTCCCGACGGTATGCCGATCCTCACCTATCTGAAGGAAACCTTTGACGAAACCTGGGCATCCTCCGCCAAGACTAAAGTCGTCCTCATGCACGACAGCCAGGAATATACCGTGGAGCTTCTGCCGTATATTCTCCGATACTGCATAGCACAAGGCTACACTTTCGCCACACTCGATGAAATGGGAGAGGAATTCAAATATTGAGAAAGAACCGGAAGAGGAAGTTCCGCCAAGAGCACCATACGAAATTACTCTCTTCATTATTTAAATAGCTTGCGGGAGTCTGCATGAACAATCTCGTTTCCATAAGCAGCCGTCCCGTATCCCCGCTCCGTGAGGTATAACCAATATGCTCCCTATCGCGCCGCCGCTTGTCGGTTGGTTTCAGATCCATCGTCGTTCCCTGCCGTTCCGGGAGGATCCGACACCGTATCACGTCTGGGTCAGCGAGATCATGCTCCAGCAGACCCGGATGAACGCCGTGCTGCCGTATTACGAACGGTTCATGGTGGCTCTGCCCGATATCCCCGCTCTTGCCGCTGTCCCGATCGATGCGCTGCGGCGCATCTGGCAGGGACTCGGGTACTATAGCCGCGCCATAAATTTGCAAAAAGCGGCGCAGATCGTCTGCCGGGACTATGGCGGAGAACTGCCTGCCGATTACAATCTCCTGCTCACTCTACCCGGTGTCGGTCCGTATACGGCGGGAGCCATCGCATCCATCAGCTTCGGAATCCCTGTGCCTGCCGTAGATGGAAACGTGATGCGCGTCTTTGCGCGCCTGTACGACGACGACGGTGCCATCACCGATCCCGCTACCAAAACCCGCTTTACCGCGCGCGTCACCGAAATGCTCCCCCCGTCCGATGCGGGCGACTTCAATCAGGCACTCATGGAGCTGGGTGCCCTCGTCTGCACCCCGCAATCCCCCGATTGCGGTCATTGTCCGCTCGCCGAGCTGTGTCTCGGTCACGCCGCCGGACATGCCACCTCTCTGCCGCGTAAAGCTCCCCAAAAAGCGCGAACCACGCAGTGTGTCACTGTAGCGATCGTGCGCTCGGAACACGGCTATCTCCTCGAAAAGCGGCCGGAATCCGGTCTTCTTGCCGGGCTGTGGCAGCCATATGCCATCTGTGCGGATCGACACCTCACACCGGAGGAAATCGCCGCCCGGCTTACCGGACTTGGAATTACAGCTGCATATACTGCGCCCCTGCCGGACGCACGCCATCTCTTCACACACGTTGCGTGGAACCTGCGCGGATACGCCTTTTGCGCGTCCGCCGCGGAGCCGCTGCCGGAAAATCTCCTATGGGCTGCCGACTGCACCTCGTTTGCGATTCCGTCGGCGTACCGTGTATATCGGGATTATCTTTACGGAAAGGCAATTTTATGATACGCAAAAATCGTTCGCGTTCCAAGCACACACTCTCGCCCACCCAGCTCATCGCCGCTGGATTTGCCCTTGTCATCGCGTTAGGGACACTCCTTCTATCCTTACCAATCGCGCACAAGCCGGACGTACCGACAACGTTCACGGACGATCTGTTCACCGCCACAAGCGCGGTCTGCATCACGGGACTTTTGACCGTCGATCTCGGCTCCACGTATACCGTGTTCGGTCAGGTCGTGATCGCGCTGCTCATACAGATCGGCGGGCTGGGCATCACATCCCTCGGCGTAGGGATCATTGCGCTTGCCGGGCAGAGGGTCAATTTCCGGGAACGCGTACTCATAAAGGAAGCTCTCAACTATCCTTCGTTCAAGGATGTGTTGAAGCTGATCCGTTTGGTGCTGATTCTCACGTTCTCCATCGAGTTTGCCGGCGCGCTCCTCTGCCTGCCGCTGTTCCTGCGCGAATATCCGCTTTATAAGGCGATCGGCATCTCCGTTTTCCATGCAATCGCGGCATTCAATAACGCGGGCATGGACATCTTTGGACACGGCACGAGCATGATCCCGTATGCCGGGGACGTTGCACTGAATCTGCTCACGGCACTGCTCATCATTACCGGCGGTATCGGATTTTTCGTCATCACAGAGGTAGCACGGGTACGGCGGCTGCGGAAATGCTCACTTCAGACAAAGGTGGTACTGTCCATGACGGGACTTCTGCTCGTTTTGGGGACAGTATTGTTGAAACTGACGGAGGGCAGCAGCATCACGTGGCTCGGTGCCTTTTTCGCCAGTGTGACCGCACGGACTGCCGGATTTGTCACGTTCTCGTTCGGCGATTTCAGTGAGGCGGGTCTGCTTGTCATGATGGTGCTGATGTTCATCGGTGCGTCTCCGGGATCGACGGGCGGCGGTATGAAAACGACGACATTCTTTGTATTCCTCCGTGCCCTGTTCTCCGCCTCCACGAATCGACCGCCGGAAGCCTTCCGGCGCCAGATTCCGAACGCATCTCTCCACAAGGCGACGACGATCATCTCGCTGGGACTGCTGTTCGTTATCGTAATTACAGGGCTGATCTGCCACATTGAGCCGTCTTTCTCTCTCTCGGCTGTCTTATTTGAAGTAATATCCGCCATCGGCACGGTCGGACTCACCGTCGGCATCACACCGTCTCTCTCAGTGATCTCCCGGCTGCTCATTATTCTTACAATGTACATCGGCCGCCTCGGCCCGCTTACCGTCGCCTCCATGTGGGTTCGCGAACCTGACAGCGGCATCTCCCTGCCAGAGGAAAACCTGTCCATCGGCTAAGGAAACGGATTTCAGGTTGCGTTATTCACACATTCCTAAATTTTCTGCACGTTGTGCAACAGGAGCATCTATATGGCAAATAAAAAGAACACACGGAATAAAGAAACCCTGTATGGTATCATTGGACTGGGGCGGTTTGGATTTGCCCTAGCGCAGTCTCTGGCGGAAGCGGGCAAGGAAATCCTTGTCATCGACCGGGACCAGGACAAAATCAACGCCGCGGCGGCATTCACGGACAACGCCTTCTGTCTTGATAACCTGACGCGCGAGAATCTGGAAACGGTGGGAATCGCCGATTGTGACATTGTGGTGGTCGCAATCGGGGAACAAATCGACACAAGCATTCTGACCACATTGACCGTACTGCGGCTCGGCGTCGGTCGGGTGATCGCCAAAGCGCGCAGCGAGGAACAGGGTGAGGTTTTGACAACCCTCGGCGCAGAGGTGGTATATCCGGAAAATGATATGGCGATCCGGCTGGCACGCCGTCTGACCTCTCCGCACATTCTCGAATACATCTCCCTTTCCCCGGAAATCGATATCATGGAAATCGCGCTTACGGACAAGGTCGCCGGAAAAACGGTGCTGGAATTGGACGTGCGCAAGCGGTTCGGGCTCAATATCATTGCCGTCAAGCAAAATGGACAACTGACGACAGAGATCCTGCCGACGATGGTGCTGGCCGCCACGGATTCTCTGACCGTGATCGGCAAAACGGAAGCAATCCATCGGTTTGAAAATTCCCTGCAAAGCTGAATCCATACCAAGGAAACGCTGTCCAGAGCAGTCTGAAAGCAGCGTTTCTCCGATGATACGAAAGGAATCCACCATGGAATATTACGATTACATCCTTTCCGGTGCACATAAGGCGTATCGTTCGCCTGTAACGGACGATCTGGCAACTGCGTATGCCACTGCACATCTCTCCCCCATCGAGCGGATCACACGGCGGTTCACGCTGCTCTGTGACCGCCAGGTACCGCATATCCTGCCCGGGCAGCAAATCGTCTTTATGCGCACAACCGCTAATGCGCCCGCTCTTTTCACGGACGCGGAATGGTCGGAGATTTCCGACAAGCATTTTATCCACGAGCTTGGCTATATGTCCAACGTCACGCCGGATTATGCCCGGATCCTTTCGCACGGTCTGCTTTCCGTGCGGGAGGAGGCAAACGAATACGGCAGACGGGAGATCGACGCGCTCCTTCGCCTCTCCGATCGATATCGGGAGGAAGCGACACGTGTGGGCAGAGACGATGTGGTGGAAATCCTCTCACAAGTTCCGCGGTACCCGGCACGCAATCTGCGCGAGGCACTCCAGTTTTTCCGGATCCTCCACTACGCGATCTGGCTGGAGGGAACCTATCACGTCACGTGCGGACGGTTTGACAAATATATGCGCCCCTATTACGAGGCGGACAGGGAGCGGTACACGGATGAGGATCTGCTGTCGCTGCTGCGCGATTTTTTCCTGTCCTTCAACGTGGATTCCGATATGTATCCTGGCGTGCAGCAGGGTGACAACGGTCAATCCATGGTACTGGGCGGTATCGATGAAAACGGTGCGGATATATTCTCCCACTTTTCTGCGCTTTGTCTGCGTGCGTCCGGTGAGAATCTCCTGATCGACCCGAAGATCAATATGCGCGTATCGAAGGATACGCCCATGGAGCAGTTTGTCGCCGGCAGCAGACTTACCGCGCGGGGGATGGGCTTCCCGCAGTATTCAAACGACGACGTGGTGATTCCGGGACTCACGCGGCTCGGCTATCGGTACGAGGACGCAGTGAACTACGGTGTGGCGGCGTGTTGGGAATTCATCGTGCCGGGAAAAGGCTGCGACGTCGCGAACATCGCCGCGCTGTCCTTTCCGAAAATCGTGGATACCGTGCTGCACGAATCCTTCCGGGATGGGATGACGAAAGCCGCTCTGCAATCGGCGCTCTGTTCCGCCATTGAACGGCGGTGCAACGAGATCACCTCCTCCGTGCGCGATCTGTGGTTCATTCCGGCGCCGTTTCTCTCTCTCTTTTTCGAATGTCCGGACGGCGATATTTCCCGCGGCTCCGTATACAACAATTTCGGCATACACGGAACGGGACTGTCCACAGCAGCGGATTCCCTGGCAGCAATGGAAAAATATGTCCTGCACGAAAAGCGATTCTCCGCGCAAACGCTCATTGAAGCGGTGGACAGCGATTTCACAGAGCATGCGGAAATCCTGCCGCTGTTGCGCTGTGAAGCTCCGAAAATGGGTGCGGAAAACGGCGAGAGCGCGGAGGAATGGGCGATGATTTTACTCGACATCTTTGCAACCGCGCTTGCTGACCGGAAAAACTGCCGCGGCGGAAGTTGGCGTGCAGGTACCGGATCGGCAATGTATTATCTGTGGCACGCAGCGGAGATCGGCGCGTCCCCGGACGGCAGACGGCGCGGAGAACCCTTTGCAACCAATTATTCCCCCTCCCTATTCGCGAAAACGGGCGGTCCTGTCTCCGTGATCCGCAGCTTCACAAAACCTGACCTCACGCGCACCATCAACGGCGGGCCGCTCACTCTAGAATTCGACGCATCTGTATTTACAGCAGAGGATGCTGCAGAAAAGCTCTCCGCGCTGGTGCGGTATTATATCGCTCTCGGCGGTCATCAACTCCAGCTCAATTCCGTAAGCCGGGAAACCCTCCTCGACGCGCAGGCGCATCCGGAAAAATACGCGCATCTCATCGTGCGGATCTGGGGCTGGAGCGCATATTTCGTAGAGTTGGACAAGCCGTATCAGGATCACGTAATCGCACGGCACGAGTACGCCCTCTGATATGCGCGGCGTTATTTTCGACATCAAGGAATTCGCGGTTCACGACGGCGGCGGGGTAAGAACCACGGTTTTTCTGAAGGGCTGCCCGATGCGCTGTCTCTGGTGCCATAATCCTGAGGGACAGTCGCCGCACCCCGAGCTTATGGAAAAATCCGGCTGCGTCCATTGCGGCAGATGCCGGATCCCCTGCGCCCACGCAGATTGTGCGCCATATCAGCGGTGTCTGCACGCCTGTCCAAAGGGACTTTTGCGTGTTGCCGGAGAGATTGTGGACGCTGCGGAGCTTGCCAAAAGACTGGCGCGGGACAAGGCATTATACGATATGAGCGGCGGCGGGATCACGCTCTCGGGCGGCGAGGTGCTGGCACAGCCGGATTTTGCCGCGGATCTGCTCGATCGGCTTGGCGCATACGGAATTCATTGTGCCATAGAAACCGCCGGATACGCACCGCAGGAGGTCTTTCGCCGGATCGCCGCGCGTTGTGATTTCGTCTACTGCGATCTTAAACTTGTGGACGACGCGCTGCACCGGCAGTATACCGGCGTGTCGAATGGGCCGATCCTAAATAATATCGCGTGGCTGCGGCAGTCCGGAATCCCGTATCGACTGCGTACACCGCTCATTCCCGGCTATACGGATACAGAGGAAAATCTTTCCGCAATCCGCGCTATGACCTCGCCGGGAGAGGTGGAATATCTCGCATACAATCGGCTTGCCGGCGCGAAATATAGCCAGCTCGGGCGCGAGTACCCGCTCGGAGACGAATATCCACTCACGAGTACACGCAAAGAATAAACCCATATTCTCTCCTTGACAGGAAAGGAACGATCCTATGGAATGTACCGCTGTCGCACACACCAAGGACGGACGCGCGGTCGTGTATCTGCCGCCGGAGTCGTATACAGGATATGTTCTGCCGATCGGATACACCACAAACGCCTGCTACGAGGTGGATTTTACGGAATCCACAGACGGCTGGCAGATCGGCATCCGCAAAACCGCCCTTGCCGCGCCTATCACGCACACGCCGGAGGAATATGATTTTCCGGACAAGCTCTACGAGCCGTATTGGGAAAAAGCGGAGGCATATGGGATTCTCTCGGACGCGGGGGAACTGATCGGAGCGATTGAGATTTGTGCAGAAGAGTGGTCGCATCGAATGCGCGTCACGGAACTGTGGGTCTCGCCGACATATCATAGGCATGGATATGGGCATACGCTGCTGTCCTATGCAAAGGTACGCGCACAATTGACCGGATGCCGCGCGTTGATTCTGGAAACGCAGTCCTGCAATGTGAACGCCGTCGATTTTTATCGGCACGAGGGACTTTCCCTCATCGGCTTTGACCGGATCTGCTACTCCAACCGCGACATATCCAATAGAGAAGTTCGTCTGGAAATGGGAATCCTCTTCGACAAAAAATAGAACAGCGCCGTATAACAGCATTGATACGATACGGTGCCCGCCATGTTCCATCGATTCGCTTATCCCTTTGTGCATTACAAACGCACATTTTGTGCCGCGACAGCGCGGGATCTACCCTGCTATACCAGATAGGTGCCACTCCCGTCCGTATCCTTTCGGAAAAACGGGGACACGCACAGAAAAATCCAAAAAAATTAAAAAAAATTGAAAAAGGGTATTGACAAATCCCGCGCGCCGTGGTATAATCTTATACGTTGAGAGCCCAACCGAAAAACAATCGAAACAAACAAATTCTCGTTTGCTTCGCATAGGTTTCTTGGAGGTTCTTCACAATGGATGGAAGCATAGCTCAGCTGGGAGAGCATCTGCCTTACAAGCAGAGGGTCATAGGTTCGATCCCTATTGTTTCCACCATAGTGATGCGGGAGTGGCTCAGTGGTAGAGCGTCGCCTTGCCAAGGCGAATGTCGCGAGTCCGAATCTCGTCTCCCGCTCCACTAGATGTAATAGAGTGGCACCTTGGCCAAGCGGTAAGGCAAAGCTCTGCAAAAGCTTTATTCCCCAGTCCGAATCTGGGAGGTGCCTCCAAAGCATCTAAATTAAATTGACGTTTGCGAGTATGGCGGAATAGGCAGACGCGAGGGACTTAAAATCCCTTGATCTAACAGTCGTGGTGGTTCAAATCCACTTACTCGCACCAATAAAACGAATTCAGTTGAGTTCGTTTTATTTTTTTAACTGTTTTCGAATATTTAAATTAAATTGTGGGTTGAATTTTTTTGTTTCATTTATTTTATAGAATTGACTATACACTTCATTAAATGGTAATATAC
>CAVIKO010000035.1:0-19820 GCA_963643035.1 bacterium
CCTAAGAAGGGTGTAGGGCAGAGCCCTCATCCTTCTTAGGCGCCCCCGCGAGGGACAACAATCCCGCACCGATCCGGTGCATAACAAGAACGCGCCGCAAGGCAAAAATCCCGCACCGATCCGGTGCATATATCCCCCGGACAAAGTCAGAAAAATAAAAAAGCCGGGACGAAGTCCCGGAAAAACAAAAGACCGTCGCCTATATGTTGCCATATCGCGACAGTCTTTTTTTCTTGTGTTATGCCTCTTCCTTCGTAGCAATAACCTGCTTGCCGTCATAGTAACCGCAACTACGGCATACACGATGCGCAAGATTGTATTCACCACAGTGAGAGCACTTTACCATGCCGGGCATGTCGAGTTTCCAGACGTTGGAACGTCTTCTGTCTCTGCGTGCCTTCGATGTTTTTCTCTTCGGTACAGCCATGATCACACCTCCCTCGGTACAATAGGTCGTATATCCACAAGTACACTATATTATAGCACACCTATTCCGGATTTTCAAGTAGTTTTTTTAATTTTGCAAGGCGCGGATCTATTTCTTTTTTCGCTTCCTCCGCCGCTCTCGCTTCACAGCCGCAATCGCCGTTCCGTTTGGGCTTGCCACAGATTGGACACAACCCCGGACAGTCCGGCTCGCACAGCTCGTAATACGGCAGCGCAATGGCAAGCTCCTCCAGAATATCCCCATCGGGACAGAGGAAATTGTCCGTGAGCGTCAAAACGTCGTCCAGCACGCCGTCCCATTCGTCATCCGTTACGTGACTGTCCCGCTTCTTTGCCATGTTCCCGTTCGTGCGGACGACCCGCTCTATGGGAAACGACACGGTACGGTCAATGAGGGTCAGACAGCGGGCGCACGGAACCTTGTAATCCGCCGTAATCTCCGCCGTCAGTGTGAGCAGTCCGTTTGCGCTGCGCAGGGTGCCGTCTACATGAACGCCGCCCGATCCGATCGTGACATCCTCAGGCAGCAGCGGGGCATCGGAACCTGTACATGCGTCCGCGGGAGAAAAGTCGTACCGGATTGGCAGCCGACTGACGCGTCCGTTCAGAATCTCCGTAACATCGATTCTCATGTGTGATTCCCCTCCTTTTTCCTGAAGCTCCCCGGTTTCGGATAGAATATGCCAAAGAATATTATACCGCAATCCCCCCCACTTGTCAAGGGATTTACTGAGGAAATCTGCATAAATCGCGCTTTTGCGTCAACACTGCACCGCGCCGATGAAGGGTGTCTGGAGTGCGTGTCCGAAATAGTCGAGTCCCCCGTTGTCCGGTATCTGTTCTCCGCGATCCGCGCAAGGCGAGGCAGCCGTGAGTCGGAAGTCGCCGTGCTCCGGATCTGCAAAGCCCGGATCGCCTACTACAGCCTCGGGATCGTGCGGTGCATTGACGTTCATATAGCAGTTTGCACGATAGTCCGCACCCTCCTTCCACTCGATCTGTGTCGGAACACGGAAGCAGAAAATGTTGTTTGTAAACGTCCACCGTTGGCAGTCATACGGTCCGCGGAACGGACTTACCTCCTCCATACCCATGTAAAAGGTATTGTTGTAAAAATGGGTGCCTTCGTTTTCATGAATCCAAATGAGTCCGTTGCAGTCGTTTTTGCTGATATTGTACCGGATTACGTTGTTCCGGGTGTTGTACATGATTAATAGGAACCCGCCCTCGTTGTCATGCGTATAGTTATACTGGAGGATCGTATCGTGACAGCCAAGATCGATATCAAACGGCTGCCCGTCGGCAACGCCGTGGGTATGGCAAACCTCATTGTATTGTATGACCGTACCGTCTGCGTTGTGCGGCCAGACGGCGGCGTTCGCACCGATCCGCATCTCATAACAGGCATGCTCCACATAGTTATGCTCGATCAGCGCACCGATTGTGGTGTTTACAATAATGGCATCGCCCGCCGTCCACGAAATGCGGCACCCGCGAATCACAAGTCCCGTGCTTCCCTTCCATGGACCGACCGTGATGTGGTAGAAGTTTTGCGTTTTCGTCAGATCGCCGTAATAATCCACATCGCAGTTTCTTTCGCCCGCCCATTGACTGAATACGGAAATGCCGGTTCTGTCGATACGGGTAATCACGCAGTCCTCGATGAGAACATCGTCAAAGTTCGTCGGCACAAGCCCCTTTGTCGGCGCGACGGAAAGATCGGCTCCCTCCGCACCGCTGCAGGAAACCAGTATGCCCTCCGCTACAAAACGCTTCATCTCGCCGTTGATATCGTGTATGTCCAGCCTTTTGAGATGCACATGCCGTCCCGTTCCGTAATTGTCCCAGCGAATCAGAACACCGTAACGATACCGGTTTCGCGGCGACGGATTCATCACATTCCGCTCCCCGTCGGGGGTGAAATACGTGAAGCCCTGCTTAAAGTACGGATTGTTATTGGTGACATCCAGGTCCTCGATTTCCCAATACTCCTGATTGAACAACAGCACCGCCGCGCCGTCCACGTAGTGTCCCTCCACCGTACCGTGGGAACCGCCGCCGTCTATCACAGGCTTGCTGCCCTCGCCGTAACGCCCGATGCGTATCGGATGCTCCGCCGTCCCGCTCCCTTTCGGCCACAGCTGTCCCTTATACGTCCGATCCGCACGGAAGAGAATGCGGTCGCCGGGTGCAAACACCGTCGCGCTTACCTTCTCCAGCGTACGCCACGGCGCGGAAGGAGTCAGCCCCGGATTGTCATCACAGCCCAGCAGAGAATCGATGTAATACGTTTGGTTCATACGAAATAGCCCTCCGTAAATCCGTAAATATGTAGGGATGCGCTGAATCAGGAAACCTCTGATTGAAGGTTATTTATTCAGAGGAGCCTAAGCTGTTTTTCCCATTATAGCATACCCTGTCGCACCTGTCAAGAAAGCCGTGCATTTTCCATGATTCCGCCAGCCGCCGATTGCAAATCCGGAAAATATTTATTATGGAGTGGGAATACTGTGCAGTCGAACAGTGGAGCGATCCGTCCCACTCTCGAGAATTTCCTTGACAGGAAATTCTCCAAGGTTTGGTTTGACAGCAAAATGGGAATACTGTGCAGTCGAACAGTGGAGCGATCCGTCCCACTCTTTAGACTTAACCGTTGCCTACGGCTGTGAAAACAGATATTTTTCTGCATTTCCCTCTTGCATATCGGGAAGAAATATGCTATACTTTCCTTACATTGTCGTTCGTTATTTCATATATATCAAACAGAGGAGATTGTTTCTATGAAAAAACTACAAGCGTCACTATTACTGATCACCTTGCTGCTGTCGTATACCGCGTGCGGACAGGGGACGACAGAAACGGGGACGGAAACAGAGGCTTTGACTGATTCGGCGGCGGAAACTGTCACGGAAGAGGAGACAAAACCGCACCACAACATACCGGACACGCTGGATTTTGCAGGCGCGAACTTCCACGTCGCGTATCCGGAGTGGCAGGGATACAAGTACTACTTCTTTGCCGACGAAGCAAACGGAGATGCCATGAACGACGCGATTTTCAATCGAAAAGCGCGCGTGGAGGATACCCTCAACGTCTCCATCACACAGTATTCGCCCGGCTATATCGACGATGTGGTGACGGAAGCGAAGAAATCCATCACCTCCGGAGACGACGTATACCAGATGGTGCTTCTCCACTGCATTTCCGGGGTTGCGGACATGATGACGGGCGGCTATCTCTACAATTATGACGACTTACCCTACGTCGATTACACCGCAGACTGGTGGAACCGTCCCATGATGGATGCGCTCCGTCTTGGTCAAAACACCTATTACGGCGTATCCGACTACATGATCCCGTGTCCCTACGCCGTATTCTTCAACAAGGACATGATTGTAGAAAACGGCTTTGACGATCCGTATCAGCTCGTGTACGAGGGCAAATGGACGCTCGACCGCTTTGTGGAAATGGCGACAGCGGTCTCACGCGATCTGGACGGCGACGGCAAGCACACCGATGCGGATATTTTCGGTGTCACAGCGAACGAGGACTCCAAGTACATCTGCCTCATGACCGGTGCGAACCAGTTTGTGACCGGCCGAGATGGAAACGGACAGGTCATCATCGACATGAACACGGATCGAATGTATTCCATTGTGGAAAAGCTGACGAAGCTCGCGGACAAATCTATCTATTACAAACCGTCGAAGGAGGACGAGGAGGCGCAGTTCCCGTTCACATCCGGCAGGATGCTCTTCCGTCTGGGCGCGATTTCCGAGGCGTCGATGTTCCGGGAAGCCGAGGTGACCATCGGGATCCTGCCCGCGCCGAAATTGGACGAAGCGCAGGAGAATTACGTCTCCCTCGACTGGGGCGGTCTGATGGGTGTTCCCGCATCGATCCAGAACCCGGACCTCGTGGGTGCCGTTATGGAGCTTTTGGCGTTTGAATCCGGCGAAACGGTCATTCCGGCGTATTACGATGTGCTGCTCGCCGGCAAACTGGCGCGGGACACGGACACGGTCGCGATGCTCGATATTCTTTTTGACACCATCGCGTATGAACCGGGCGTATTCCTCTCCAGCATGAGCAGTGCCATCACCGAGCTGCTGTACACACCGTCCAAAATCGTACTGTCGAGCAAGACGGATTTCGCCTCGATATATGCCAAGCAGGAGCCGTCCGCGACCAAGGCGCTGACCAAATTCTACACGGATCTCGATAAGCTCGAGACCGGAGAGTGAGATTCTCCCCACGTTATCCGTTTTTTCAAACAACATACGTCACTATTACAGAAAGCCACTTGTAATTCGGCGTGAATTTCTGTATAATATTCTATGAAGATGGGGAGTGGAGATTTTTTCCCCCCGGAAATACGACACAGGAGAAGAAAAATGCAATACGGTACGAAAAATATCCTTGCGGCACTGCTTGCAGCGCTGCTGCTGGTCGGATGCGGTGCGGGAACGAATACGGAAACGACCGGAACGAATACAAACACGGAGATGGAAACGGAGACGGAATCCGCCACCGAGACGGAGGAACCGTTCGGCGTACAAAAGACGGACTACAGCGGCGCACAGATAAACATTCTGCTTGCCGGCAACTGGGAATTTGACGACTTCATCGCAGAGGAGCTGACCGGAGAAGCAATCAACGACGCGCGCTTCAACGTGAACAAGACGACGGAGGATCTGTTGAACGTGACGATCCAGGTGGATAACCAGTCTAACGCGGCATCGGGCGGCACGGGAGCCGGTTACAAGCTTATCAACAACATGGTGATGGCGGGCACGAGCGACTATGATTTCGGCTCCATCGGATGCTACGATGTATGTACACTTTCCTATAACGGTCGGCTGATCGACTTAAACCAGATGCCAAGCGTGGAGTTATCGCGCTCCTGGTGGGATCAGAAGGCGAACGAGCATCTGTCGATCCGGGGAAAGATGTTCTTCTCAACAGGAGACATTCAGATTCTGGACAACGACTGCACGTACTGCTTCCTGTTCAACAAGCAGGTGGTAGAGGATTTCGCACTCGACAATCCCTATGAATTGGTGGCGAACAACGAATGGACGTTCGACAAATTCTACGAGATGGGGAACAGCGTGACGTCCGATCTGAACGGTGACGGGAAGAAGGATTTAGAGGATCGCTACGGGGTGCTCATCTGGCAGGATTCCGTAATCGGGATGCTCCACTCCTCCGGCGGCAAATGCGCGACAATCGACGAGGAGGGACACATCAATCTGACGCTGAACACAGAGACGAACGTGGATGTGCTGACGCGCTGGCTGACGATGAACACGGAGCCGATGGCGTACTTCCTCGGCGGCGCGACGGACGATGAGGTACACACAATCTTCACGCAGAACCGGTGTCTCTTCTACACGCGGTATCTGAAGGCGGCAAGCTGGTTCCGCGATATGGACACGGACTTTGGCATTCTGCCGTATCCGAAGTGGGATGCGACGCAGCAGGATTACTGCAACACGATGCACGCCTACGGCACGTCCTACATCTGCGTACCGATCACAACGGCGGATCAGGAGCGCACGGGTGCAGTGATCGAGACGCTGGCATACAATGGGCAGAAGCTGCTCACCCCGGCGTACTACGAGACGACGTTAAAGGGCAAGTATTTCCGCGACGAGGAATCCGCCGCGATGCTCGATCTCATCTTCAAGAGCCGCTTCTTTGACATTGGCATGTACTACCAGTTCGGCGGATACAACGAGATGGTCATCTCCATGATGCAGCAGAAAAAGACAGACTTTGTCTCCATGTACGAGAAAAATGAAGCCAAAGCCCTCGAGAAAATCGCCGAGGTGAATACGGCCTACGACACTATGGAATAAACCTCTGAGAAACGGGACCCGACAGTTGCAGCTATACCGGGATGGATCGCGCCACTGTTCAGCTGCACGGCATTCCCACTCTATGATTTAAGCCTGCCGTCGGAGAATTTCCTGTCAAGGAAATTCTCGAGAGTGGGATGGATCGCGCCACTGTTCAACTGCACGGCATTCCCACTCTATGATTTAAGCCTGCCGTCGGAGAATTTCCTGTCAAGGAAATTCTCGAGAGTGGGATGGATCGCGCCACTGTTCAACTGCACGGCATTCCCACTCTATGATTTAAGCCTGCCGTCGGAGAATTTCCTGTCAAGGAAATTCTCGAGAGTGGGATGGATCGCGCCACTGTTCAACTGCACGGCATTCCCACTCTATGATTTAAGCCTGCCGTCGGAGAATTTCCTGTCAAGGAAATTCTCGAGAGTGGGATGGATCGCTCCACCTGTTAGCTGCACGGTATTCCCACTCGGTAGGCGCAAGTCGTTTCCCTGCCCCGCAAGGAATATGGTCTGTGCAAGGGACATGGCTTTAGCCATGTCCCTTTTTCTTTTCTCACACATCCATCCGTATCTGTAAAAAAATATACAAAATCTGGGCTTTTCGTTCTCAAAATATACCCATTTTTCCGCTTGTAATTCTTGTAAAATTGCGGTATACTATTGCAAAGGCAGGGTGACACTTGTCGCTCTGTCGGGTATGGAAAGGATGAATGATTATGCAAAAGAGAATTGCAATACTGCTTGCGCTTCTGCTTGCGCTCGCGCCGATGGCGATGAGCTGCAGCCAAGAAGAGACGACGAGCGAAACAAATGCGGAAACAACCGCAGACACGGATACAGCTGCCACAGTTGAAGAGACGGAAGCGGATCCCTACGCAGGCTACGATTTCGGCGGCGCCACGCTGTCGATTTTCTCCTCCGCGGATTCCTTTGACTCCACGAACGCAAACTTCCTGATCGCGGGCAGCGGGGAAATGACGGGTGAAATCGTAAACGACGCAGTATACAACCGGAACGCGAAGGTGGAGGAAGGCTTGAATGTGAAGCTCTCCTACACGCCGGGCGAATGGACATACAGCGACATTCCCGCCGGGATCGACCAGCTCATCATGGCGGGCGACCGGGTATACGATGTGATGATCAACGATATGTTCCGGCTTGTGGAATCGTCCATCAAGGGGCAGCTCCACAATATCACAAAGACGGACAAACTCGATCTGACCGCTTCCTACTGGTACGGCGATGCCATGGACGATCTGATGGTGGTGCCGGGTGCGATGTATCTGATGATGGGCGACTATTTCGCGGACTCTCTCGCGTCGGCGCACGTTTTATACTACAACCGCGATCTGATTGAGAACAACTACAACGATGCCGACTATCTCCACAACCTGATCATGGATGGCAAGTTCACGAAGGACGTGATGCTTACAGTCATGCAGGACTGCGCCGTGGATGTTAACGGTGACGGCAAGTGGGATCGCACCGATGTACTCGGCTACATCGCTCCGGGCGCATGGGGACCGATGATGCCGCTTGTGACGGGCTTTGACGTGGAATATATCCAACGCGATGAATCGGGCACCGTATCCTTTGACTTCAACAACGAGCATTCCGTAAAGGTTCTGGAGGCGTGCAACGAGCTGTATCACAACGATCTGACGCTCCAGTCGATGGGGGACGATGAAGACCTTCAGGCAGTGACGCGCGATCTGATCGGCTCCGGAAACGCCGTATTTGCGGGCTATCTGCGCTTATCTGACTTTGGCAATATGCGCGACTACGACACGACGATCGGTCTGTCTCCGTATCCGAAGCTGGACGAAAGCCAGACAAGCTATATTTCCTCGCTGCACGACACGTCCGAAGTGGGCGCGGTACTGCTGACCACACCGGAATCGGAGCTTGATTTCGTGTTCACATGTCTTGAATTCCTCGGCCGCGAATCGTCGGAGATGGTGATCCCGGTCTGGTTTGACGAGGCGCTGAAGGTGAAGTATTCCTCCGGCGAAGAGGACGCGGAGGTGCTGGACATCATCCGCTCCACAATCGACCATCCGTTTGCGTTGGCATACCAGAGCGCACTGAGCTCTTATCCGCTGCCGGCATGCTTCCTCAACATGATCAGCGCGAACTCCAACGATTTCGCATCGAACTATCAGTCCACCAAGTCCGCCGGTGAATCTGCTCTGGCGTCTGTGGTCGCTGCGTTTGAAGACAACCTCGCGAACGGCAACTGATCCGCCCGCAACAAAAAATATGCCGCAGTCGTATCCGATAAGGATCCGGTCGCGGCTTTTTTTGCATGGATGCCTGCCTATCCGTGAAGACAGATCGGCGCGACAGCAATCGTATGCGTTCCCGTGGACGGGAGTGTCCGATGCGGTGGGACAAGAAGGTCGATCGCGTGTTTCACACGAGCCAGTGCAGCACGATGCCATCGTCCCACGATACCATCGTCCCACGATACCATCGTCCCACGATGCCGTGATGCGGTAATCAACGCTGCCGGAACAGAACGGGTGAATCACCGCGCAGATAGAGCTTATCCATGCAGTATACGGGAGCGGCACAGCTTGTACAGCTCCTCGGCGGCAAGGCGCGCCTTCGCTACCGGGGTTTCGATCTGCGGAAAACAATAGTATAGACTGTCTCGGTCAGAGATGCAGATCATGTCGCCCAGCTCGTACCAAAAATAATCCGCATACAGGCTGTAGGAGGCGCATGGCTTCTGGCAACAGTCGATGACACCGCAGGTCAGATGAAAACCGTCGCTGTCATGCGTCAGCCGACCGCTGCCCAGGTCATAGATGGCGCGGAAATCCCGCATCCCGCACACACGAACCGGGACGTCCAGTCTGTAGCTGCCCTCGACAAGCTCCCGCCGTACCTCCTCACGCTCCCACGCGTACCACTGCGGAATCCAGATTTCCTCCCCTCCCCGGTGCAGCGTGCCGTATTCGTCCATCTCCCAAGCCGCGCCGCAGCGATCGCATGTGATCGTAACGCCGTGTCCGTGCATTGTTCCCTCGATTCCGCAGCTCCTGCATTTGTACAGCACCCGCTCCAGTCCCTCGGCACGGAACGGCTCCGTGATTGCCGTGTTCGTCTCGCGTTGCCAACGGAAATGGTCGAAGGTGAAAAACTGTTCGATCCGCTCCTGCACCTCCGACGCGCTTGCAGATTGCAGCTCCTCCGCGGTGTACAGGCACGTCATCTCCGCCGTCACCGGAACCATGCGCAGCCGTAATCCGTTGTAAAGCGGATCTCTGGCAAACGCCCCATAGGTTCGGATCATCACCACCGGCACACGCATTCTTTTGCACAGCGGTCCAATCGTATCCGGAAGCGGCGTTGCAGTGCCGTCAAAGGAGTAACTCGCCTCGGGATACAGCACCACAGACGCATGATTTTTCCGCAGCGCGTGCGCCATATCACGGACAAGAACGGCATCCGAGGTGAATTTTCGTGTCGGAATGCAGCCGAGAGAACGCATCAATCGTTCCTTCCCAACAAAGCCATCCGAGGTGCATACGATCTGAAACGGTGCGGGATACAATAGGGATGCTATGATTTTTAAATCAATAAAGCTCGAATGGTTCATAAGATAGAGGCATGGCGTACCCTGTGTGATCTTTTCCATACCGATCCTGCGACACCGGAAATGGACGGCGTGCAGTTCCGGAACCGCCGCCGCTTTCATGAATGTGCGGAATACGATCGATGGCTTCCCCGGTTTCCTGTGCAGCGGCACCGGCAGCGCAAGAAATTTTTCCGGCGTCATCGGCTTGACACGGATTTTCATAGGTGTTCCCCCTGTGCGTTTTCCTACAGTATAACACAAAAAGGTACAAAAGGGAAGAGTTTTCCGATGGATTCTCCCCTACGCGCCCTGCGATGGAAAGAGATATGGCCAAAAAATCTGAAAATAATACGGATTCCACTGCAGAAGACGGTACAGTACCTTCCTCGCTGTCGCAGGAGTTTCTTTTTCCGGAAACGAGTGTGTCGATCTGTGTATACTGCGGGTGAATCTGCTGCATATAAAAAACGGATACCTTCTTTGACTTTTAGGTATCCGTTTTGTACGGTATCCGATCGGTTGATCAGACGATATTATAGAAATTCACGTACCAGATAACGTTGAAAACAACTCCGACGAAAAGAAACAACAGACCTGTCAGAAGAATGCACCTGTCTTTTGGTTTTTTCATCTCTTTGAGCTTTCTCTCGCGGTAATCCTTGTACATCTCGTGTTTCAGTCTGCCCATAGGAATGAACGCCAGAAACACGTTTCTCAGAACGAATCCGATTCCAATCAGCGCGCCTTCGCTGCTGATAAACATCATTCCCGCAAACATCGTCATCAGAATTCCGGAGACGAAGAATCCGTCAGCCAGAATCTGAATATTCACGGCAACCGTATGAGAGAAAAAGCCTTTGGACCAGAACACTGCGACCGTGATAAGAGACGCGACCGCAAAGCAGGTGATATACTTTAACAATAAAGCTTTGTTTTCCTTTTTCATGGCTCAACCGCCTGTCCTGTTATTTAACCGCCTCTTTGTACTTCTTTTCCTCTGCGTCGTTGCAATAGACAAAGTGACCGGGAGAGATCTCGCGGAAGGAAGGCTGATCAACCGAGTAATCATGCTCCGCCAGAGGATTGTAGGTGATTCTCGTGCGCTGTTTCTCATATACAGGGTCAGGCAGCGGAATGGCCGACAGCAGGGATCTTGTATAGGGGTGCAGCGGATTTCTGAACAGCTCATCGGAATCTGCAAGCTCCACCATCTTACCGAAGTACATAACGCCGATTCTGTCCGAGAAGTATTTGACGACGGACAGGTCGTGCGCAATGAACATGATCGTGAGTCCCAGGCTCTCGCGGAGATCGTTCAACAGGTTTATAACCTGCGCCTGAATGGATACGTCAAGCGCCGAGATAGGCTCATCAGCGATGATCATTTCAGGCTGCATGATCACGGCTCTTGCGATCCCGATACGCTGACGCTGACCGCCTGAAAACTCGTGAGGATAACGATCCGCGTGTTCACGGACAAGGCCAACGGTTTCAAGAATGTCGTAAACCTTCTGATTGATCAGTTCCTTGTCGGTCATACCGTTGATGACAAGGCCCTCGGCAATGATCTCACGAACTGTCATACGGGGGTCAAGCGAGGCGATGGGATCCTGGAATATCATCTGGATCTCTGTGATCAGCTTGCTTTTCTTCGCGACACGGTATTTTTGCTTATACTCTATGTCAAGCGCCCTGACTGCCGCATGATCGTTTCCTGCGGCACGGAGTTTCTCGGCATATTCTGCATGAAGCGCCTCTGTACGGGATGCCGAATAGCGCTTGTCAACTTCTTTGCAATCGACCTTTGCTTCTCTGATCTTCGCTTTGTTTTCGGCAACCGTGGCGCGCAGTTCGCTGCTTATCTTTTCGATCTCAGCACGGATTTCGGCTGCTCTTTCGCTGCTGACGTTTTTTTCCGAACGAAGCGTTTTGATCTTTTCCTTGGCTTCTGAACGGGCTTTTACGATTGTGTCCTTGTAAGAACGCGTTCCCGCGCTGATCTTCTGACCTTTGAAGTATATAGTGCCGGAGGTGATGTCATACAGCTTGATAATCGAGCGGCCGGTTGTGGTCTTCCCGCAGCCAGACTCTCCGACAAGGCCGAACGCCTCCCCTTTTTTGATCTCAAAGCTGACATCGTCAACCGCTTTGAGATCCTTGTGCCCCATCCGGAAATACTGGCAAAGATGATCAACTTTCAATAATACTTCATTATTGTTCTCCATAATTGCCTCCTCTTTCCTTCATTCGTTTGATGCGCTCGGTAATGATTTTCGGAATCTCTACTTTGGGCGCATTGGGGTGAAGCAGCCATGTTGCGGCATAGTGCGTGGGGGAAACCTGGAACATAGGGGGCTGCATTTCAAAATCTATCTCCATTGCGTACTTGTTTCTCTCCGCAAACGCATCTCCGACAGGCGGATATATCATATTCGGAGGAGTACCGGGGATAGCATCAAGCTTCTCGTTGGTGTCAAGATCCGGCATGGAGGAAAGCAGCGCCCATGTGTAGGGATGCTGAGGATTGTAGAACACCTCTTCAGCAGTGCCGTACTCCACTATCTTACCTGCGTACATAACGGCAATTCTGTCCGCCATGTTCGCAACGACGCCGAGATCGTGCGTGATGAAGATAATGGAAAGGTTACGTTCGCGCTTCAAGCGGTTGATCAGTTCAAGGATCTGTGCTTGAATGGTAACATCAAGCGCGGTGGTAGGCTCGTCGCATATCAGAATATCGGGGTTAGCCGAAAGCGCGATTGCAATAACGATACGCTGGCGCATACCGCCGGAAAATTCAAACGGATACTGTCTGAAGCGGAGTCTCGCCTCAGGAATACCGACCTCTTCCATGAGCTTGATGGCCCGTTCTTTTGCTATACGCTTCGTGAGCTTATAGACGACCTGAGAAGCCTTTTCCTTGAGATAGTCGATGATCTCAACGCATCTCTTGTCCAAATCGACCTTGTCATCGTTCTGAATATCCGCCTCAAACTTGTCGATCACATGGTTAAGAACCGAAATAATAATATGGATCTGATCCTCCGGTTCCACCACCGACTTCGGAATAATCTTCCAGTTAACCTTCTTGCCCTTCTTTCCCTTTGCGAGCATGGCCTCTCTCTTTGCAGTTTGACGCGCAAAGCGGGCTTCCTCCTTGGGATTGTTCTTCAGATAGAAGAAGTACTTTTCGATCTCTCTGTCAAGCGCTCCTCCGAAGGTATAGGCAACGCTGTCCTTGGTCACAACCAGGGGATCGATAGCCGCAAGAACGCTCTTATTCAGATTCTTTGCAAGCTCGGTTGCCTCCTGAGAGGTAAATTTGCCCGTCTTGAAGAAGTCTTTCGCAGCACTCAGCTCTTCGACAGCTTTTTTCTTGTTCTCAAGTGTCTTGCCTTGCGAATACCGCACCGCGATCTTTTCATATCGCATGAATGTCTCCATAAAGTCCTCGTTGAGGAATTTATAAGCCATTTCATTTGCCTCGGAAGCAGGTATCTTGGAAAGATCCTCGTTCGGATGCTTATACACATAGTAACCGATCCCGAAAAAATCGTACTTTGTGCGCGCGAGCATCTCCTCGGCTGTCGTCTTTATCTGTTTCAGTATTTCAACGGTTTCGGGGGAGGCCTCGTTCTTGTATGCATTTCCCGCAAACAGCTTTTTTGTAACGTCTACGACCGTCAGCTTTGCTCTTTCGTGCGATTTAGCACCGGACAGCGATGCAGCGTAAGACTTCAGCGTTTCTTCATATCCGCTCACAAAATACTTATCACTGATCTGCTTCAGATAGTTTATGATCCGGTTCAGCGTCCCGACAACATCAACCTTCTGCTTCTTTTCGGTAAGAAAGAGGAAGTCCTCAACGATCGTGATCATTTCCTCTGCCGCCGTGCGCGACTCGTTGTAGCTGTTCTCCAGCTTTATCGCCTGAATGTTGAAATCATCAAAAGTCTTGATGTACTTTTCAACCTCTTTCAGCGAAATATTCTCCTCGTTGTTTTCGGAAAGAGCAGTCTTTATCGTCTCCTGCAGCACAGCAAGCAGTTTGTTGAAAGCTTCGCGGCCTTCCTTGCGGTTCGCCTTGTTTTTGAGGAGCATTGCCTCTGTGATCTGCTTGCCGATTCGCATGATGGGATTGAGCGCGGATAATGGATCCTGGAAAATCATTGCGATCTTGTCTCCGCGGAGCTTGTGCATTTCCTCTTCCGGAATGCGCAGAAGATCCCGGCCGTCGTAAAGAATTTCTCCGCCCTCATAAATCGAGTTCACCGCAGAAATTCCCATAATCGCTTTGGATGTAACGGATTTGCCCGAGCCGGATTCTCCGACGATAGCAAGCGTCTCTCCCTTGTACAGATTGAACGAGATATCACGTACCGCCTGTACCTTCCCCGCGTCCGTGCGGAAGCTGACCTTCAGATTATTGACCGATAGCTTGATTTCTTTATTCATCCTCAATCCTCCGAGCCTCTGAGCGACGGGTTCAACGCATCGCGCAAACCGTTACCGAACAGGTTAAAGCTGAGCATTAACAGAACAAGGAACAGGCAGGGGAAAAATGCCACATATGCTGCGCCTGCCATGATGGATTTCTGACCTGCCGCAATAAGGGTACCGACACTGGTGGTGTTTCCTGCCTCAAGGTTGATAATTCCCAGATAGGACAGGTTGGTCTCCGAGTATATCATCGCGGGGATAACCAGAGCAACGCTTGTTACAATGGTGCCGAGGCCGTTCGGGAAAATATGTTTGAACATGATTCTCGAGTCGCTGGCGCCGAGGGTCCTTGCCGCAAGGACATACTCCTGATTTTTGAAGCGGTAGAACTGCATTCGCGTCCTGCTCGCCATACCGATCCATCCCGTCATAAAGAACGAGATAAACAATACAAGCGCCTGGCTCGATGCTCCCATGTGATATTTCAGAAGCGTTATAACGATGATCGTCGGAACAGCACCGAGGATATCGGAAATTCTCTCCATAATGAGGTCGACCTTTCCGCCGAAGTATCCGGAAATGGAGCCCCAGATAACACCGACGACAAAGTTGATCGCCACAACGATGGTAGCAAACACGAACGAGAATCTTGCACCGTATGCAAGGCAGGCAAAGATATCCTTTCCTGTATCGGTCGTTCCGAAGACAAAATACGGCTCATCAATACCGTCTTTCTTTACCTGCGTATGCGTATAGATGTAATACTCGTAGTATTCCGCCCGGATCTCAATGCCGCCGTCCACTCTTCTGCCATATGCGTAGTAGTAGGTCGTGCCGTTTTCGACAATACCGTTCTCGCCCTCTATTCTGAGGGAATTGTACTCCGGTATCAGGGAAGATGGCGAGTCCGCTTCGTATTTCCAGTAGTTGGGAATGATATTTCCTTCATAATCCAGCTTGGGCCGGACAGTTGATGCATTCAGATCCTCTACCTTATAGTAGATATTCGCGTCGTACTTGTTCTTTTCAAGCGTAGGTCTGTCTGTCGATTTTACGATGGGGTAAAGAATCTGTCTGCCGGTTTCATTCTGATATGCCTGAATGTTGTCGAATTCTTCCTGAGAAATAATCTTGTATTTTCCGAAACCGACTCCATAATAGGTATCGTAACGATAGGTATAGTTAGAGCCGTCCTCGCTCACGGTATATTCCCCGCGCTTGATGACTTCTCTGCCGGTTTCCGCAGCGATTGCCACATCTTTTATGTAACCGAGGTAATTGGTCTTTTTTGTCTTGCAGCCGTCCCAGAAATCTATTCCGCTGTTAACAAAAAGCTTTGACTTGGGAGTTACATACGAATACACCATATCGTAGTATGCCGGTTTAAAGGGGGTAAAGAACGGTGCAATGATCGCGAAAAGCACCAGGATCGCTATCACAATGCCGCCGACAACCGCGCCTTTATTCTTGCAGAAGCGTTTGAACGCGCCCTGAAAGTAACTGATCGGCTTGGTATCGAACTTGCTGTCGTGCTTGAGGTCCCGTCCGGTCGCAAATTGAAACTTGTCCGCAGGGATATCCGGAACAGCGTTTACTTGATTCTGTGCCATCTTTATTTCGCCCCCATTCTGATTCTCGGGTCGATGAATCCGTAGCTGATATCAATGACAATACCTGCCGTCAGGCTGACAAGCGTATAGAAACCGGACAGCAGCATGAAAAAGTCGTAATCCTGGAATGTAATAGAGTTGAGGTAAAGTCCGCCGACACCGTTGATTCCAAACATTTTCTCGATGATGAGCGAGCCGGAAAGAACCGATACAAATTCGCTCAGAATCGACGGGAATATAACAACCATAGAGTTGCGCATTGCATGGCGGAAAATCGCCTGACGCTTTGTAAGTCCCTTGGTTCTTGCAAGCAGCATAAATTCGCCCGTCAGAACCTCTGAAAGCTCCGCGCGCGTGTACCGTGCGTAACTGGCAATCGAACCGAGACACAGCGAGAATACCGCCGGAAGCATGGAACGGAACACCGGCCATGTGAAGTACTCTTTACTGGTTGACATTGTAATCGGGAACCAGCCGAGTTTGAAGCAGAACACATACTGTATCAGAAGGGCCAGTACGATTGCGGGGACCGAAATCAGCAGGATAATGATCACATTGATCAGCTGATCCTGCCACTTGTTCTTCTTCAGCGCAGCCAAAATACCAAGTCCAAGTCCGATCGGCACTCCGATAAGGGTGGAATAAATGTTGATCAGTACTGTCGGAGGAAGATGGCTGACAAACACATCCTTCAGATTCATGTTGAGATACTCACCATACGTAGTGGCAATACCGAAGTCGCCCTTGGTAAGCACTCTTTTGATGTAGTTTCCGTATTGGAGCATGATCGGGACACGGTCGTAATTATAAACGCCGTTTTCCCCTTTTTGGATATTTGTAATCCAGCCTCTCCCCTCAAGTGTTTTCATGATTATCTCAGGGTCCTGACCCGGAAGAACATTTGTGGGGATGGGCAGAAGCTTGATAAGCACAAAACACATCGTGAAGATGATTATAAATGTGAAAAACATCAAGCCCAGACGTTTCACAACATATTTAAACATATACATGGGTATTTCTCCTCTGTTTTGTTGTTTCCCAATTCGTAGCTTTCGAGTCTCATAATACGCGCGTCAGCGCGCAACGCCCCGCGTACACTCTCTGCGCAATAACAGCCGCAGCGCAAAAAGTAAAGTTGTTTTGAAGATGATTTCGGCGGCAACTATTGTCCGCCGGGATTTTCAAAGGAACCTCCGCAAAAATAACCGAAATCAGAGGTTTCCTATGTTTCGCAGCCGCTTTTCCGGATCTGCAAAAGGTATTTTTGCATAGAATCGGATGGACTTGTAAGCAACCCGCGAATATGCACAAATCAGCGGTGAGCGTTTGGCTCACCGCTGATCACTTGGCATCAGGGAATCCTGGTCAGAATGTATGGAACACCCCTCACAGAATTACTCAGACTTTTTGTACTCCTCGGTAAGGTCGTTGTTGTTAGCCTTTACATATTCCGTCCACTCAGCGTCTGTGTAGTTGACTTCGATGTATCTGATACCGCCGAAGCCCATGAACACATTCTCAACATCGGTGATGTAAGAGAACTTGGCGCCAAGGAAGTCACCGCCGGATTCCGCAATGAGCATTACAGAGCGGCTTTCCTTAATGGTGAGCTCTTCCAAAGCAGAGAGGATCATAAGTCTTGCTTCAACAGGAGCATAACCTGCATCCCAGTTGTAGGTCTTGGCTGCCTTTTCGCTCTCGGCAAGACCATTGAGGCAGAAGTACCAGTTCTGAACGCTCATGGTGATGGTCTCACCTGCGCCCTCGTAATCACCTGCCGGCATTGTGAGGGTCAAGTCGATAGCGGAGGTATCCCAGTACATATGGTAGTTGAGATCATCATCGGGGTTAACGAACGCACCAACGATGTCGAACGGGTTGAACGCGTTGCCGGAGAAACCGTAACCGAAACCGATCTGGGTCTTACCGGTTCTGAATGCATTTGCCCACTCGGAACCTGCGGATGCATCGAATACAACATCGATCTTGTCTTCAAGAGCGGTTCCCACGGTAAGTTCATCAAGAACGTCCTGGAGATAGTTTGCTCTGAATCTCTGCTTGTCGTTATCTACGGAAGAACCGTAAACAAGAGTGATATTCTTGCTTGCATCGTAGCCGTAGGTGTCAGCGTTTTCGGTAAGCTCCTTGACAGCCTCAGCCATCTTCTCTTTTGCAAGAGTAGGATTGTAACCGGTGAGGGAGCTATATGCTTCGTCGAGTTCAAGGTTCTGGAGGTCGCCGGAGCTCCACTTGCCATCGTCGCCCTGTGTGAAGCCGTAAGCGCGGAGAACGCCCTCTTTTGCCTGCGTGGTGTTACGGTACTGACCGCCGTCTTCAAGAGTAGGAGCGTTTTCAATATCGTAGTAGTATGCGGAGTTGATAAGGCCGAAGCAAGGAATTGCGGTTCCCGGCCAGATCTTTTCAACGATGTCGCTTCTGTTGAGTCCGAGGTTGAATGCCTGTCTGAACGCGTCGATAGCAAGAATACCGTTGTTGTTCTCACTTGTCTTGAGTACATTCAGATCGCTGAAAAGCTGCATACCGAATGTACCGGTTCCGGTAGAAGAATAGTTGACATACTTGGAGTCAACATACTCTGCTGCGTTCTCGGTAGCGAGGGTTGCATCATCGTAGCTGCCGTTCAGGAAGCCCATCCATCTGGTGGACCATTCCTCAACCTTCCGGCAGTTGATAGCGGTAATGTTGTACTGGTTCTTGTAGTCTTCCATGTTCCAGCCGTACCAGTTCTCGTTCTTGACGAGCTTGTAGTGAGAACCTGCTTCAAACTCAGTGAGCTTGTAGGGGCCCCAGCTTGCGGTGGATTCAAGAGAAGAGTTATAGTTTGTGGTCCAGAGAGTTGCACCGTTTGCGGGCTCGATCTTGGATGCCTCATACTTTTCCTTGTGAACAAGGGGAAGGTTCTGCATATAGTATGCAGCAAGGTAGGAGAGAGAACCGTCGTCGTGCAGGAACTTGTACGCCTTGTCGAGGCAGACAACGATAGCGTTTTCATCGTCGATGGAATAAATACCGACATTTTCCCACTGGACGTCACGCTCGGTGTTCTCTACATAGATGCTTGCGCAGGATTCGTAGTCAGCGCCGACTTCCAGGTAAGAAGCACCGTATGCTGCCCAAAGGTCTGCACCAGTGAAAGCATCTTCTGCAGTACCGGTCGCCCACGCATTTTCCGTATCGTATACAACTTCATCGTTGTAGGGTACCCATTCAGGGCAGGCGTTGCCGTCGGCATCTACATAGCCTTCAGCGCCCCAGAGATCATATACATTGACGTATACAACCTTACCGTCTGCGACAGCTGCTTCATTGTTCTCATAGCCCTGGCTCGAAACAGATTCGTAGGTTCCTTCCTGATTCTGGAAGAAGTAAGCCTTGGAATTCTTGATTTTGAGCGTATCGTAGTAGGTGTTTGCTCTGTAGTTCATGAAAGCAGGGTCAAGCTGCTGCTGCATGGAGTATACGAAGTCAGCCGCTTTGATTTCAGTGCCATCGTCCCACTTCAGGTCATCGCGGAAAGTAATCTTCCAAGCGTAGCCGCCTTCTTGCTTCTGGGCATCTGTATACCCCCACTTGGCATCAACGGAAGAGGTTACATCCTCAAGCTTTGTCGCCGCGGAGTAATTGGTGGTGTATGCACCGGGAACGATGGCAGCCTTGTTGACAGAGCCGTCATCATTGTACTTCTGATCGTCCTGGAACTTGTAGTCATATTCAAAGAACTGACCAGTGATGTAGTTCATGATCTGCGTGTCATTGTTGTCAACGTAGGTGAGCGCATTCCAGTTGCTCGGCATTGTCGCTGTCGTGGTGTTGTATTCAGCCTGCTTCAAAGTAACCGGGGTCACATCGGTCTGCTTGGAAT
>CAVIKO010000036.1:0-18877 GCA_963643035.1 bacterium
TGGAACTGACGATAAAGAGAGCGTTGCTGTCCATGCTGGATACAGGGTCATCAATGACAACGATTTTGTCGCGGGTATCGGTGCCTTCCGGAGTTCCTTCGAGGCTTCCGTGTGTGGTGGTGCTACCGACCTTACCATTACCACGAACCAGCTGATAGAAATACAGGAATGCGATAAAGTTGCGTTCGCCCTCACTCAGCCTGGTCGCCACTTCGCCATTGGGGCGGATTACCTCATAGGTGTCTTTGACTCCTGCTTTGGGCTTCAGTTCAAAACCCTGGAAGCCGGAATCCCGGAGCAGATTGTTGATGCTCTCAATGGCCTCCTCGGTATTGACACCCTGCTTATTGAGTTCCTGAATTTCTCCCATGATGCGGCGCCAGTCAGCTCTGGCATTTTTTATAGATTCTTCCAGACCCTTGATGTCACAGTCAAATCCTGCGATAGCTGCCTTGTAATCAGCAATCTGATCTTTAAGGAGAAATGCAATCATTTCCCAGACTTCATGTCTGCACTGCTCCTGCTTTTTCCGCTTGTCGTTGACGATGCTGTTGTTCGTCATAATCTGTCGGTTGATTTCATCAATAATCTGTCCCAGGTCGAGGAGAATAGAATCTGTATCCTCCAACGCGATGATAGAGGTCGGTTCCTTGATTTTGCTTTCAATGCGCTGGATGTTGATATTAATTTTACTCTCCAAGAGTGCCAGCTTGTCCTTGTATTCGCCAAGGTCGACCGTAGGCAGTACATCCTGCATATTGCCGGTCAGCTTTTCAAGGATAGCAGCGGTTTCTCTTTTATAGACAGACTCGAATTCCCGGAGGTCAGCAACGTCCTGCTGATACTGTGCATCGAAACACGTGGCGATTTCATCTTCAAAACCTTCGGGCAATGCCTGCTGACAGTACGGACACTTGCCGGAGGTGTGGGCAGCGTAGTGGTCATGGCCCTGTCTTACCCAGTCGGTCGCATTCAGAGCCTTGATAAACTGTGCGAAGGAAGATCCGCTGCTACTGACGATTGCCTTGTCCAGCAGTTCTCTTCCGGGGAGGGTTCCGTATGTAGATGCGCTGTCAATTTTTCCGAACACATGGTATGGACGGGAATCGAGAGAAAACGCAATATCATACAGATTTTTCAGATCATCAAAATCGTGGTCGACTGCCGCAGGGGTAGCGAGGACACCATCCATGAACTGCTGACTCTTCAGCTTTCCCTTGAGTGCTTCTTTAAAAGCCTCTCGGATCTGTGCGGTTTGGCTCCAACACATTTTCTGGAACTGTGCCACAGTAGCATCTCTCGCAGCGGTTTTATCTTCCAGATCTTTTTTGAACTGCTTACCAACAGCTTCTGCGCCGAACTTTTCTTTTTTCTTGCGATCCAGCTGTTGCTGAACTTCTATATTTTGCTCATGGATGGTGATAACGCCAACCAGGTCACCGTAACTACCAAAATTACGGTCAATAAATTCCTGGTTGTAAACGAGAACATCATATCTGGCATGGCTGTCGCCATCGCGCCAAACCATACCCTCATCAGCTGCAATCGCCTCCGCTAAAGTAGATTTACCAACGCCATTTCTTCCAAAGAAAAAGTTGATATATGCCGGCACGATAGTAGTGCCAGTATTTTCAAAAGTCGCGCGGTCAAGTGTAATCTGTCTTATCGCGGATTCCATTTTCTTTACCACGATGTGCTCCTTTCACCACCAAGTGGATTATTCTTTGTCTTTTATTCTGTATGTTCTGACCCATTCATCTACTTCTGAAATTTTGAACTTATACGTTTCCCCACCTTGTAAGCCGAAAATTTGCCCTCTTTAATCCATATTCGAATCGTGTCTTGGCTCAAGCTCAGATGTTCAGCTACATCTTCGAGATTGACCCACTTTTCTGCTAGGGAACCTCTGAATAAATCGGATTTTTGCGATAAAAGGCTGAAATATAAGGGCTTTCATTGCAAAAATAACATTAAATCAGAGGCTTCCTAGCATTTCTCCATACTCTTTACCCGCGGTTATACCTTTGTCTTCTTTATTCCAATGCGTGTTAATAAGATAATACGATTACCTGCACACCCTGATTGCGGAGGGCATCGACAACATTGATATGCTTAACTGCCCAATGTGGGTGGTCAAATTCGTTATAAGCGCAGGCTTTTCCAATGCCAAAAACAGCTGCATTATCAACGAAAATAGCCTGCGAAATATCGTGTAGCTTTGTGAAACCGAAAATCACGGAGGTTTCGCTCATCTGGACGCTGTTAATGAATCCATAATACAGAACACGGTCCGGAGCAGTCGTTCCGTATTGAGCATTCCGCATAGCCACTACTGTCGGATAACTTCTGATGCACGAAAGTTCGCTTTCACCCAGGCTTGTCAATTTCTTTACTACGTCCAGGTCTGTATCCTTTAATGCATCGATCTTTTGCACCCGAAATCCACCTTGAAAGAAGGCATCAGCGTCAAGCACGAACAGATTATAATATCCTGTATCCATTTTCGGCGGAGCACCAAAGTTCGGCGTTGCTCCGGCAACCGGCATTCCACCTCCACCGAATATATAATTATTTAGAACTTGACCTGCGCTGGCTACAAAGGTGTCAATAGATCCTATGTTATTCGTAGTGCCCAGGGTAATCGGAATAATTCCATTTTGCGGTTGTAATTTATCGCTCATTCTTCTTATCCCCATAATTATTGACCACAGTCTTAACCTGATTATAGAACGTCCCGATAGAGCCGTTGAAATTAAATGTGTTGAACACTGGGTTGTTATTTATCACCTGCTGAGCGACAGATTCTGTTGATGTTTCTGCCGTCGGCTCAACAATCTCAGCATCTACGCTTGGTGTGGATGCGCCTTCATTGGTAGGTTCCAGAACTGCGCTATATAAGAGAGTGATTGCTCGTGTGCTTTTTTCCCCAATGGCTGCATTATAATCTCTCGGTGCGCCCCCTCTTGCAGGACACCATTCATTATAGGTTTCCGCACCGACCTTGTTATCCTGGGCAAACACGATAATGTAGTGCCAAATGCCAAGTAGGAAGGATTGCAAGCACAGTTCTGAAGTGGAGCAAATTTGTGTTTTGGTCAGCACAGAACCATCCTCACAAACATAAAATTCCTGCTCAGTATTGATTGTTGTATCAGAAGCAATCACCTCGACGAGTGCCCTTACAAGGTACTCGTCTTTTTTTGTTTCTCCGCATACATCAATGTAGTCCTCAACGAAGGAGTTCATTGCAGCGAGGCAACGGCTATAATCATTTTTGACTTTCTCATCGAAACTGGCAACAACAGCCACATCGATAAATGGGAAATATGTACCGCCATTGGCCTGACAGGATTTATACCTTGAGGTAGCGCTTTTTACCGTTGCCATCATTGAAGCATCCGGTACACGGTAATCAGGTATAGCAATTTCCGCTAATGCCATCAAGAGTATCGGATCTGCCATTCCATCAGACATTCCTTTGTAGTGCTCTCTGACACCCATCCGCTGTTTACGCGCCTGCAAAAGCAGGGTGAAAAAGGTGCCTCCACACAGCCTGTATTGTCTTTCGTCTGTCATAGATTTGCCACCTATAAACATCGCAACGCTAATATCTCTTGCAATCATAGCGGTGCAACTCTAATTACTATTGGATGTTCCTGTGAGAAATCGCAGGAATATTCATCTTTGAACGTTTGAGGTCACTCAGCAATTCATAACAAACCCCGCTTAATCAGTATATCACATTTCAATCCAAATTACAATAGCGCAGGTGTGAACAACAGTCAGATCTAGAACTTTTTCCTGTGATTTCCACGAAAAATACGATTTCCAGGAGAAAGAAAAATGAAAAGCAATGACAATCAAACCACCCCACAGATCTACTACCGCCCACTCAAGCAGTGGATTGAGGTCACCCCGGAACAGAAGCGTGATTGGGAACGCTTCGTAGGAACTACCCGCAAGACAAAACAGAGAGTCGGCGCCTGCTGCATTCCCTATAAGAAAAGTTACAAATGCGATGGCCTGTGCGAAGAATGCGAATACCGCTGCATTCCCCAAGATGTTATCCAGCACCTCTCCATCGACACCGAATTGGAGAACGCATATGAAAACGGTGTCTCCCGCACCAGTTTTCTTGCAGACAGCAGACTGACCACAGAGATCGATATTGACTCTCTGGTCCTAAACGGTCTGCTCACGGAACTTCGGACATCGGATCCAGAAAGCTACGAGATCATCATGGCTGTTGCGGACGGGCTGTCCGAACGGGCCAGCGCCGAGCGGCTACATATGCCTAGAAACACCTTTGTGTATAAGAAAAATCAGCTGTTGAAGCGCATCCGCGAAAATTTCTAAAAAACTTTCATTCTCTTTCGGCCATTTTCTACTTTCCTGTCCAGATGGGTCTGTGAAAGGCAACACAAGACGCCTTGGGGAAGGAGGAAATGCCGATGAGTAACACCGCAAACCATTATGACACCCGTGTCGATGAGGACATTGTTGATGTCCTGACCGCAATCAGCGTGGTGTCGAGGAGACTGGCACGGAATATTGCAACCGCACGCCAGCAGAGACAAACCAAGGAAGGAGAAAAATCACATGAGCAGGATGAACGATATGGCACAGACCATCGAAGAACTACGTACTGCTGCCGATGCTATTTCGGCTGCTGCTGACTGGCTGACGAAGATGTTCAGCGGAGAACTGCAGTCAGCGAACGCTCCCGATTCTTCACCTGAATCGGAACTGACCCTCGAACAGGTCCGAGCCGTACTCGCAGACAAGTCCCGCCATGGCTACACAGCAGAGGTAAAAGCGCTGCTCCGTCAGCACGGTGCGGACAAGCTGTCGGAGATCGCGCCAAGCGAATACGAGGCTCTCCTCGCGGAAGTGGAGGCACTCGGCAATGGCTAAGCACGCGACTCTTTCCGCTTCATCCTCCCACCGCTGGCTGAACTGCCCGCCGTCCGTAAGAATCTGCGAGAATTACGCGGATGTCACCACGGACTATGCCGCTGAGGGCACAGAAGCTCATGCCTTATGCGAATTCCGGCTCAAGCAGTCACTTGGCATCCCGGCTGAGAACCCCATCGAAAATCTCTCTTGGTACGACGAAGAGATGGAGGACTGCGCCGCTGGGTATGCCGCCTATGTGCTGGAGCTGTTGGAGGATGCAAAGCAGATCAGTACCGATCCAATCGTCCTGATCGAGCAGCGCGTGGACTTCTCCCGCTGGGTCAAGGACGGTTTCGGTACCGCCGACTGTATCCTCATCGCAGACGGTGTTCTGAATATCGTCGACTACAAGCACGGCAAAGGCGTCAGGGTGTCCGCGGAGAAAAATCCGCAGATGATGCTCTACGCGCTTGGTGCTTTGGAGATCTTCGACGGCATCTACGACGTTGAGTCGGTGCGCATGACGATATTTCAGCCGCGGCTGTCCAACATCAGTGTGTCCGAGATGAGCAAAGCGGCTCTGCTCGAATGGGCGGATACGGAGCTCACGCAGAAAGCGCAGCTTGCCTACGAGGGGAAAGGCGAATTCCACAGCGGTGAGTGGTGCCGATTCTGCAAAGCCAAAGTCGAGTGCCGGGAACGCGCTGAAGCGAATCTGGAGCTTGCAAAGTATGAGTTCGCAAAACCGTCGCTTCTTGAAGATGAGGAGATCGCGGACATTCTCGGCAAGGTCGATGCGCTGACCGCATGGGCAGATGATGTCAAGGAGTACGCGCTGCAGCAGGCCGTCGGTGGCAAGAAATGGACCGGCTGGAAGCTGGTCGAGGGACGATCCAACCGCAGGTACACCAATGAGGACCGTGTCGCCGCTGCTGTGGAGAACGCAGGCTTCGACCCCTATGAGCGGAATGTCCTCGGCATCACCGCTATGCAGAAGCTGCTCGGCAAGACCCGCTTTGAGAAACTTCTGTCCCCCTACATTGAAAAGCCGCAAGGCAAACCCACCCTTGTGCCGGAGAGCGACAAACGTCCGGCGTATGAACCTGCTCGGCAGATCGAGCGTGCAAAATCAGATTTTGAAGGAGAACAAAACGTATGAGTAACAGAGTCAACAACCCCATGAAGGTCATCACCGGTCCCGAAACCCGCTGGTCTTACGCCAATGTGTGGGAGCCAAAAAGCGTGAACGGCGGCACACCGAAATACAGCGTCAGCCTGATCGTTCCCAAGACCGATACGAAAACGGTCGCAAAGATCAAGGCAGCTATCGAGGCGGCCTACCAGGAAGGCGCTGGCAAGCTCAAGGGCAACGGCAAGAGCGTTCCGGCGTTCGCAGCCATCAGGAATCCGCTGCGTGATGGTGACGTGGAACGTCCCGACGATCCCGCCTACGCAAACTCCTACTTCATCAACGCCAACTCCGCAACCGCTCCCGGTATCGTGGACGCCGACTGCAATCCCGTGCTGAACCGCTCCGACGTCTACTCCGGCGTCTACGGCCGCGCCAGCATCAACTTCTACGCCTTCAACTCCAACGGCAACAAGGGTATCGCCTGCGGACTGAACAACCTGCAGCTGATCCGCGCCGGAGAGCCGCTTGGCAGCAAGGCATCCGCGGAGTCCGACTTCGCTACCGATGACGATGAGGATTTCCTCGCGTGACGCTTTTTCAAGGTATTGCAAGGGTGTCGTGAAATGCGACACCCCTACGAATGGCTCACGGATAACGGTAATCAAACATCGCCACAAGGCCAATCACAAGTAATATTGGCAGTCTGACTGTCGGGTGGGTGGGTAGGTTTCTTATGGAGGATTTTATTTATGGATATTTCAACTTTTAGCAATTCGGAATTCGGAGAAATCCGTACAGTGCAGGAAGAGGACAAGGTGCTGTTCTGCGGCTCAGATGTTGCAAAAGCGCTCGGTTACGCAGATACTGCAAAGGCCATCAAACTGCACTGCAAAGAAGATGGGTGGGCAATTTGCCCAGTCATAGACAGCATGGGCAGAGAGCAGCAGGCGAAGTTCATCACAGAGGGCAATGTTTACCGCCTTATCGCACACAGCAAACTCCCCGGCGCAGAGCGCTTTGAGAGATGGGTGTTTGAGGAAGTACTCCCCTCTATCCGCAAGAACGGCGCGTACATGACGGAAGATGTTCTGGAAAAGGCGCTTGCTTCGCCGGATTTCCTCATCGAACTTGCTACCAGACTGAAAGCTGAAAAGGCGAAAAACGCACAGCTTACTGTTTCCAATCAGATTATGCAGCCGAAAGCGGAATACTTCGATATGCTTGTTGACAGAAATCTGCTCACGGGTATTCGTGACACGGCAAAGGAACTCGGCATAAGGCAGAACGATTTTGTGCGTTTCCTGCTTGACAAAGGGTATCTTTTCCGCACGAAGAAAGGAAAACTCAGACCATACGCTACATACGTAGACGGCGGTTTGTTTGAAATGAAGGAGTTCGTCAACGACAAGACCGGATACACAGACGCGCAAACGATGATCACCCCAAAGGGTAAGGAAACTTTCAGACTCCTGTGTATCTGAGATGCTGTACGGCGGCGGAGCGATCTGCCGCCATGTTGGGAATAAGCGAAAGGATCTGTGCCTATGAAAACTCTGTCCATCGACATCGAAACCTACAGCAGCGTAAACCTCGCCAGAAGCGGGGTTTACCGCTACGCTGCCTCTCCGGATTTTGAGATCCTGCTCTTTGGGTACTCCGTGGACGGTACTCCGGTGCAAGTCGTCGACCTTGCCCGCGGGGAGAGGATCCCTCCGGGCATTCTCGAAGCGTTGACCGACCCCACTGTCACCAAATGGGCATTCAACGCACAGTTTGAGCGTATCTGCCTGTCGCGCTATCTCGGATACCAAACCGGGCAATACCTCGATCCATCCTCGTGGCACTGCACGATGGTCTGGGCGGCAACGCTGGGACTGCCGCTGTCTCTGGAAGGCGTGGGTGCCGTACTGGGCTTGGAGAAGCAGAAGCTCAAGGAAGGCAAAGACCTCATCCGGTATTTCTGCACACAGTCCAAAGCGAGGGATGGTTCGCTCATCCGGCATTATCCGACTGATGCGCCGGAGCGGTGGGAGCTGTTCAAGGTCTACAACCTCCGCGACGTGGAGACCGAAATGGCGATTCAGCAGAAGCTGTCCAAGTTCCCGGTCACGGAGTCCGAGTGGCGCAACTACACCCTCGATCAGCAGATCAACGACCGCGGCATCCTGCTCGACCGCACGCTTGTCACACAGGCAATCCGCTGTGATGAACAGTACAAGGAGGCCCACATGGAGCAGGCGCGGGAGGTGACTGGTCTGGAGAACCCGGGCAGTCCGGTGCAGCTCAAGGCGTGGCTTGTCGAGAAAGGTGTGGACGCGGATTCTCTCTCCAAAGCCGCTGTGGCAGAAATGCTTGAAAAGGCGGACGGCGAGGTGGAGCTTGCGCTCTCCCTCCGGCAGGAGCTTGCGAAGTCCAGTGTCAAGAAGTACGCTGCCATGGAAGCCGTGGTCGGTTCGGACGATCGTGCCAGAGGACTGATCCAGTTTTATGGTGCGTCACGGACAGGCCGGTACGCGGGACGGCTCGTCCAGGTGCAAAATCTCCCCCAGAACCATCTGCCGGACTTGGATGCAGCTCGCGCCCTCATCCGCAGCGGAAACTTTGATGCGGTGGAGATGCTCTACGATTCCGTGCCGATGGTGCTGTCGGAGTTGATCCGCACGGCGTTCATCCCCAAAGACGGCTGTCGGTTCTTCGTAGCGGACTTCTCTGCCATCGAAGCGAGAGTTATCGCGTGGATCGCCGGAGAGCATTGGCGGCAGGAGGTGTTCGCTTCCGGTGGGGATATTTACTGCGCGTCCGCAAGCCAGATGTTCCATGTCCCTGTCGAGAAACACGGCGTCAACGGACATCTGCGGCAGAAAGGTAAAATCGCGGAATTGGCGCTTGGTTACGGCGGCTCCGTGGGTGCGCTGAAAGCCATGGGTGCGCTTGGCTACGGACTCCAGGAGGATGAACTAAAGCCGTTGGTGGACGCATGGCGGCAAGCCAATCCGCACATCGTTCGCCTATGGTGGGATGTGGACATGGCGGCTTCCACCTGCGTCCGGGAGCGGACTTCTACGGAAACACACGGCATCCGGTTCCAATACCAGAGCGGCATGCTGTTTATCACACTCCCCTCCGGCAGGCGGCTTGCCTACGTGAAGCCCAAGATGGGACTGAACCGCTCCGGCAACGAGTCTGTGACCTATGAGGGCGTGGGAATGCAGAAAAAGTGGCTGCGGCTGGAAAGCTACGGCCCCAAATTCGTGGAGAACATTGTCCAGGCCACGTCGCGGGACATTCTTGCGGAGGCGATGCTGCGTCTGGACGCACACGGGTACAAAATCGTGATGCACGTACACGACGAGGTGGTCATCGAAGCCCCCGCGGACGCGTCGCTTGCGGAGATAAGCGCAAAAATGAGCCTTAGCCCTGCATGGGCAAAAGGACTGCTGCTCCGTGCGGATGGATACGTGACGGATTTTTACAGGAAAGACTGAGAGGTACATACATGAACAAAAAGCCTTATACGTGCCACGCGCATACCGACTGTTTCGCAAACGAACGTGGGTACTGCATGGTACTGAACGATACAAATTTTCAGGGCAAGGACTGTCCGTTCTTCAAGACGCGCGCCATGTCCCGGGAAAGCCGCAGAAAAGCGTACTTCCGCCTGATCGCCACCGGACGAATGCATCTGATCGACAAATACGGAGGGAGCAATTCCTATGAAGATGAATAAATACAACGCGGAACGCTACCACGACCCTACGGCCTACGCGGCACTGTCCGCGATCGAGAAAGAAGAGCGCGCACTGCGTGCCTTCCGACCCATCGTGTACATCTGCTCCCCATACTCCGGTGACGTGGAGAACAACACAGCCGCAGCACGGAGATACAGTCGCTTCGCTGTGGAACAGGGGTACATCCCCATCGCGCCGCATCTGCTGTTCCCGCAGTTTCTGGATGACGACAACCAGAAAGAACGTCAGCTTGGCCTGTTCTTCGGCAACGCCATCATGAGTAAGTGCTCCGAGGTTTGGGTGTTTGGGGACACGATCACGTCCGGCATGGAGGAGGAGATCGAACGTGCCGGGTGGAAGAACTACAGAGTGAGATATTTTACGAATGAATGCGAGGAGGTACACAGATGAAGATCGCAGTCGGCAACAGCCGGATGGATAAGAAGTGGAAGAACCAGGATGTCTCCTGGGCGGATTTCTGCGCCCGCTGTAGCAGCACCATCTGCACCACCGAAACGGTCGAAGAATACCGCAAGCTGAAAAAAGGTCAGCAGGACAACATCAAGGATGTAGGGGGCTTCGTTGGTGGGCATCTCCGGGAAGGTCGGCGCAAAAATGGCATGGTGCTGTGCCGCTCTCTGCTCACCCTGGATATGGACTACGGTACCCCTGCCATCTGGGACGAAATCGTGTTATTACATGATTTCAAGTGCTGCGTCTATTCCACCCACAAGCACACACCGGAGCATCCCCGCCTCCGTCTGCTTATCCCGCTGAAACGAGAAATCAGCGAGGAGGAATACCCGGCGGTCGCACGTATGGTGGCAAAGGAGATCGGCATCGACCTCTTTGATGATACTACATACGAGCCATCCCGACTCATGTACTGGCCGTCCACGTCTGCCAATGGTGTGTTCTTCTATCAGGTGAAGGACGGCGCGGCGCTTGACCCGGATGAATACCTTTCCCGGTACGATGATTGGCACGACGCCTCCACGTGGCCGGTGTCCAGCCGCCAGTCCGAGGTGGTGCAGCGCAGCATTTCCGAGCAGGCTGACCCGCTGACAAAGCCGGGTGTGGTGGGTGCGTTCTGCCGTGCCTACACCATCGAAGAAGCCATCGAAACGTTTCTCTCGGATGTGTATGCGCCGTCCGCGATGAACGGTCGCTATGACTACATTCCCGCGGATTCGTCCGCTGGTGTGATCACCTATGACGGCAGGTTCGCCTACAGCCATCATGCCACCGACCCGGTCTGCGGACATCTTCTGAACGCCTTTGACCTGGTACGTCTGCACCGATTCCGTGACCTGGACGATAAGTGCGCTCCGGACACCACGCCCGGCAAGCTGCCGTCCTTCCAGGCCATGTCGACGTTTGCTCTTGGGGACGAAAAGGTCAAGGAGGTGTTTGCCGAGGAGCGTAAGGCGCAGGCCCACGAGGAGTTCTCCGCGGAAAACTGGCAGAGGGCATTGGAGCTGGACAAAGCAGGCAATGTGAAAAACACGCTGCAGAACCTCACGGTTATCCTCATGAACGACCCGCTTTTGAAGCCGTTGGTATTCAATCAGCTTCTGGACGGCATGGAAATCAAGGGTGAGGTGCCGTGGAGACACCCCTCGAAGTTCTGGCGTGACGCGGACGATGCGCAGCTTATCAGCTATGTGGACTCCCACTATGGCACCTTCTCCGCACGGAACTACGACATTGCCGTGACAAAGGTTGCGGACGACCGTTCCTATCACCCTATCCGGGAGTTTATCGACAATCTACCTGTGTGGGATGGTGTAAAGCGTGTGGACACGCTCCTTGTCGACTATCTTGGCGCGGATGACAACGAGTATGTCCGCGCGGTCACCCGAAAAACACTCTGCGCTGCCATCAGGCGTGTGCTGTACCCAGGCTGCAAGTTCGACTCCATGCTGGTGTTGAACGGCCCACAAGGTGTCGGTAAAAGCACCCTTATCGCCAAGCTCGCCGGGGAGTGGTTCTCGGACAGCCTGAACCTCGGTGATACCAAGGACAAGACTGCCGCGGAGAAATTGCAGGGATACTGGATCCTGGAGATCGGCGAGCTGGCGGGTCTGAAGAAAGCCGAGGTGGAGACGCTGCGTTCCTTCCTCTCGCGCCAGAACGACATCTACCGTGCGGCGTTTGGCAAGCGTGCGACCCCACATCTGCGCCAGTGCGTGTTCTTCGGTACGACCAATGCGGAATCCGGGTATCTGCGGGATACCACGGGAAACCGCCGTTTCTGGCCTGTCAAGACGCCTGGAACAGGCATCAAACACTCCTGGGACCTGACGCCGGAGCTGATCTGCCAGATCTGGGCGGAGACGTTGATGTACGTGAAGCAGGGCGAAAAACTGTACTTGAACAACGAGCTGGAAGCGCTGTCGAAAATCGAACAGCGGGAGGCCATGGAATCTGACGAGCGCGAGGGACTGGTCCGGCTGTATCTCGACACATTGCTTCCGGAAAATTGGGATGTCATGGATATTGTGGAACGGCGCAACTTCCTCACCGGCACCGATTTTGGAAATGCCAAGCCGGGGACTGTCAGGCGTACACGGGTATCCAACATGGAGATTTGGTGCGAGTGTTTCGGCAAGGAGCGCGCCAACATCCGCAGGTCAGACAGCAATGAGCTGACCTCCATCCTCACACGACTGGGTTGGCAGCGGCTGGACAGCAAGGAGCGCATTCCGCTCTACGGACCGCAGTATAGCTTTGTTCCTAAGGCGTGTTCCTGAAAAAAAACTCCGTTCCCACTCCGGTTCGGAACGTGTTCCGAATATGTGGTGGGGATACGGAACGTTACCAGGAACAGTTCATAGGAACGGAAGAATCCATAGTGGCAGCAAAGCAAACCAGTGCTTTTGTTCCTATGTTCCTATCCTTTCTTATATATGGAATATAGTAGTAAGAGATAGCAACAGGCACGCGAAACGCGTATATACGCGCGTATAGGGGTTTTTGGGTTTTTGGAACACAGGAGAAACACATGCATGAGAGGATAATAGAATCAAAACTAACGAGGGCAACCAAAGCGATGGGAGGTTTAGCACTGAAATTCATTTCTCCCGGATACGATGGTGTGCCTGACCGCATCGTCCTTTTCCCGGGTGGCAGGATCGCGTTCGTGGAAGTCAAGGCACCCGGAGAAAAGCCTCGCCCACTACAGCTTTCGCGGCACAGACTACTGCGCAGACTTGGTTTCCGGGTGTATGTCCTGGATGCCGCGGAGCAGATCGGAGGTATCCTTGATGAAATCGAAAGTCAACTGTGATTGGTGTGGGGTTTCGTTTGAACGCGATTTCAGCCAATTGAAAGGCAAAAAGCATCACTTCTGCTGCCGTCAATGTTTAGCTGATTTCAGCAGCAAAACGAAAAATCCAAATGGCTATGGCAGTCTTAAGGATTACACAAATATGAGCGCAAACCTTTCCCAAATAAATCAGTCGATGAATCCTACACGTATGACGCCTGCGACACGCGCCAAAATTCGTGAATCCAGCCTTGGCAGAGGTCATGGGAGAACTTATCCGAAATACTACGGACGCCATGAACACCGGGTGGTTGCAGAGACAATTCTGGGCAGACCGCTGTTACCAGGTGAGGTTGTTCACCATATAGATGGCAATAGGCAAAACAACGAACCGAATAACATTCGTGTATTTGCGTCGCAAAGTGAACACGCGCATTTTCACGCCGAGTATAACTGGTTTATCAATGAACTGATGAAAATCGAAGCTGAAGGAGGTGACGCCAAATGAAGTTCATACCACACGAATACCAACGCTACGCGATTGAATACATAAAGACTCATCCCGTAGCGGCGGTCTTTCTGGATATGGGCCTCGGTCCAGCAAAACAAGCATCACGCTGACAGCGATCCACGACCTGCTGTTTGATAGCTTTGAGGTGCGTCGGGTGTTGGTAGTCGCACCGCTGCGGGTGGCGCGGGAAACCTGGTCTGCGGAGATCGAAAAGTGGGAGCATCTGCAAGACCTGGTGTGTTCCGTGGCGGTCGGCAGTGAAGCGGAGCGCAAAGCGGCACTCCTGCGGCAAGCCGACATCTACATCATCAACCGCGAGAATGTCCAGTGGCTCATCGAGGACAGCGGCATTCCTTTCGACTTTGACATGGTGGTCATCGATGAGCTGTCGTCCTTCAAGAACCATGGCACAAAGCGGTTCAAAGCATTGCTGAAGGTCCGACCAAAGGTCAAGCGCATCGTTGGACTGACCGGCACACCCGCGTCAAACGGTCTGATGGACTTGTGGGCAGAGTTCCGCATCCTCGACATGGGCAAGCGGCTCGGTCGATTCATCGGTCAGTACCGCGCCACGTACTTTCAGCCGGACAAGCGCAACGGAATGGTGATTTACAGCTACAAACCGCTGCCGTATGCGGAAGACGCCATCTACAACGCGATCTCCGACATCACCATCTCCATGAAGGCAAACGACCATCTGCGAATGCCGGAGTTGGTGAACAGCGAATATGTGGTGCGCCTGTCGGATGCGGAAAAGCAGAAATACAACGACCTGAAGAAAGAGCTGGTGCTGCCCCTCGGTGCATCGGAGGTCACCGCCGCCAATGCAGCTTCTCTCTCCGGCAAGCTGTGCCAGATGGCGAACGGCGCGATCTACGACGACGGCGGCGAGGCGATACGGATCCATGACCGCAAGCTGGAAGCCCTGGAGGACATCATCGAAGCCGCGAACGGCAAGCCGATCCTTGTGGCGTATTGGTTCAAGCATGACCTTGCGCGGATCGCAAAGCGGCTACGGAAACTGCACATACCGTTCAAACAGCTGGTTGGCACCGACAGCATCCGCAGCTGGAACAGCGGTGCGATTCCCGTGGCGCTCATCCACCCGGCGTCCGCGGGCCATGGACTGAACCTACAGGCAGGCGGTAGTACGCTGGTGTGGTTCGGCCTGACGTGGAGTCTGGAACTGTACCAGCAGACCGTGGCGCGGTTGTGGCGGCAGGGGCAGACATCCGCGACCGTGGTGGTGCAGCACATCATCACGAAAGATACCATGGATGAGCGTATCCTAGATGCGCTTCGCACGAAGGATAAGACGCAATCCGCACTCATTGAGGCGGTGAAAGCAGATTTGGAGGACACGAAATGAAAGCAAAGGAATACTTATCCCAGGCATATCGACTCGACCAGCGTATTGACGCCAAGATTGAGCAGGTCATGTCCTTACGCAACCTTGCAGCCAAGGCGACAGCCACTCTCTCCGACGTCGCGCCGAGCGGCACACGGAACATACACCGGATGGAGGACATCATCATGAAGATCATCGACCTGGAGAACGAGATCAACGCGGATATCGATGACCTCGTGGCTCTGAAGCACGAGATTGTCAAGGTCATCAAAGCCGTACCGAACCTGGAGTACCAGACGCTGCTCGAGCTGCGGTACCTCTGCTTCAAGTCGTGGGAGAAGATCGCGATTGAAATGAACTACAGCATCCAACACATCTACCGCTTGCGTGAAAAAGCATTCAAAGAAATCATCGTCCCTGAAACATGATAGGAAATGTGATGGAAAGAGAGGTGCATAGTATGATATAATTACAATACCAAAAAATACAACGAAGCCATCACGGAGTCCCGCGGTGGCTTTTGTCGTGGAGAGGAGATGCCGCATGCCGCGCAAACCCAAGCGACCGTGTTCCCACCCCGGTTGTCCGAACCTATGTGATGGACAGTACTGCGACAAGCACCGCATAGAGGAACGCCGCAAGTATGACAAGTACGAGCGCAGTCCCGACATAAACAAGAAGTACGGGCATGCGTGGCGACGTATCCGTGACCGGTACGCAGCATCACATCCTCTCTGCGAAATGTGTCTTAAGGCAGGACGGCTTACCCCAGTACAGGAAGTCCACCACATCCTGCCGGTCTCGCAAGGTGGAACGCACGCGATGGACAACCTCATGAGCCTGTGTCAGTCCTGTCATACGAAGATACACCACGAGATTGGCGACCGGTAGGGGGGATTACTTCTCTACACTAAAGCACTAAAGACAACGGCGTGGGGTCACACGCAAAAATGCGCGAAAGTTTTGAGGGGAATAGACCCCGCAGGAAAGAGGTGGATCGGATGGGACAGAGGGGACCGAAACCCGGCAGCGGCGGCAGGCCGAAAAAGGCTCTTGCAGACAAAATCGCGGATGGGAATCCGGGGAAACGACCGCTGACGGTTATCGATTTCAAAGACAGCACGGCGGATCTGGAAGGACAGGATATGCCGAAGCCGTCCGAGTTTTTATCCGCAAAGCAGAAGGACGGCACGGAACTACAAGCCGTCGAGATTTACAGAAACACGTGGGAGTGGCTGTCCGTTCGAGGGTGCGCCGCGATCATTTCTCCGCAGCTGATCGAACGATTTGCAATGGCGAGCGCGCGGTGGATCCAATGCGAGATGATCACCAGTCAGCTTGGGTTTCTTGCCAAGCATCCGACCACAGGAGCGGCGATCCAGTCGCCGTATGTGGCGATTGCGAACACCTACATGACGCAGGCGAACCGGCTGTGGGCGGAGATCTTCCAGATCGTTCGGGAGAACTGTGCCGGGGAGTATGGCGGAGCAACGCCGCAGGACGACCTGATGGAGCGGCTGCTCCGGGCGAGAAAGGGGTAACAATGTTTGAAAAAGTAAATCCGTGCCACCCGGATAAAGTGGCGGACAGAATTGCCGGTGCGCTCGTGGATATGGCGTACGACAGAGCGCTAAACCCTTGTATCGCGGTCGAGGTTCTCGTCGGACATGGCGATTGCCACATCATTGCAGAGACTTCCATCTGTCTGGATATGTTGGAAGTGTTCGAAACAGTCCACCGCATTGCTGGAAATGTCCAAGTGGACTATGCGGAAGTGCCGCAGGATCGTCACCTGTCAGACAACCAAGCGGACGGAGTCCGTTGTGGGGATAACGGCATCTTCAAGGGAATGCCGCTGACCGACGAACAGAGAAGGCTGTCGTCAATCGCACGCGCAATTTTCAACGTGTATCCGTATGACGGGAAGTACATCCTGGATGGCGAACGTCTCATCATCTGCCAGAGCAATGCGCGGGACGAGGTGATTCGCACGGCATACCCATACGCAGAAGTCAATCCGCTCGGCCCCTGGTCTGGCGGCACGAACGTGGACACCGGTGCTACCAACCGCAAACTCGGTTCGGACATGGCGGACTCTGTCACAGGTGGCGGTCTGCATGGCAAGGACCTGTCCAAGGCGGATGTCAGTGTGAATATTTACGCTTTCCTCAAAGCGCAGGAGACCGGCGAACCTGTGATGCTCTCCTGCGCCATCGGAGACGATGCCGTGGATGGCAGACCCTACGCCAAGATCGTGGAGATCGCGCGGAAGTACATCCGCTCGGTCGGCGGCTTTGAGAAGTTCGCGGAATGGGGGCTGGTCTGGTGAAAACAACAACGGAAATGCGGCTCGTGTCTATCGAAAAGCTCGTGCCGTATGTGAATAACGCACGAACGCACAGCCCGGAGCAGATCAACAAGCTGCGCTCTTCCCTACGGGAGTTCGGCTTCATCAATCCCGTCATCATCGACCGTGGCTATGGTGTCATCGCCGGTCATGGTCGTATTCTTGCCGCCAAGCAAGAAGGCATCTCCGAGGTGCCGTGCGTGTTTGCCGATCACCTCACCGAAGCGCAGAAGAAAGCGTACATCATCGCGGACAACCGCATGGCAATGGATGCGGGATGGGACGAAGAACTCCTGCGCGTGGAGATCGAGGCTCTGCAGGGGATGGATTTTGATCCGCTGCTCACGGGGTTTGATGAGAAAGAACTGTCGAAGCTGTTTGACGATGGCAAGGATGTAACGGATGACGGTTTCGACCTTGCCGTCGCTCTGGAAAAGGCTTCCTTCGTGGAGCGCGGCGATGTGTGGACGGTCGGACGGCACAGGCTGGTCTGCGGCGACGCGACGAACGCGGATGACGTGGCTCTGCTCATGAACGGCAAACGCGCGAACCTTCTGCTGACGGACCCGCCTTACGGGGTCTCCTTCAAAAGCTCAGACGGGCTGACTATCCAAAACGACAGCCTCAAAAACGAGGAGTTCTACACGTTTCTTCTTTCCGCCTTTAAGAACGCGGCGGATCATATGGAGAAAGGCGGCGCGGCGTATGTGTTTCACGCTGATACCGAGGGGCTGAACTTCCGCAAGGCGTTCATCAATGCGGGCTTCCATCTCGCCGGGTGCTGCATATGGGTCAAGGACAGCCTCGTACTCGGACGCTCGGATTATCAGTGGCAGCATGAACCTGTGCTGTACGGTTTTCTTCAGAACGGAAAGCATGCCTGGTATTCCGACCGCAAGCAGACGACGGTATGGCAGTTTGCCAAGCCGAAACGCAACGAGAACCATCCGACCTCCAAGCCGCTCGACCTGCTCGGCTATCCCATCGGCAACTCCACACAGGAGAACGCCGTCGTTCTGGATCCCTTCGGCGGCAGTGGAAGCACGATGATGGCGTGTCAGCAGATGAACCGCGTTTGCTGTATGATGGAGCTCGATGAAAAATACGCATCCGTAATCCTCCGCAGGGCTGTTGAAAACGGCGTCGCACCGGAGGGTATTTTTGTAGAGCGCGGCGGCGAGAAGATCCCGTATGCGGATCTTGTGAAGGAGCTCTCTCCCCACGACGAATAGCCCATACTCCCAGACACACATCGTTATCCAATGTGTATCTCCGCGTACACCTCCGCTCTGTGTATCTATGGTATCATGTAACCAACGATAGAGGAACGGAGGGTTACACCATGACGGCGAAAACCAAGACACAGATCGAGGAGATGAAGAACCAGACCATTGGGGTCGAGGTCGAGATGAACAGCATCACCCGCGAGAACGCCGCCAAGCTCGCCGCCGAGTTCTTCGGTACAGGCAACTACCAGAATACCGCGGGCCGCAATGGTACATGGTCGGCTTGGGATGCGGATGGGCGCGAGTGGAAGTTCCAACGGGACATCAGCATCGCGGGGCCGGACAGCGAAAAGTGCGAACTGGTCACACCGATTCTGCACTACGCCGACATCGAAACCCTGCAGGAGCTCATCCGCAGACT
>CAVIKO010000037.1:0-5267 GCA_963643035.1 bacterium
CTGCAATATACCATACCGCCCACGAACAGAACGGTGTCTTTTTTCTCGTTCATAGCCATTTGGAAAACCTCCACGGTTCATTGAATTTCTATTATATCCCATTATAACAGAAAAACACCTCTTTTACAAGGCGTTTTTCATATGCAGAATGGACAGGAATCACTCCACGAATACGAGAAATGTGATACAAAAATGCCAAATATCTCATGCGCACGTTCAAAAAGTGGAAAAATCTTCGTATCTGATAAGGATTTTCAGTCACTTTTCCGAATTTTTCAGAAGCTGCATACCTCTCCCAAAGGACGGATTATTGTCCCAGCTGCCAGCCTACCCAGCCGTTTGCGAACGGATCCCGACGCCGTTTCAATTCCGCAAACAGTGCAGTTCCCAGTTCCTTTTTTACCTCGTTGTATTTTGTATCTCCAGCGAGATTGTGCTTTTCTCCAGGATCGGCGGCAAGATCGTATAGTTCATCGATGTCGGTGAGATTCCAGATGTATTTGTACCGTTCTGTTCGGATACCGCGTTGTGTGAAAAGACCGAACTGCTGTCCGTTGGAGGTGAATACCGCATATTCCGGTGTTTTGCTGCCGTCCAGATATGCGCGTACCGAGCGGCCATCCTGCGGTTGATCCGATGGTGGCAGATGGCACACATCCGCAATGGTCGGTGCGAGATCAAGACAGTTGCAGGCAAATTTGGATATACGCGCGTGACCGAGGGCTGGGTAGCGGATAAGGAACGGCACATGCACCACACTGTCGTAGAGGATGTAGTGTTTGTCCATCATGCCGTGGTCGCCGCTTGTGTCCCCGTGATCGGCGGTCAGAATCACAAGCGTATTGTCGAGTTGTCCTGACGTGCGCAGATAATCGATGATTTTGGAGATTGCTGCGTCCGTTTGTGTGATCATGGCGTAATACCGTGCGACTGTCGGAGCAAAATCCTCCCATGTAAAGCCGGTCAGGTGCCAGTTTTCGATCTGCTTTCGCTGGATGTAGGGCTTGTTGTCAAGTGTATCGCCAAATCCCGGCCATGGCTCCATATCCTCCGGACGGTACATCGATGCGAACGGCTCGCTCGGGCGGCAGGGTAGATGCGGGTCGGTCATATCTACCCAGACATGCCACGGTTCATCACCGCATTTTTTTATATATTCGAGGGCGGATTGGCAGATCCGATAGGTTTTTGTGTCCTCATGCGCAAGCGGCGAGGTGCAGCCGAACCAACTTCCGGTATAGTCGATTCTGCCGTATTTCGCATCGATCTCCCGCTGGTACGCAGCTGTATCAAAGAGGGATTCATAGCCGAAATCGCATTCGCTGCCGAGAGGAGAAGCATCCCAATGACCGGCAAAACCACAGTGATATCCGCTGCCGCGCAGTGCGGATACCCATGTGGACTTTGTGGGATCCGCTCCGTTTGTTTTTATAAAATTATAATTGAAAAGCGCACCGATGGAGTCGGGCTGCATTCCGGTAAGCATTGCCTGACGGGCGGGAGCGCACACCGGCAGCGGCGTGTAAGCGTTTTCAAAAAAGAGTCCCTCCTCCGCGAGCGCATCCATACAGGGGGTCTGTACCGGGCGAATTCCGGATTGTCCCACACAGTCATACCGGAGCTGGTCGCACAGGAGAAAGAGTACGTTTGGCCTGTTCATAAATCAGTTTCCTACCTTTCTATTTATATAGAGCAACTGCTGAGGAAAGCGTGTTTCCGCAAATGCCGAAAATCATTCTGTGTCTGTCTCTTCTGTAGTGCAGTTTACAGCCTGATAGACATCGTTTTTCGGCAGATGCCTACTTTTGGCGCACAGCTTGATCGCATCCATACGGGAGTATCCCTTCTCGATCAGAACCGCCACATGTTCCGGAATCGTTTTTGCGAGCATATCGTCGTCTGCGGCAGATTTTTCCGATGCTCCCCCGACAATCAACACATATTCCCCACGCGGTTCTTTCGTCTCATATACGGCGATTGCATCCGACAGAGTGGTGCGGAAGATCTCCTCATTGAGCTTGGTCATTTCCCGGCAGAGTGCAATTCTTCGTTCTCCAAACGCATCGAAGAGTGCGGACAAGGTCTGACGGAGATGGTGCGGAGATTCGTAGAGGATCATCGTGCGTTCCTCGCCGGCAAGTTCTGACAATCGTTTTTGTCGTTCGCTTTTGGTCCCGCTGAGAAATCCTTCGAAGGCGAAACGACGTGTTGGCAGTCCGGACAGCGTTAAAGCCGTGATTGCGGCGCAGCAGCCGGGAACAGATGTGACATTGACGCCGTTTTCAGCGCACAAGGCTACCAGATCCTCGCCGGGATCACTGATAGCAGGGGTTCCGGCATCGGTGATAAGCGCGCAGGATTCTCCGCTTTGGAGACGCGACAGAATGTACGGCCCGCGTTCGCGTTTATTGTGTTCAAAATAGCTGACCATTGGTCGGCTGATGCCGAGGCGGGATAAGAGCAGTCCGGAATTGCGGGTGTCCTCCGCCGCTACAAAATCAACCTCAGACAGGATTTTGATCGCGCGCTCGGACAGATCCGCCATATTGCCGATGGGCGTTGCTACAAGATAGAGCGTGCCGGGAACGACAGCGTTTTTCTCCCGGGCGGTGGAGTTTTTCATGTTTTCAGAGGACATGAGGAATCCTTTCACACGGGTGACGGAATTTACCCGCGATATTTTAATAAGGGGGGCACTGCGGTGGGCGCGCTGCTGCGTGAAATTCGCTTGAAGTCAACATACTTTCCCCTTGTTCGGCAGATGCATAAAGAGGCTCGGATGATGCACGAAAATCAAGAGAAGAGGAACCGGAGCGAGCATTCTGCGTAGACTCGTTCCATCTCCGGTGTGTATCGTCCGGCAACTTTATCCGCGTAGATCACAAGCGGCGGAGCAATTGAGAGCTGCACGGAGCCTCCTTTTCTCGCTTCTGTCAGAACGAGACACGGCGCATCGTGAACGGAAGGGTACACAAAGACGGCGTATTTGGGTTCTAGCGCGTTTTTTCGCATGGCATCGATCAGATCGACAAACCGATCCGGACGATAGACGACGGTACACGTACCACCATAGCGCAGAAGGCGGGTGGCTGCAGTGCAGAAATCCGCGATTGAACCGTTTTCTTCCCGCCGTGCGATGTTCATTTCCCGGGTGCGATTGTCTCTACCTGAGCCTGGCAGCATATAAGGCGGATTGAAAAACACAACGTCGATCTCCCTACCGATATCGGATATTCCGGCATTGCGTACATCTCCCGCATGGACGGTAACGCGGGTGTCGAGCGCATTGAGTGCGGCGTTTCTGCGGCAGAGATCAGCGTATTCAGGCTGGATTTCCCAGATATGTATGTGGGAGAGCTTTTGTTTGGTGAGAGCCAGGAGAGAAACAATCCCGCTTCCGCCGCCAAGCTCCGCACCGATCGAGTGAGGACGCATCCGGAGCATCGCAGCAAGCAGATACGCATCCGTACCGTAGGTCAGTCCCGTGGTGCGCTGGATGAGCCGTAGATTTTCGTTGACGGTATCGATCCGCTCCATGGCATGGAGCGGTGGTACATCGGAAAAGGGCATGGGAAACTCTCCTTATGCGGATATTATAAAGAAAGAGGAACCAGACTGCATACGCTTCAATGGCTGTTTCTTGACGTAAAAATTCAATGGAAACAGTGGTTCATTTGGAAAAAATGCTCTGTGCAAAAGAAAAAGGGAGGATACGCGTCCTCCCCTTTGCTTCGGCACAGACAAAAAAGTCTGCGCGGATTCCGAAAATACGGCGACATCAGAGCGGTGCGCCGATTCTCTCTCTTTCCGGAAGTATGCTCAGGGGGCTTATTCAGCGGCCGGAGCATCTACGGGACATACGCTTGCGCAAGAACCGCAATCCAGACACAGATCAGGATCGATCACGTACTTGCCGTCTTTTTCGGAAATGGCTTCTACAGGACATTCAGAAGCGCAAGAGCCGCAGCCGATGCAATCGTCAGAGATTTTATATGCCATGATACAGCACCTCCATCTTTAAGATGGTATCATTCTATCATAAACGGTGCAAAAAAGAAATAGGTTTTCGGAAAATTTTCAATTTATTTTGTAAAATCTTTTTGGAAGCGGAGCCAATTCCGGATTTTCCATGGAAATGGGTCAGGAATCCGCAACTTCTGTCGTTGTCTCGGTTATTTCAGACATTTCCGCGATCTTTGCCATCAGCGATTCCCACAAAAGGGTCTTGCGCAGAGAGGATTCCTCATACTGGGTGAGCATGTTCTCCGCGGTCGTTCCATAAGCGGCGGCAAGATTCGCAAGGCGCGTGTTGAACTCTTCCTCGGTCAGCGTGTGATTCAGTGCTTTTGCCAACGCGTACATCACCAGATCCTCCTCCACATAGCTGCGGCACTCCTCCATCAGAGCATCATCTGTGGTACCGACGTAGCTTGCGAGAAAGTCCTCATAGGTGGTTCCGTAATATTCCGCCCATGCCGTATACATCGCCTTCCGGCTTTCATATTGATTTTCCACCTCGCCGTCCGGATAAGCAAGAATGGTGGAGTCGTTTAGAATCTGCTCCCACAGTTCCACATAGAGATTGTTTTCCGCGATATATTTTGCGTTGTCCTCTAATGTCGAGCGATAGCTGATCTTGAATTCCTCAAGGTTGTTGTAGTTGAAATTTTCGCTGACAAACGCATCGTCGACCTCTGGAACCGTCCAGTCGTTTCCATAAATCTTGTGTACCGTACAGGTGAAGGTGACCTCCTTGCCCGCCATGTCCGCATTGCCGTAGTTCTCTGGGAACGTCACATCAAAGGCAAATTCCACGCCGACTTTCTGTCCGATAAACGCTTCCGCAAAACCGGGAATGTAGCCGCTGTCCGACTGTACGACAATCTCCTGCTCCGTGGCGGTACCGCCGTCAAACGCCACTCCATCGAGTGTGCCGGCATAATCCGCGATGACACGGTCGCCCTCCTCCACGGTGTCTCGATCCGTGATTTCATTGTAGTGTCCGTACTGCTCGGCAAGCGCGTCCAGTTCGGAATCCAACCGTGCCTCTGTGATTTTTTCAATTGCCAGTGTACCATGCAGTCCCTCGTAATTTCCGAGCGTGACATAGGGGGTCAAGTCGTTTGCCGCGTAGTCGAATTCGGTAATCTCCCCGGATTCCACACTTGTGGGCGTGATGGTTCCGACCGTTTCCGTGTCCTCGCTATTGTCCTTTTTCCCGCAGCTCGTGATCGCAAGCGCGCAAACGGCAATGAGCGCGACCACAC
>CAVIKO010000037.1:5314-18255 GCA_963643035.1 bacterium
TGTTTACATTTTTTCTGTATATCTCCATTCATTGCAGCCGGAGTGCGCGCATTCTCGCGAAAATTTCCGTCGCGCTTCTGCCGTGTGCTGCTGCGATCCGCAGTAGCGTCATTTTGTTTTCCACTTCCTTTATAAGCTGTCTGTCTTCCTCATCCGACCATGGCGTTCCGTTATTGGGCATGGATGGCGTGGTGGGACGTGATGTGCCGTCAGCAGGAACATCTGCGGTGTACACGACCGGCTTTTTCACTTGCTTCGGCATGACAAACGCGGCAGCACTGGGAATACGCTTTTTGGTCTGTCCATGCTCTGCAGTCCAATCGTTCACCGTCTCAAGAAGCTGTGCGCCATATTTTTGATAGAGTACCGGACCCATGCCATGTATTACAAGCATTTCATCCTCGGTGCACGGGATTTTTCGACTGATCTCCTCAAGCAAGGCGTTTGAGGCGATCACATATGGCGGTACGCCCGCTTCCGCTGCAAGCTCAGACCGACGGATCCGCAGCGTTTCGTAGAGCTCCTCGTCATATGGCTCGTCCGTGCGCGGTTTCTGTCCTGATGCAGATTTCGGAGCGGTGTACTCTGTTTTCTTCCGTTTTTTCTCATTCGGCGTCCGCGAGAGAAAATCCGGCATCCGCAAGGTCAGCGTTCTTGTGCCGTGTAGGATTTCCCAGCCGCTATCGGTGACGGACAGGATTCCGTATTCGCCGCGTCGTTCCAGAAATCCACCAGCAACCAGTGCACCGGACAGCCATTCGAGATAACTCCGGTCGCATTCCTTCATGATCCCATAGGTGCGCACCGCATCCAGTCCCGCATCCTTGATCCTTTTTGTTTGGCTCCCAGACAGTACGGCGATCACTGTCAAGGCGGTATAGCGGCTTTGCATACGGATCACGCAGGAAAGGAATTTCTGTGCATCCACAGTGGCATCGATCGGCGTGGATGCGGTCAGACAATGGGAGCAGTTGCCGCAGTCCTCCATCCCCTTTTCGCCAAAATAGCGCAGGATGCGGGCGCGCAGGCAATCGGTGGAATTGCCGTAGTCGTACATTTCGTTCAACCGGTGCAGATTCCTGTCGATGAGCGTGCTCTGTACCTCAGACGGGATCGTGGAATCCGAATTCGGATGGGTGATGAGACTGCGCAGCGTGTAAATGTCTCCCGGCGCAAAGAGGAGGATACAGTCTGCGGCGGCTCCATCTCGACCGGCGCGACCGGCCTCCTGATAATAGCTCTCCAAATCCTTTGGCATATTGTAGTGGATGACAAAGGACACGTTTGATTTGTCGATTCCCATACCGAATGCGTTGGTCGCTGCCATGATCGTCTTGCGATCGTAGAGAAAATCGTCCTGATTGTGCCGCCGTTCCTCCTCGGAAAGTCCCGCATGGTAACGAGTCGCTGCATAACCGCTGTTTTGCATAAGGGTGCAGACATCCTCGACGGTTTTGCGCGTCATACAGTAGACGATCCCACTTCTGTCTTTATATTTTTCAAGCAGACGGAGCAGTTCTGCATTCCGGTTCTGTGCGCGTATCACACCGAAATAGAGATTCGGACGATCGAAACCGGTGACGCAAAGAAACGGATTTTGGAGGCAGAGCAGAGAGATGATGTCGGCGCGCACATTCTCCGCGGCGGTGGCGGTGAAAGAGGCGACGACCGGACGGTGCGGCAGCGAGGCGACAAATCCGGCGATCCGACGGTAGCTCGGACGAAAATCCTGCCCCCACTGGGATACGCAGTGCGCCTCATCTACGGCAATGAGCGAGATCGGCAGCCTTGTACAGAGCGCACAGAATTCCGCGGAATCGAGCCGCTCTGGAGCAACATAAACGAGCTTGTACGCGCCTCCCGTCATGCCGTCGAGAACCTCCCGATATTCCGCAGTGGACAGGGTGCTGTTGCAGAACGCGGAGGGGATCGACAGCGCGTTGAGGGAACGAACCTGATCCTGCATCAGAGAGACGAGGGGGGAGATCACAAGCGTGACGCCCGGAAGCACCATTGCCGGAATTTCGTAGCAGAGGGATTTTCCTGCTCCTGTTGGCATCACACATAAAGCGTCTCTGCCGGAGAGAATCGCATTGACCGCTTCCTCCTGCCCGCGCCGGAATGTATCGTACCCGAAGTATTTCCGCAGAATCTCCCGCGCCTTATCCATGCTCGTACCGCTGTTCATTGCCAATAAGCTCCTTTTACCCGAAAAATGTACCATGCACTGTACTATTATAGCAAATTCCAATGCAAAATGCAACGGACGATGTATGGCTTTCCGCATGGAAAACCAAGGACGCGGTGGCAGCAGCGATCTGGGAGGACATTTTAAGCTACCCGCACTTTATTCTTTCCGGCGTCACAGTTCAACATTTCCCGATGGGCATTCTTACGCAGATTGTTTTTGGCTGTCCGACTGGATATGCCGCTTGAGCATTACCTTGCCCATATCTACGATCGGGAGAAATATTGTCTCAGAGATTGAATCGCGGAGGGCAGCGATATGTACGAACAACAGGACGTATTTCGGGACATGATGACGCAAGTACGGATACTTCCATCGATGAATGTGAGGCGATACTTCACTCCACACGGCACAAAAAATACCCGCGCATCGGATTTGTTTTCCGAACAGGCGCGGGCATTATCGTTTGCAGGATTACAGGCGTATCGCCGCTTCCAGTGCGAGGGACATCATATCAGTAAAGGAATTTTGCCGTTCCTCCGCCGTGGTGACCTCTCCTGTGATCATGTGGTCAGAGATTGTACAAATGGCAAGGGCATTCTTTCCGGTGCGCGCGGCGGTCATATACAGTGCGGCAGCCTCCATTTCTACAGCAAGCACGCCCATTTTCGACCATGTGACCGTGGGACGATATTCCTCCCGTTCGTCATAGAACGTATCGGTGGAGAGCAGATTACCGATGTGATACGACAGCCCCATGTCTTTTGCCAGATCTGCCGCGGTACGTAAGAGTCTGTACGACGCGGTCGGTGCAAAAGTTCCCGGCAGTCCGTATTGATGTGCGAAATTTGATGTGGTGGAGCAGCTCATTCCAAGTACAAGGTCACGCACATGGATATCAGTCTGTATAGCACCGGCGGAACCGATTCGCAGAATATTCTCCACACCGAAAATATGATATAGCTCATACGCATAGATACCCATCGACGGCATGCCCATTCCGCTCGCCATCACGGATACGCGCGTATTTTTGTAATATCCTGTATAGCCATGGACGCCGCGGACATTGTTGACAAGTATCGCGTTGCTGAGAAAATGCTCCGCGATGAATTGCGAACGGAGCGGATCGCCCGGCATGAGAACCGTTTTCGCAAAATCTCCCGGGGATGCCTCGATGTGTGGCGTTGGATATTCTGCCATAGATGCCTCCAATATAGTATAGTAGAGTGTGTTTTGAGATTATTTCCAATCTACGGGGGACAGCGCGAAATTGGGATCGGCGTTGAAATTGCGCCATTCATTCCAGCGGATGCCTAGCGATTCCACTGTGCGGAAAAATGCTTCGCCTTCCACGGGATCCGGATAAAGCATCAGCTTGACATATGTCCACTGCAGACGCGATTTTGTGATCCGCTCCAGATACCGATCGTTCTCGGCAGCTGCCTCCGCCGCATTCCACCAGTCCTCGATGGTTTTGAAGTGCGTGCGGTATACCTCCTCCGGGATGATGCCAAATGGCGGAGTCCAGATGTTGAAGTGCCGATCGCGGCTCGCATCACAGATAAAGTCTAAGAATTTCTTCACATACACGCCGCCCGCTCCATAATATCCGGTGCAGAAATCATCAATGGCAGCCTGATATTCGTCCTCAGTCATATACGGATTCCACATGCACTGTGCCAGCAGGTACGCCCGCAGCTCGGCAAATTCACCGGAATTGGATTGATAGTTGCCTTCCGGATACATACCGACCACGTGATGACGGGCGAAGAATTCCATATTGGAACGGAGTACGCGGAAATTTGGGAACGGCGGGATATAGTATGAGAAATCGGTCACATAGTCCCAGATGTACAGCCGGTTGCATATCTTACTCCATTCCGTAATGTCGTGAATGAACGCACCATTGGCCTCACAGGACGCGTCGCCGAGATCGTGGGAAAAGCAGCATTCGATGGAACAGAGGCGCACGATCACATTGTCGTGCGGACGGGTAATCGCTGGAGCTTTGCGCGTGTACTGGTAGGCAAGCGTCTCAACTGCTACGTGCGGATAATCCTCCCGAATATCGTCCGCTACTGCGTTGACGAAACGTAGAAGAGTACCCGCGGGACTGCCCTCCTCCGCATCGGTTGCGAGACATTTCGGACATTTGCACGGGTTCATATTGTCATTCTGAGAGACGGAGAGAATCTTGCAGTCCGGATGCTCGGCAAGAATTTTCCGTACATTTTTCTTGACCGTTGCAAGAACCTCCGGATCGCTCAGACACGGTTGTGTGGTCTGATCGCCGCGTTCGGACAGTCTCGCCAGCGTGTGAACAAAACCGACCCACTTGTTGTCGCGGTGATTCACATGATTAGCGCGCATCCATTCGGGATCCTGTGCACAGATCCAGTCGATGTGCCGATATTCAAACGGCGGTACAAAATGATCGGTGAATCCCTCCGGTAGATTCACATCACCATCGTGCAGGATCGCCGCATCCGCGCACAGATACCGCCAGCCAATCCATTTCGTGAGGAACTGGTATACCGCGTCTGTGAGTTTTACCGCACTCCACAGATAGAGATTGCCATCGCGCACAGCGATGGTGAGACCATCCTGCGGCGAATCGGGTACCGGTGTGAACAGGATCAGTTTTTGATTTCGTACCGCCCTGATACAGACGGGCAGGGTAGAACCGATGGTTTTTTTCAGCTCCTTTTGGAGGAGGGTTCCAGCTTCCAGATCTACATGTGAATTGGAACGGACTATGATCTGGAATTCTGCCAGAGAAGCACCGGCAACATGGATGTGTTTCGTCATGATGAGGACTCCTTTCAGATGTGAAAATGAGGGATACGCTGAATCAATCCACCATTAACCTGCGTTTTCTAAGGTTTCTACCGAAAGTATACCATGTGCTGCACAGAATGTCAACAGCTTTGACACGAATTTTTGTGGATTTTCGCATCAAAAAATGAAGGAATTCTCTTGACAAATCACGTGTTCTGTGGTATACTATAAAAGCTGCCAGGATAAAAGACAGTCATGCCCCATTAGCTCAGCTGGTAGAGCACTTGACTTTTAATCAAGGTGTCCGGAGTTCGATTCTCCGATGGAGCATGTATCCATAGTTTTTATGGAAAAACAGAAAACGTCTGATTTCAGGCGTTTTCTGTTTTTTTGTCCGTTTTGCTGAATTTACTCTTGCCAATCGCGGAAAAGTATGCTATACTGTATACAACTATCCAATTCAGAAATGAGGACATAGCAATGGTACAAAAAACAGCATATCCGCAGCCGGATTTTGCCCGTGAGCACTGGTTGAATCTGAATGGCACGTGGGACTTCTCTTTTGATCGTCCGACACTGGACGCGAAAATTGAGGTTCCGTATCCGTGGGGTTCGCCCTTATCCGGAATCGACGAATCGCGCAACGCCACCGCATTCTATCGCCGCACCGTTCGATTTGACGGCGGAGAAGAACGTGTGTTTCTTGTGTTTGGCGCAGTTGATTATTCTTGTGCCGTCACCGTAAACGGAAAGATTCTCGGTACCCATACCGGCGGTTACAGCCGTTTTGAATGGGATGTTACTGAGTATTGGGACAATGATGGCGAGAACGAGATCTTAGTGGAAGCAACCGATATGGCGGAGAAGCACCAGACCTATGGTAAGCAGGGATACGGCGACGCGCGCGGTATCTGGCAGACCGTGTGGCTGGAAACCCGTCCTGCAGCGCATATCAAATCCTTCTTTGTAAAAACAAAGCTTGATGGTACCGTTACCTACGAGATCGAGACGGAAGGCGCATCAGATACCGCGGTAGTCACTGCCCATTTCCCGGATGCGCTTTTAACCGAAATTCCGCAGACGACGGTTCAGAACGGCAGAGCGACACTCACTTTTCAAGTGGAAGAGCATGCGCTGGCACTGTGGTCACCGGAGGATCCGTTCCTCTATGAAGGTTCGCTCACGCTGACTGCCGAGGAATCCGAGGATACTGTGTATACCTATTTCGGCATTCGCGAGATCGGCACGGGCAAATTTGGCGTACACAACCAGAATTATATTACCTTAAACGGTAAGCCATACTACCTGTGCGGCGTACTCGACCAGTCGTTCAATCCGAAGGGATTCTTTACGCTGCCGTCCGATGACGATTGTCGAGAGGAGATCCTGCGGCTGAAGCGGCTCGGATTGAACATGGCGCGGATCCACATCAAAGCAGAGGAGCCGCTCAAGCTGTACTGGGCAGACCGACTTGGTCTGCTCATTATGGAGGACATTCCGTGCTTCTGGGGCGATCCGCTGCCGGAGACGAGAGCACAGTACGAAACGGAAATGCGCGACCAGATCCTGCGTGACCGAAACCATCCGTCCCTCATTTACTGGGTCATTTTCAACGAAACATGGGGACTTTTCTCACATATTCCGAACGAAAAGGGGGAAATCACCCGTATCTATACCGATGAAACGGCGAAATGGGTGGAATCCTGTTTCCGCACGGCAAAGGAACTGGATCCGACCCGTTTGATCGAGGACAACTCCCCATGTAACAGCGACCATACGATTACGGATGTGAACACATGGCATTTCTATTCAAACGGCTACGAAAAGGTCAAATCCGTTGTGGATAATTTCGTGAATCATGCATATCCCGGCTCGACGCACAACTACAAATCCGGCTACACCATGGCGGACGTACCGTGCATGAACAGCGAATGCGGCAATGTATGGGGAATCAAAAACAACGCAGGCGAAAGTGATATTTCGTGGCAGTACAAGTATATGATGAACGAATTCCGCCTCCATGACAAGCTCTGCGGATTTGTTTTCACGGAATTTCACGATGTCGTCAACGAATTCAACGGCTACTATAAAATCGACAACGACGACAAGGATTTCGGTTATTCGGATTATGGTATGACTATCCGCGACCTGCATGCCCAGGATTACCTCGGCGCCGATTTCGCGCCCATGACGACCGTTAAGCCGTATGAACTGGTGAACGTCCCACTCTTTGGCTCCAGCTTCACCGATCTTCGCCACGGCAGACTTTTACAGGTGGTATGGCAACTGCTGCTCATGGATCCGATTGAAGGCGATATAGTGGCGGACAGCGGCACATACAATCTTCTTTGGGCAAACTATGGCACATTCCCAGCGGGAGAAGTGAATGTCGAGATTCCGGAGCATGACGGTGTGGCAATGTTGTCTTTTGCGCTCATGGATGGCGGGGAACCGGTGATGCAGAACGCAATTCTCTTCGATGTGGATTCGCCCCGTACCGACGTTCTTTCAATCGCTCCGACTCGTTTTGGCGCGGACGGTTTCGACCACAGCTTCACGGCGCAAGAGGGCAATAAGCTGAATGGTCTTGGCAGCGGTGTATTCACCACCACGATCCGTACGGAGGACATCCCCGGATTGGAAGACGCAGAGGAAATGCACATCTATGCGGAGCTTTCGACGAGAGCTCCGATGACGCACGACTGGCCCGGCGGCAAAATAGAGGGGAAAGTGGATCTCAACTATATGCTCGGCTATCGATGCGATCCGGGTGCCAACCTGAACAGCTTCCCGCAGACGGACAGCCGCAAGAATCCCGGCGTTGTGGAAGTATGCATTGATGGTGTTCCGGTAGAGAAAATCTCCCTCGCCGATTGTCCTGCCGATTCCCGCGGAGCACTGTCCCACCATTATCAAAAGGTGGACGACGAGCTGGATGAAGCGGGTTCTTACGGATATCTCTGCGACTGCCGGATTCCGACCGCGCTCCTCTACAAGCTTCAGAAGAAGGAAGCGTTCACCCTTACCTTCCGTACCGAATCCGGCGCCGGATTGTCCCTGTTTGGCAGAAAGAGCGGCAGATATGGTATCGATGTGGTGATCCGCGCGACCACGCTGTAAACGGCAAGGCAAATTGCGTAAAACGCTGATGCATGCGCACTGGATGTCCAAAGCTTTTCACAGATAAAATAATTTGCGCAGTGCAATTCCGAATCATTTTATAAAAAAACAGAACACGACCTGTAATCCCCAAATACGGGAGAACAGGTCGTGTTTTGCATTTGAATGCGGAAATTTGCCTTATCCGTTTGCGGGTATTGGCGTGGCTTCGGTATCGGTGTCTTCTTTTTCGGATTTTTGCGGCTGTGCACGGTTCTTTGACGGCATTTTCGACATTTGACGCTGTGCCATGACAAGTCCGTAATAGATTCCTTTTTTGCGCATCAACTCCTCGTGCGTACCCATTTCGGCAAGCTCGCCTTTGTCAAGGACAAGGATCCTCGTCGCGTTGCGGAGGGTGGAAAGACGGTGTGCGATAGCGAGGGTCGTCCGATCCGCGATGAGCTGCTGGAGCGCATCCTGAATCTGCTTTTCCGTTTCCGTATCTAGAGAGGCGGTAGCTTCATCGAGAATCAAAATCCGCGGATTGTGTAACAGTGCACGCGCGATTGCCACCCGCTGCCGTTCTCCGCCGGATAACGTGTGACCGCGTTCCCCGACTTTCGTGTTGTAGGCGTTTGGCAGCTTCATGATGAACTGGTGTGCGCCGGCCAGTTTAGCGGCAGTGATCACCTCATCCGGGGTTGCAGACGGCTTTGCGTAGGCGATGTTGTCGTAAATAGTGCCGGAGAAGAGGAAAGTCTCTTGTAAAACGACGCCGATCTGTGAACGGAGCGAATCCTGCGAAATATCCCGGATGTCGATTCCATCGATTTTCAGCGATCCCTCGTTCACGTCGTACATTCGCATGACGAGGTTGATCAAGGTGGATTTCCCGACGCCGGATTTTCCCACGATACCAATCATCTCTCCGGGCTTGATCTCCAAGCTGATGTCGCGCAGAACATTTGTCGTGTTGTTGTAGCCAAACGACACATGTTCGAAGGTGATGTATCCCTCGATATTGTGGTCAACGGCATCCGCCTTGTCCTTAATCTCCGGATCTTCATCAATCACGTCGAAAATCTTGACGACCGAGGTTAAGAATTGCACAAACCGACGCGGGAAACTGGACATCCACCGCAGAGGTCCGTAAATGATGCTCACATACGCGGAGAACTGGCTCATTTCACCGATGGTCATCGTGCCGCCCAGAATCCGATTGCCGACATAGTAGAGCAGGAAAAATTCGCCGATCCCCATGAAAAAGTTCATGATCGGACTGAAAATGCCATAGAACCGCTCGTTGCGAATCGAAGTATCGCGCTGCTCGGCAATCACATTGTCAAACCGTTCTGTCTCGCGATGCTCCATGCCGAAAGCCTTGACGACGCGGATCCCGGAGAAAATATCGTGGAGAATGGTGCTGGAGCGTGATTCGAGTGTCCACTGTCTGTGGTACATCTTTCCCATAAAACTCCAGAAGATCCGGTTGGTGTACATGACAAGCGGTGCCGGCAGAAGAATCATCAGCGCGAGACGCCAGTCATACACGAAGAGAATCGCCGAGACAGCAAGCAGCGTAACCGCCTGTTCAATAATGTCACCGAGGTCGTTTGTCAAAAATTGCGTAAGCCGTCTGGTATCGCCGGATACCCGGTTCATCAGCTCGCCTGCCGTCCGTTTGGATATGCGGGAGATGGAGAGCATCTGGATCTTGTTGAAGATCATTTCGCGCATGCGCACCACAAGCTTGTTCGATGCCTTGATGAGCAGGATGCTACGGATGATGGACAAAAGATTCGAGAAAATATGTACCACCAAAATCGATACGAGTACGAGGACAAACTGCATCATAAGCGGTTTTGTCTCCGCCTGGATGTAGTCGTCCACCAGCACACGGTTCAGGTACGGCGGCAGAAGATTGAACACGGCGATCACGAAATAGAACGCGACCGACGCGTAAATGTAGAAACGATAGGGATGTGCGACCTGCCACAGCCGCTTCAGGTAGCTTTTTTTGTCTACGCAGTAGTCGCAGATGCTCGATCCCGCGCGATACGGACGACCGCATTTCGGACAAACGCGGTTCAGCTCACGCTCATATTCGTAATGGATCGGCTTTCCCTCTAAATAGCGGTTCATCTCCTTGATCACCGCCGCGAAGGTGTCTAAATACTGCATGGCACCGCGGCACAGCAGATGCTCTGCGCCGCCCTTATCCTTGTACTCCGTGAACACACAGCCGATCCCCTGTCGGAACGTGAAGCTGTCGATCTCCCCATGCGGAATGTCGAGAATCCGTTTGCCGTCGCGATAGATTAGGAATCGATTTCGCAGAAACGCGGCGATTCCGTCGCATCGAACATAGGACGCGTCCGGCAGCAGATCGTATCCGTAGGCAATGAGGATGTCCTCCTCCACCAGCGATGGATCCAGTGTACAGAGCCGTTTTGTCAGAGCTTGTCTATTTTCCATAGAGCACTCCTTTCTGTTGCAATGTCGGTTACAGGAACAGCTCGATTTTCCGGTAGCTCTTGCGATCCAGCTTCTCAAGATCTGGAATCTCATATCGGTTGCCGTCCACATCGGTGATGAAGATACGGTTGCTGCCGACCTTCATCATGCTGTGGAATGTGTCGTGTAGGGTAAAACTCATTTCACCCTCATCCGTCATAACCTTCCAATAGGAAAAACCGAATTTGTCCTTCATCGAGAGGATGGAGTGAATGACCGGTGTGTAGTATTTTCGGTCGAGCTCCTTGCGCAGCATTTCCGCATCCTCCGGCTTCAGTTCCTGCATATTTGCAATCAATCCTATTTCGTTCGAGTCCCGGTCGAGTACGGATATGTACGCGTAGGGATTGTCAAACGGAAAAACCCGGTGTAGGAAGATTCGGTCGTATTCCTTTGTTTCCGTGACGCCATCCGCATTCGGCGCGGTCAGCTTCAGGGAGATGAAATCGTTCTTTTTGGTAAATACAGCATTGTCCGCACGGATATACGTGATTGCGACAATATCCGACAAAGCTTTGCCTTTTTGCTGTACGTTGTTTTTTTCTTCCATAAATAATATCGATCCTCCGTGGCGTCAGCCTTCAATGCCGATATTCTTCATCGCATCCATCTGCAACTTGTAGAGATTATAGTAGATGCCCTTCTTATTGATCAACTCTAAATGCGTACCGGATTCCGGAACCTTGCCGTTTTCAATAACAATCAGCTTGTCTGCGTCGCGTAGGGTAGAGAGGCGGTGCGCGATGGTGATGGTCGTGCGTCCCTTAGAGAGCTTTTCGATGGCGGTCTGGATCTTGCGCTCCGTTTCTGTATCCATAGCGGCGGTGGCTTCATCGAGAATTAAGATCTTTGGATTGCGCAGGATGGAACGGGCAATGGAGATCCGCTGACGTTCGCCGCCGGAGAGATCCTTATAGCCGAAGCCGATCATAGTTGAATAACCGTCCGGAAGCTTGATGATGAAATCGTGCGCACCGGCAATTTTCGCAGCGTCGATGATCTCGTCGTAGGTTGCGTCCGGACGCGCATAGCGGATGTTGTCAAGAATGGTTCCCATAAAAAGGTATGTTTCCTGCGAAACAATGGCGATGTTCTGTCGCAGATCCGCGAAGGAGATGTCCTTTACGTTGATTCCATCGATGAGAATCTCGCCCGCCGTCACGTCGTACAGACGTATGAGCAGGTTCGCAAGGGTCGATTTCCCGGCTCCGGTATGACCGACGATGCCGAGCGCGTGCCCAGCTTCAATGTCGAAGGAAACATCGTCAATGATCTTGCGGTTCTTATCGTAGGAAAAATCGACATGCCGGAACTCCACATTACCTTTCAAATGGTCGATAGAAACCGGGTGATCGGATTCCACTACATCAGGCTGTGCGTCCATGACCTCGATCAGGCGGCTCATGGCGTTCAGACTGTCCGTGAGCCAGTACACCATATCGACAAAACCGTATACTGGGCTGTAGATCATGTTCATGTAGGAGATGAATAAGAGCAGCATACCATAGGTCATCTTACCCTCAATCACCATCCAACCGCCTGCACCCAGCACGATCAGATTGCTGACTGTGAATAAAAGATCGACGCCGGGATAGGCGATGGTGCCGAAGATGGATGTATTCTCCTCCGCTTTGGCGACCGCTTCACTGCTCCTACCGAACCGCTTGATCTCGTCCTTTTCTTTGGAGAACGCCTTAACCACGCGCATACCGCTCAGAACATCACTCAAAATTGAGTTCATTCCGCGGGATTTTGTCCACCGTTTTGCGTGTAGTTTTGTTTCCTGATCAAACAGAAGCCGGATGGAAACAAAGAGCAGAGGAAGCGTTACCAATGCCAGCAGCGTGAGGAGCCAGTTGCGGATAAACATGATGATAAGCACTGCGGTGATCTGTACGATATTCACGAGGAAATACGGTACACCGTCGCAGAAGAACCAGTAGATGGTATCTGCATCATTTGTGACCTGCGCCATCAGTCCGCCAGTCTGTCTGCTCGTATAAAAGCTGATGGACAACCGTTCTATGGCGTTGAAGATCGTCTTTTTGAGATCATATGCCAGCCGCGCGGCAATGGTGGAGGTGACGACTGTATGAAAAATCGAGATGAAAATCGATACGATCCGCATCCCTACAATGAGGGACAGTACGAGGATCAGTTCACCGTAGTATTTACCTGTTTTCGACAGAACCTCATCGTAGTAGAAACTGGAGCTTATATAGGGGGAAATCACGCCAATCACACTGGACAGCACAAGCGCGAGAACCACCATCGAGATGTGGAATTTGTATTTTAAAAGAAATACGCCCGTGCGCCGGATGATTTTGTTTTTATCCATGCACTTTGGACAGATTCTGCG
>CAVIKO010000038.1:0-18205 GCA_963643035.1 bacterium
ATAATTTCTACTGTTGTAGATCAATGTCTGGCGCAATGGATGCGTTGAAATTCATACTCAAGATAGAGTCTCTACAGTGTGTCAATCCACCGCCAAAACGACGCATCGACAAGACGTCGGCGAACACAAAAAACACCTGTCGCTTTGATTCGAGAATACTGGAAATTAATACCAGGACAGATGTTCTCATAACCCGGAGGTCATGAGGTTCAAATCCCATCCCCGCAACCATAGTTGGACACCTATTTTGGTATAAAGTATCAAGATAGGTGTACTTTTTTCTATAAAACCGTCAATAAACAATGGCAATGTGTATCTTTGTACCGTCCGCGAACATAAACTTCAAGACCCTGTCGCAGTGGACGATGGTATGTTTTATCATGACTGTCCATATATCACTCCATTAGGGTGGAATTCCAGGTTCCTTACTCGGGAATAATACGACAGCCGGATAGAATTCTTCTGTCTGATGCACCGATTGCCCAATCTGGTGAGTTGTAAAACAAGTCAGTATATTCTAGCAAACAAACCTCATCGTCTGTTGTAATAACTGTACAGTTACAAGAAATTTCTGCTTCCCATGCTCCATTTTCCACCGGAATACGCCACAACTCATGATATTCCATGTTGTTTTGCACATCATAATATCCTATTGTATCTTTGGCTGCATAAATCTTGTTGTCATATATGCACACCGCTGCCGTATCGTGTTCCAAAACATAAGCACTATCCGGCAATGGATTCATTTTATACCGATCACACACATCTGTATGCAGACCATTTTTACCGCATACACTCAGCATTACAAACAATGTAAACAACACCAATGTTATACATAGCCTTTTTTGCTTCATGAATCATACCCCTACTGAAAAGATCGGCAATAGATTTTATTGCCGATCTTAAATGAATCCCTTTGTTGAAGCGTATCAATATTACTTGCTTATCTGGAAAGTTTGGTTATCTCTTTTGTTATTGTTTCGGAAAACAGAAGTCTTCAATGTAACCTTTTACGTGAAAAAATCCACCCTACTGCGCAGCAGGGTGGATTTTTCGATGCAATATTTTTGTTTTTTGCTGTCTACTTGGTTCTGCCAAATAGACAGTGTCGAGTAGACAGAATCTTCTTGACAGGGATACATCACAGAGAACTGTCGGACAGGTCTCTGTGTGATATGCTTATTTTGTGAGCTGCCAGAAGTAGTAGTCGCTGTACTGGTCGAGATCACGCAGAATTTCATGGAATGCCTTGTTGTAAAGGTCGTAGTAATCCGTTGCGTTGTTCTGCTGGCACTGTTTCAGATATGCGTAAATTACATCGTAATCGCCGTAGCACTGGTTGGTAAGCAGACGGAGATCCGTATAGAACCGGAGATAGGAATTGGTGATGTTTGCCTTCGGAAATGAAGTGGTCATGGAGGTTTTTTCAATCACCGGAATGTAGGAGGAACCGATGATGACCCAGCCGCAAACGCTGTAGGAGGTGTCCGCCCAGAGATTGCCGTTCCAGTAGCCGCATTTTACGCCCTGACTGTTCTTCGTGCAGGAATCGTTGTAGATCGCGCTTGTGTAGGAACCGGTGTACAGAACCGCGAAGCCCTGAATTTCCGGTTTCGACTTGGAGTATGCTCTGACCACAATCGGACCGTCTCCATTTGCCGTGACCTTGCCGTTTTCGATATACGCGCTGCCGAATACCACTGCGAGAGTGATATCATCATACTTTTGATCCGCCCATACATCCAGTGTTGTGGAGGAGCCGTAGCCATCGAGCTTCCAGCTGCCCGGGATCACATCGATAAGACCGCGCTGCGTGTTGTATGCAGTGCCGGATACGAGAACCTGCAGGCGCAGGAACGGAACGCCGCCGCTGGTGTAGAGGTACACATAGGTCAGCCCCGGATTCTTAGCTACGAGAACCTGATTCTTGCCATCGTTGTAGCAGAGCGCTACATTGCTGTCGGAACTGTACATTTTATAGCCGGTTTCAAAGAGCTGTACCTCGCCGGATTTCAGGTTCAGCATATACGTGTTCTTCTCGAAGAAGTCGTTTATGTTGATCTCGCTCACCGGATAGTACTTGGCGCCGGCAAGGAAGATCGGGTTGTAGAGGTGGCAGTTCTGCGTGTTGTCCTGGATCGTAGGATCCTTGATGAACTCACCATTCTTTGTGAGGTCTGTGGTTCCTCTCTTTATGAGGGACTGGGGAATGTGGCTCTGATATTCCACGGAGCAGTCGGTGTGCTTCACGGGATCCGAGGACGCAGAAACCTGTACGTTGGCGTAGTAATCGATCGCCTTATAGTACCGACCGTTTACATACACATAGCCGTACTGATTGGCTCCGGTGCAGTAGGGGCAGGTACAGGTGTAATTTTTGCTGTAGTAGCCGTCCAGATAGGTGGAATAGGGGTTGTAGGTGCTGCAGTTGCTGCCTGAATCGGTGGGGAGATACGTGGTGTTATCCAGCTTTACGGAATCGTTGCCTCGAACGGGAACGCCTGCGGATACACCGGTTGCGAGAACCATGACCGCTGCAAAGGCGGTGCACAGAATGCGAATGCTTCTTTTCATGTTATCCTCCTTATAAGTATACGAAAGATCGGGAAGCCGCTATACCGCACATCGTATAAAGCCGGTTTGGATCGTCTGCCGAATGCGATTCGGGACGATTGTGATGGATAGGTGACAGTACAGTACGGAATATGGAAAAAATCCCTTTTATCCATATTCATTATACATCACGATCGATACAATGTCAAGAGAAATGGATCAAAATTTGTACACACTAAGAAATCTTTAACGATGTGCGCCGAAAACTGTAAGACAACCCAGATGAAATGAACAAGGAAACATCACATTTGTCCAAAAAGCACAATTGCCGTGGGCGAAACAACCCACCATTGCCGGTTGGAAAATGAACTTCGTGTTCCGGGTACCGGGGGCGTGGTTCATTCCGCGATGAGAGATGAGACGGGAGAAAAAGCGGAAAGGGCTGAAAATTTTTGGCTCCTCTTTACAAAAAGGACGTGTATATGCTATACTATGCTCATGTAGCAATGCGGATCGATTGATGAAAATATCGGCGGAAACGAGGATAAAATGAAGAAAATACAAAACGAAGCGGTGCGGGATACCGCACAGTGGTCAGACGCGATTCCGGTAGAACGGTGCGGATTTTTGTGTGTCGGCAGCGGAGCAGCGGCATGGAACGGTGCACATCTTGCGGTCATGGCGGGATTGACTCCGGTGTATCTTGTGACGGAGGGAGTGTGTATGGGAACCTCGCGCAACACGGGATCGGACAAGCAGACATACTATAAGCAGTCTACAGCTGCGCTTCGGTCGGACAGTGCGATGGAGATGGCGGAGGATTACTTTTCCTGCGGAGCGATGCATGGGGATCTCTGCCTGACCGAAGCGTGCGGTTCGCTGGCTGCTTTTTTTCGATTGGTCTCTTTAGGTGTGCCATTCCCACATGACCGATACGGCGAATACACCGGATACCGAACCGATCACGATGAAAAATGCCGTGCCACCTCTCTCGGTCCGTTGACCTCTCGTGTGATGACGGAAAAGCTGGAAGCCGCGGCAAGAGCATCCGGCGTACAGGTATGGGACGGCTACCGCGCTGTCGAAATTCTGACCCGGGAATGGGAGGGAAAACGGGAGGCATACGGAATTGTCTGTATCGCGCCGACCCGTGTCACTGTGGAAAATCCAGCGGGTCTGTGCGTCTTTCTCTCCCCGGCGATCCTTTGGGCGACAGGCGGCCCCAGCGCGCTCTATCACAAAAGCGTCTATCCCGAAAGCCAGACCGGATCGTCCGGAATCCCGCTATATGCAGGGGTGCGCGGTACGAATCTGACGGAATTCCAATACGGCATAGCGTCGCTTAAGTTTCGGTGGAATGTATCCGGCTCTTATCAGCAGGTCATTCCGCGATACATTTCCACAGACGCGGACGGCGGTGATGCGCATGAATTTCTGCCGGAATCGTTTGGGGGCAGGGAATTGGCGGCGCACGCAGTGTTCCGCAAGGGATATGAGTGGCCGTTCTCCCCGGAAAAACTCATTTCTCCGGCACGCTCCGCCTTGGTAGATATGGCGGTATTTCACGAGACCAGTCGTGGTCGCCGGGTGTGGATGGATTTCCGCGTGAATCCGGACGGAATTGATATGTGCACGGAGTCCATAGGAGAAGAGGCGTATACGTATCTGAAAAACAGCGGCGCGCTCGCGGATACGCCGATTTTGCGTCTCCGCGCCATGAATGAAAAGGCGTACCGGCTTTATCTCGACCATGGGATCGATCTGGAGGCGGAGCCGCTGGAAATCGGCGTCTGTGCGCAGCACATGAATGGCGGACTGGAGTGTGACGTTTGGTATGAAAGCCCGACCTTACGCCGATTGTTCCCATGCGGCGAGGTATCCGGTGTGTTTGGAATTCGGCGGCCGGGCGGCAGTGCGCTCAACAATACGCAGGTCAGCTCTCGCCGTGCCGTGGAACGGGCGGCATATGTGTATCGGGAGCCGCTGCCGGAGCCGCTGCCGCCTATTATGACGCTATCCCGCCAATTTGCCTCTTTACTCACACCGGATGGCATGACGGAGGAGGAGGTATGCGCGGAGATCGCGAAATGGGGGGAGGAGACAGATCGATGCGCCGCGTTTCTCCGGGATACGGTCGCGATCCGGTCCCTGTGCAACAAAACCGCCGAGGCAATCCGCGATTTCTTCCACAACTACAAGGCCGTCGATGTGTTCGCCCTACGGATGCTGGCGATCCACTACGATACGTTGATCACCCGTTACGCGGTTCTTTCCGCTATGCTCGATTACGTGGCAGATGGCGGTCGTTCGCGTGGTTCATACCTTATCGATGGCGACGGAACAATCGATGACACGCATTTTGATAAGGTGGAGACTACAACGGTGACGACTACAATGGACGGCCTGCCCACAAGTAAGAACTTTTTTGATCCGGTACGTCCCATCCCGAAGGAGGAACGCTGGTTCGAGGAAGTCTATCGCTCCTACGGCAGATGGGAATAAACCACCGTGCCCGGAGAACCACCGTGCCCGGAAAACCGCCTTTTTGCGCCACTGTGCGTACCGTTTGGCTTCACGGAGGCTCAATCCTAAGGATGTGCCGAATAAAGCGAGATTCCGTGTCAAAAGCATGGGATCTCAGTGCTTTTTGATGCAAAAACGATCTGAAATCGGCGTTTCCCATAGAGGATTATGCGCGGTTTTTTTCGCGCCATACGGATGGCGCCATTCCGTATACTGCGGAAAAACATCGTGAAAAATAAAACTGATTTTCATAGCCACACCGTTCCGCGATTTGTCCAAGTGTCATTTCCGTTTGGCTCATCATCAGGCACGCATTTCCAAGACGAATCTGCCGGATATACGAAATTGGTGTAATGCCGGAAGCGCGCAGGAAGCGATTTGTAAAATTTGCGTGGGTCATGCCACAGCGCGAGGCAAGCACTCCGACCTGCAGACGTTCTCCATAATGCTTGATGATATACAGCATGGCCTTTTGTATTTCTGTGTCCGTTACCCGATCCGGTGATAAGGATTCCGCAAGGAAGCGAAGTCTGCCAAGCTCATACCAGAGATCCTGAAAATAATGCTCCGCTCGTTTCAGCGTATCGGGATCCTTTCTGTCTGCGGAATGGAGCAGAAATTGGATGTCATCGTCACGCCGCACGGAATAAGTATAGGTCAACTTTCCGCATGGCATTTCTCCGAAAGGCTGTACAGTCCAATCATAGAACGCATCTCCGCACATCCAGCAAAAATGTATATAGAGAAATCGTATCGGTGTCAGGATCTTTCGGTGAAACGGAACGTTCGGCGGGAAAAATACCACATCTCCTGTTTTCACTGTATCCAGTCTGCCGTTCATTTCCACTGTAAAGCTCCCGTCAAGGAGCACAATCGCGTACCAGCCGTCATAAGAGGCATTCTCCCATAAAAACCGTTCTCTGTACAAAACGGAAAGAAAGAGCAGAGACGGAATCGGAAATTCCATATACGGTTCTCCTTTGACGTATAAAAAAAGTATATGATAATTATAAATCTGTATATGTACATTGTCAAGAGTGCGTGTTAAAATCTATATGTCAAATCCATTTATGGTCATATGGAAGGGATGAATTACAGATATGGGAACGGAAATGAAAAATGTAAACTGCGACGTGTGCATCGCGGGCGGAGGCCCGGCTGGGGTTGCCGCTGCACTCTCTGCTGCACGTGCCGGAGCGGATACCATCCTTTGCGAACGATACGGCACCGTTGGCGGAGGACTGGTGACATCGTTCGTCAGACCGCTGCTTGGCGGCGTACAGAATGAAAACATCGGCAGAGAAATCGAACAGCGACTGGAGTGCTATGCAGACATTGCCTCTCCCTTTGAACGCACAAAGATCGTTCTGACGGAGATGTTGCAGGAATCAGGCGTGCGTGTTTTTTTGCAGACGCAGATCACAGACGCCGTTGTGGAGGACGGGAAGATCGTATGCGTAAACGCCATATCTCAGGCAAATCCGTATTGTTTTCACGCTAAAACCTACATAGACGCGACCGGAGACGGAAATTTGGCGGCTCTGGCAGGCTGTGAAATCGAAGTGGGGCGTGATGGGGATCGGCTGGTACAGCCTGCTTCTCTCATGTTTACCATTGACGGCATCGAGCCGGATGACGGACTCTGCTGCTGCCACGAGGAAGATTATCGGCAGCTGTCAAACGGTACGGAGTATCTTTCTCTCTGCCATGAGGCGTGCCGCACCGGAGAACTACCGCCCTCTGTCAATATCGTCCGTTTGTATGACATCGGCTGTCCCGGCGAGAGAATGGTTAACGCGACTCAATACAACCACCTCAATCCCCTGAATCCGGAGGAGCTGTTCCGTGCGGAATATGACCTGCGTAAGCAGATTGTCACTGTTGTTCGTTTTCTGCGCAAGCATATCCCCGGATTTGAGCACATCCGGGTTACGGGAAGCGCATCTACCCTCGGTATCCGGGAATCTCGGCGCGTGATCGGCGACTACACATTGACCGGCGAGGATCTTGTGGCAGGACGTAAATTCCCTGATGCAATCGTTCACAACGCCAACTTCTGCATAGATATTCACAATCCGGATGGAGCCGGGCAATCGGAAACGGACGGCAGACCGCATCTTGCGCAGGATTACGACATTCCGTATCGCAGTCTCACACCACGCGGGCTGAAGAACCTTTTGACTGCAGGACGCTGCATCTCGGGGTCGCATCGGGCGCACGCTTCTTATCGGGTCATGCGAATCTGCATGGCAATCGGAAACGCGGCAGGTTTGGCAGCCGCTGCAGCGTGTGAAACGGGAGACACACGAAAAATCGATATTGCATCTTTACAGCAGAAACTGCATATTTTGGCATCTGACGACACGATTTAAATGGTCGCTGATTTCGGTTGATTTTGCATCAAAAGCCAATAAATCCGTGAGTCTTGGACGCAAAATCCCGATGTATACAGCGTTTCTTCTATAACCATTGAAAGGACAGACTTATGAAAAAAACACAAAGGTTCATCGCTGTTTGTATCGCGCTTCTATTACTTTCCGCGTGTTCCGGAGAGAATGGGCAGAATACCGCGACCGAATCCACCACACAGACTTCCACACCGGAATCCGAAATCCAAACCGAATCCGAAACAGACGATCCATATACGGACAGTCTTCTGACGGCGGATTATGAAGGGTACAGCTTCCGTATTCTCGGGGCGGAAAACGACATTCCCATGCTCCTTGTTGAGGAGACTAACGGATCTCCTGTCAATGATGCTGTTTATCAGGCAAACGCCGCCGTGGAGGAGCGTCTGAATATCCAGTTAACCGAGGTGAAGCTCTCTTCATGGAACGACGCCTCCGCTGTTCGCAAATTTATCGAAGCAGGTACGGACGAGTTGGATCTCGGCGTTTGCCATGATATCACTGCGGGAAATCTTTCCTTAGACGGGCTGTTTTGCAACCTGCGTGAGATGCCGCATCTCGATTTTACAAAGCCGTGGTGGCCATCCTTTACCGTGGATGCGCTGACGGTAAACGACAAAATGTACCTTTATTCAAACTATTCCGGATACAATGGTCTGCGCGGTACCAAAAATATGTATGTGAATCTCGACAAGCTGCAGGATCTTGCCTTGGACTCGCCTTATGATATGGTGCGTAACAAGACATGGACGCTGGATCGCGTAATCGAGATGACCAAAGGAATCTATACCGATCTGAACGGAGACGGGGAACGCACACGCGACGATTTTTACGGTTTTGCATTCACCGGTCTATTCTATGGATGGCTGGAAAATTTCGGTGTAGAGGCTTATACGCATACCGCGGATGGAAAGGCTGTTGAACTGACTCTGAACAACGAACGGACGGTGCAGATTGTCGATACCGTCAAGGGATGGCTTTACAACGGCAATGAGGGCGTATACTATAAGTCCCAGCACAAAAGTCTCCACGATACAGACAGCTATCCGGTTATATTTGCGGAAGGCAACTGTCTGTTTACCTACGGTTCCCTCTATGTGCTGATTGAAGAGTTGGTCAACGCCGATATCACCTATGGAATCCTGCCGATGCCGCTTCTTGACGAAAATCAGGAAAGCTATTACGGCGTATGCTATGACTCTCCCATGTGGGTGCCAACCACTATATCCGATGCGGATCGCACCGGTGTTGTTGTGGAATCGATGAGTGCGGAAGGCTACCACACCATTTTGCCGGCATACAAAGATGTGGCGTTGAAAAATCGCTATACGGTCGATGAGGATTCCGCGGAAATGCTCGACATTATCTTTGCCAACCGTCTGCTCAGCTTTTCCTACATCTATGGCGGTGAGAATGGGTTCCAGCAGATTTTGAATACCATCGTACCGTCAGATTCGCTTCAGTTTGCTTCCTATTACACGGCAAATGAGTCGAAGGAATTAAAACGGATCGACGAAATCAACGAGGCATTCTCTACGGAACGCTGAATAAAGAGCTATGAGAAACTGCTGAACAAAGCGAGTTTTTGCACAAAGATGCCGGAGCGTAGGGGTTTTTGACGCAAAAACAACATAACTCCGCTGTGTTTCACAAACACAGCGGAAAAACAGAATAGAGAAAACAGGCGTATCTTCCGGAAATTGCGAAAGAATACGCCTGTTTTTTGCGGTTCAAAGATTCATCATGCATAGAGCGGCAAAGGTCAGAGCAATGCCGAGTGCGCTTTTCAATGTGATCCGTTCGCCAAAAAGGATGGCTGCCATGACGATGGTGATCACGAGTGAGATCCCCTGCATGAGCGGATACATTTCGGCAGCAGGAACGATTCCGGCCGCGCAGGTCTTGAAATAGTTGAAGACAAAGAGTCCCGCCGCCATCACACCGATGTAGAGATACAGCTTCCGATTCCGCGCGACAGTGTTTTCCGCTCCATTTCCGCGACTGTGCAGGGAGAGCAGAACGATGCCCAGCACTGCGGCGGCGATCAGAAACGTATAGAAATTATAGACTGCCTTGCTTTCCATCGGCTGGAGACGCGTGAACAGCTTTTGCGACAGATCGGACAGTCCGTTTGTGATTCCGGCGGCAAAGAGAAGCGCGTAGGATTGCGCGTTCAACTTTGTTTTGATCGTGTTGTTGTAGCTGCACAGGAGAAATACGGCACAAAGCAGGACGAGATATCCAAGCCATTGGAGCGGACGCGTCGTCTCATCAAAACAGAATTGGCAGACAACGATCGGCAGGATGGTGCCAAGTAAGATAAACACCTCTACCATGACATACGCGCCGGTTTTCACGGACAAGAGCCAGAACAGCACGAAGCCCGCCTGACATACGCCGGAGAGTACGGAGATAGCCATACCGACTGCAGGCAACGCAAAGAAGGAGAGGGAGCCTGTCTGCCAAAGGGCGATGGCGAATCCTACGACGACGCAGATTGCCATGCGTACGGTGTTCATGTAAACAGCATCTGTAGTCGTGCGGATCAAACCACTGGTGCGTTTGCCGCAGTATGCTTTTGCTGTGCCTCCCACCATGGCAAGCGCGATAAAAAGATATCCAAGCATTATAAGAGACTCCATTACGCACGGTGCAGGACAATGGTGTCCGCAGCACTGTCGATGGTGATCCTGTTGTTTACGGTCGGGTATTCGGTGCCGTCATCTGCGGTGTATACACCATCGGTCGGAAGTTCCACAGTGGTATGCACACCGCCCGCTTTGGTAATAGAGAAGCTCTCCACCGTGCCGTTTTTCCATGTTGCGGAGACGATATGCCGTCCACGGGCGCGCAGTCCGGTAAAGGAGCCGTTTGCGAGCTTGTCAGAGAGAGCGGGGAGCAGGGAAAGAAAACCCTCGTGACTTTGCATCACCATTTCGCCAATGCCAGCCGCACCACCGAAGTTGCCGTCGATCTGGAACGGAGTGTGCGTGTCCCACAGGTTCGGCAGCGTGGATTTCGTGAAGAGAGCGCGGATGTTATCGTAGGTTTCTTTTCCGGAGCGGAGCCGGGCAAAGAGGCTGATCAGCCAAGCGCGGCTCCAGCCGGTATGACCGCCGCCGGACGACAGGCGTCTTTCCAGCGTGGTGCGTATCGCGGCGTACAGCGCAGGTGTATCGCGGGTGATCTGAGCAGCGGGATAAAGACCGAATGCGTGGGAAATGTGGCGATGACCCGGTTCTGCTTCTTCATAATCCTTGCGCCATTCCATGAGCTGACCGTATTTGCCGACACGGAGCGGAGGGAGTCGATCCGCCATTTCACGCGCCGTCTTGCCGTCCTCCGGATGGATGCCAAGAATTTCCTCGGTTTCTGCATAGAAGCGCAGGAGTCCTCCGATGATCTCCGTATCCATGGTCGGTGATACGGCAAGGTAAACACGCTTCTGTTCGCCGTTCACATCGACATAATACGTGTTTTCCGGCGAGGTGGAGGGACCGGAGAGAAGACCGCCCTGCCCATCCTCAAAGAGCGTGTCAAAGAAGAAGAGCGCGCAGTTGCGGATATATTCATAGGCGATGTCGCGCAGGAAGGTACGATCCTCGGTGTAGAGATAATGCTCCCACATATGGAACGCGAGCCATGCGCCGCCGACGGGCCACAGTCCCCAGATGCCGTCTCCGGCAGCCGCAAAACCATAAATATCGCTGATGTGGTGAACGACCATACCACGCGCTCCATAATTTTCCTCCGCGACCCGTTTTCCGCCGGGCAGGAGATAGTCGTTCATGTAACCAAAGAGAGAGGTGACGGATTCGGAAAGTCCGGCTTCCTCTGCCGGCCAGTAATTCATCTGAAGATTGATGTTTGTATGGTAGTCAGAGTTCCACGGCGCACTCATTCCTTCCGACCACACGCCCTGGAGATTGGCGGGCAGGGAATCTTCGCGGCTCGACGATACGAGCAGATATTTGCCGAACTGGTAATACAATGCGACAAGAGACGGATCCTCCGCTTCCGGTTCGTTTTTGAGCCGTTCCAACCGCTTGTCAACAGGCATATCGGACAGAGTGTCGTCTGAGTCAAATGTGATTTCGGTTCGCTCCATGATGGCGGAGAAATCGGCGATATGTTCCGCGAGCAGCGCATCCCAGCCGGCTTCGGACTTCGAGAGCATGGCGGCGATGGCGGAGGTCATATCATCGTGGCGGAATGCGGTGGCGATGGCGGTATAGAGGATCATATAGGTGGCATCCGTAACCGCGATGCCGTGCGCGTTCGCTGCGACCCTGCCGTCCGTAACAATGCGTGTCGACAGGGTGAAGCGGTTGTCTCCCGTCGCGGTGTGGCATAGAGCGGTAAGATGGTCGCGCTGGTAGGTCAGCCTGTCGAGATTTTCGCGGCGATAGGCAATTTTCGCGGCAAACGGAGCGGTGGCGGTGAACCGTGCGCAGGCCAGTCCCGCCGGATGGGAGCAGAATACCTCGCGTCTGTAGGATACGCCGTCCTTGTCATAGCAGACTGCGCCGACACCGTGGGTGAGATTCAGATCGCGCCGATAGTTTTCGCACGCATCGTCCTCGTGGAGCTGTACAGTTACTTCTCCGGCATACTCATAGGAGCAGATTCTGAAGAAGCAGTCCTTCATCGCCTCGGTCGCGTACTGATCGGCTTCCCATTCGTGATCTGCAAGATAGAGAGCGCGCGCTTTTTCAAGGATTTCGCGATAGCTATCGACCTTTGTGTTCATTGGACCGCCCGCCCAGATCGTTTCCTCATTGAAGCGGAGTTGCTCCGTGCCGATGCGTCCATAGAGTGCCATACCGAGCTTGCCGGAGCCTGTCGGCGTGACATTTTCCCAATTGATGGCTGGATTTGTCAGGTGCAGTATATATGGTTTCATAATGACCTCCTGAAAAGGCAGTGTTGTAAGTTTTCGGGATGCGCTGAAGAGTCCATCAGCACTTCCCTGTATTCGTAAACGCCGGAGGCTACCGGACGTGTATACGAGCCGAAAATCGTGTGCATTGAGACAACTGTGCCGGGAAGAAACAGGATCCGTGTCGGATTCAATCGTCCGTGTCGATATCCGGCGTGTGCTTCGGGAGCTTTTCCGGCAATTTCTCCCGCATATCGGCAAGCGGATTTTTCTGCATTGCCGCCTCCATGTCAGGATTGGCTACATGGGTATAGATCTGCGTCGTGTTGAGCTGTTCGTGTCCCAGAATTTCCTTGAGTACGCGGATATCGACCTGTCCGGTTTGGTAGAGCAGGGTTGCCGCAGTATGGCGGAGCTTGTGGACAGAATAGCCGCGATTTCCAAGTCCCGCTTCGTTGATGTACTTTTTCACCATCCACTGGATTGTTTTCACGCTGATTCGTTTGTTGAGCCGGGAGAGGAAGAGCGCACGGTCGCCCTTTGTGGGCGTTGCCATACGGATGGGCAGATAGTGGGACAGCGCGTCCCGGCAGGCATCGTTCAGATAGATGATCCGTTCTTTTGCTCCCTTTCCCGTCACACGGAGGGAGCGCAGTTCGGTGTCTACATCTGGTAGATCGATCCCGGCTAGCTCCGAAAGACGCATACCGCAGTTGAGAAAGAGCGTGAGAATGGCAAAATCCCGTTCCTTGTAGCGCGCATCCGGATCTTCCTCCACGGTGACGAGCAGATCCCGGCTTTCCTCTACGGACAGATGCTTTGGCAGGGATTTTTTCACTTTCGGCGACTCAATGGTGATGGCGGGATTGATGTCGAAATAATGCTCATGAACAGTCATATATTTATAGAAGGATTTGAGCGCGGAGAGCTTTCTTGCCCTAGCGCCGGAGGCGTTGTTCCTGCCCTTGGAGGCATAATAAAGAAAGTCGTAGATCCGACTCGTTGTGACTGCCGCAAAATCCTCCGCAGTCAACGCGGAAATATCAATCTCCAGAAATTCCGGAGAGGCGGGATCGATTCCGGTGTTGTCGGCGATGAGGAAACGGCAGAACGTGCGCAGATCAAGACAGTATTCTTGTACCGTTTTGGGCGACCGATTCAAAATCGCGGTCATATACGTGGCAAATCCGCGGACGGCGGCAGGGTATCCGGCAAGATAGTCGTTTTCTTTTGCCATAAAGGCTCTCCTTCTATATCGATTGAATCCGCCTGGGAAAAACCCGATGCGTATATCTTTATTATACCGCAATCCGAAATATTTTCATGGATAGATTGTAAATTTTTGCCCATTCGGCTTGTAATCCGATGAAAAAAACACTACAATATATGCGTAGTGCCCTGAACGGTGTGCCTGCGGACGGATTGAAAGTCGGCCGAGCCGTTCCCGGTATTCTCTTTGTACCCAACGGAAAGGACTCAATCCCCTATGCGTGAATTTTGGAACGACAATCGTCAAACCGTCGTGCGGCTGATTCTGAATCAGTTTGGTGCGACCGTCATGGGACTTCTGGTGACGGCGGCGGCGCACTCAAACGATACCCTGATGCTTTGTGCCAGCATATTCTCGACGGTGTTTTATCTTGTACTCCTCTATTGTGTGATTTGGGAGCGCGGCGGCAAGGAGCGGATCCGGATCGACGGCGGACGGGCTGCGATGAAGCCGTTATACGGACTGTACATGGGACTTTGCGCCAACATCCCGAACTTTGTGCTTGCTGTACTCATCCTCATCGGTAAGATTTTCGGCTCTGTCGACGGGCCGTTCGGTTATGAATGGGCAGGCAATCTGTACGCCATTGCGAACGTTATCACCCGGCTGTGGAACGGTATGTATATCGGCATCATCCAGACCTATTCTCCCTATAACCCGATCATCCACTTCCTCGATATTTTGCCTGCACTTTTTGTCTGCACGCTCGGCTACTATCTCGGACTGATGAATACGCGGATTTTCTCGATCTTCGATCTGAAGCCGCCGAAAACGGAAGCAGGCAGTGAGAAAAAGGAGACGGATAAGCCGGAGGAAAAGTAATTCCGTAAAGAAAAGAAGCGACGTGCCATTGCCGCTTCTTTTTCGGTTTTGTACTGCTGGTGTATGACGCGTGTGGATGATCGGCTCCTGTACGATGCTTACCGCGATCTGACCGACCATCGCGGTAAGAAAAAAACCTACGATTTGCGCCCTCCGCCGTGCTGTTTGCCGCGGCGGCAGAATGTGAGAACGCAAACGGATAAAGACACAGAAGAATGAATAAACAATCGAAAAGGAGCAGTCATGGCACAGACATCGAAAGCACCGAAAAGAGTGTATGTTTGCAGCGAATGCGATTACCAGAGTGCGAAATGGATGGGAAGATGTCCGTCCTGCAATGCGTGGAACAGTTTTGTTGAGGAGACCTATACGCCGCCTGTATCTTCTGCCTCCTCCGCTCTTGGCGGGACACGCCACGCGAATCTGACGAATGGCGCAACAGGTGGCGAGAGCGATCATGCGGTGCGCTTTTCAGATTTCACAGTGCCGGAATATATGCGCGTGGATACAGGGATCGGGGAACTGAACCGTGTGCTGGGCGGCGGATTGGTGACAGGCTCTGTGATCCTGCTGGCAGGAGAGCCCGGGATCGGCAAGTCCACGCTCCTTATGCAGCTGTGCGGGAAAATCGGATCCATGCGGACGGTGCTGTACGTGTCCGGTGAGGAATCGAAAGGACAGCTCAAGCTCCGTGCTGAACGACTTCACGTGGATGGTGAAAAATTATACATTCTAACGGAAACGAATATCCATGCCGTGGTCGCGGAATACGAAAAGGTGAAGCCGGAAATCGTGATTGTGGACTCCATTCAAACGATGTACTCCGACCTGTCCGCTTCTGTACAAGGCAGCGTGACGCAGGTGCGGGAGTGCGCATCGGTACTCATCGGTAAGGCGAAAACGGACGGTGCGGCGGTTATCATCGTAGGCCACGTGAATAAGGAAGGCGGCATCGCAGGACCAAAGGTGCTCGAACACATGGTGGATGCAGTGCTGTCCTTTGAGGGTGAACGCCGACAGTCAAACCGGATCATCCGCGCAATCAAGAACCGATACGGCAGCACGAATGAGATCGGTGTATTTGCCATGACGGATGAGGGACTTGTCGAGATCGAGAATCCGTCGGCGATGCTTTTGGAAGAGCGTCCGGTCGGTGTGAGCGGATCGTGCGCGGTCTGCATTTTGGAAGGCACGCGTCCGATTATCGCGGAGATTCAGGCACTCGCGGCACCGTCCACGCTGTCCTCCCCGCGTCGAACCGCCGATGGGATCGACTACAACCGTATGAATCTCCTGCTGGCGGTGCTGGAAAAGCGAGTCGGACTCCGTTTCTCGGGGTACGATGTATATCTGAATGTGATCGGCGGGCTCCGCATCGATGAACCTGCAGCAGATGCCGCGATTGCGCTGGCACTTATTTCCTCCATTCGCGATGTTCCGGTACCGGAAAACGTGATTGCAATGGGAGAGCTCGGGTTGTCCGGCGAATTCCGCACCGTGTCGCATATGGACAAGCGGTTTGCGGAATCCCATCGGCTCGGATTTTCAAAAATCGCCGTTCCCAAACGCACAGAGTTGAAGAAGATCCCGGATGGTGTGGAGGTGGTGCGCATGGGTTCCATCTATGACGCGATCCGCCTCCTCGCGAAATCAGATTCCTCCCAAACGGAGACAGAAAAAAGCGAGAGGGCATGAAAGATAGCGCAGCGCAATCGTCCAGGCACAGAAAAATCCCCTGAAGGTCATCCCCGAAAATTGTCCCGACCTCCAAAAGTTAGACCAAAACTCTAACGAATGGAAGTCGGGATAAATCGGATGGCTCTCAGGGGATTTTTTTCAAATGCCGCTTACAGCATATCCTTGCATGCTACGAGGTCGCAACCCATTTCGATGAAGTCCGCGATCAACACGTCCCCAGTGTGAACAGGGGCGGATACCGTAAATCCGGTAAGCTGCATCATCGCATCCATGAGATTCTCGCGCGGGATCGGACGGCTCGTCTTGACCGGGAGCATGTGATGGTTCGCGTTACCCGTGATGCCGACCGTGGTGGTCAAGGTACGAACGGGATGCGTGACCTCGCTCTCCGCGTATTTTTTGCCGCGTGCGCACGTGTTGCCCGTGATCTCTGTGACCGCATCGTCCGTCAGTGTCACCGTGATCCGGCAACCGGCGGGGCAGACCACGCAGGTCAGTTCCTTTGTTGTAACAGCCATTTTTTAACCCTCCCGCACTTCCAGTGATACTGTGACTTCTTCAACACCGCGCGCCATGAGATCCGCGAGTACCTCCGGAGAGAGCGTCATCGACTCCATTTCACCTGGTGCCACAGCGGATTTCGCGTTTTTGACCAGCACATTGCCGTCTGTGTCCGTGATGAGCAGACGTATCTTTTTGAAAATATCGGTCACGCGGAAGAATACACGCACCGGGACGGTCGGATTTTCCGGCAGACGGAGAGCTTCCGGTACCGTGTAGCGCATCCCCATTCCGGTTTTCACACGGATCGTTCGTACGGTCGCCGCCGCCTTGCCAAGTATTCCTTCTGCCGCCGCTTTGCCCGCGATTGCCGCTTCCTCCGAGACGAAATCCACTAAGTCGTGGACATGCAGCACATTGCCGCATGCGTAGATACCGGGGATTTCTGTCTCGCGGTTCTGATCGACGACGGCGCCGTTTGTCATTCGGTCGATTGGGATTCCTGCCCCGCGTGTCAGCTCATTCTCTGGAATCAATCCGACAGAGAGCAGGAGCGTATCACAGGCAAACGTCTCTTCTGTACCCGGAATTGGTTTACGGTGTTCGTCCACGGCGGAAACGGTCACACTCTCGACCCGATCTTTTCCCTGAATCTCAGTTACGGTGTGGGACAGCTTCAGCGGAATGCCGAAATCGTCAAGGCATTGAACGATATTGCGTGCCAAACCGCCGGAATAGGGCATCAGCTCACAGACGCACAGCACTTTTGCACCCTCTAAGGTCATACGACGTGCCATAATCAGCCCAATATCGCCCGAACCGAGAATCACTACGCGCCGTCCGGGCATATAGCCCTCCACGTTGATGTACCGCTGCGCCGTACCAGCCGTAAAAATGCCAGCCGGACGGGAGCCGGGAATGTTGAGTGCACCGCGTGTCCGTTCCCGACAGCCCATCGCGAGAATTACGGCGTCAGCGGACAGCGTTGTGTAGCCAGAGGTCGGAGAAACATAGGTCACTCTTTTGTCATTGGTCAGCGACAGCACCATGGCGTTCGTTTCCACCGGGATTCCGGCTTTTTTTACCATATCGATATATCGCCCGGCGTATTCTGGACCAGTCAGCTCCTCACCGAACCGGTGAAGGCCAAAGCCGGCATGGATACACTGGTTGAGAATACCGCCTGGCTCATGATCGCGCTCCAAAATCAGTATGTCGGCGGGGGAAAGTCCGCTTTCACAGGCAGAAAGCGCAGCAGACAATCCGGCAGGGCCGCCGCCGATCACAATCAGTTTCTTGTCAGCCATTTTCATTCTCCTCGCTTTCGTCTTTTTTGCGGTTTATTTTCGCGCTTTTTTTCTCCACCAGCCACGAATTTCCTCCCTTTTTCGTCACCTGATCGAGGGTAACGCCCGTTTCCTCGGCAATCAGCGCGGCAACACGCGGGGAGCAGAAGCCGCCCTGGCATCTGCCCATTCCGGCGCGCAGTCTGCTTTTCACCATATCAAGGGTCACAGCGGGGATCGGGGAGCGGATGGCATCGAGAATGTC
>CAVIKO010000039.1:0-5125 GCA_963643035.1 bacterium
ATATAGTATTATGGAATATTTTTATGAAATAAAGGAGATCCACCAGTATGGAATGGACCAGTGTCAATGATTTGCGGGAGAAATACCTCTCGTTCTTTGAATCCAAGGGGCATTTGCGCCTCCCCTCCTTCCCGCTTGTACCGCAGGGCGATAAGTCTCTGCTCCTCATCAACTCCGGCATGGCACCGATGAAGAAATTCTTCACCGGAGAGGTCGAACCGCCGCGCCATAGAGTCACTACCTGCCAGAAGTGCATCCGTACCCCCGACCTCGAACGCGTGGGCCATACCGCGCGCCACGGTACGTTTTTTGAGATGCTCGGCAACTTCTCGTTCGGTGATTATTTCAAGCATGAGGCGATCGCGTGGTCGTGGGAATTTCTCACCGATGTGCTGAAGATTCCGGCGGAACGGCTCTATCCCTCCATCTATGAGGAGGACAACGAGGCGTTCGATATCTGGACGAAGGAAATTGGTGTCCCGGCGGATCATGTGACCCGGCTTGGCAAGGAAGACAACTTCTGGGAACACGGCACCGGGCCGTGCGGTCCCTGCTCCGAGATCTATTTCGACCGCGGCGAAAAGTACGGCTGCGGATCTCCCGACTGCGGCCCCGGCTGTGACTGCGACCGATTCATGGAAATCTGGAACAATGTATTCTCCCAGTTTAACAATATGGGCGACGGCACCTATACGGAGCTGGAGCACAAGAACATCGACACCGGTATGGGACTGGAGCGGCTTGCGTGTGTGATGCAGGGCGTGGACAACATGTTCGAAGTGGACGGCGTGCGCAAGATCCTCGACAAGGTGGTGGAGATTTCCGGCAAGAAGTATGGCGAGAACGCGAAGGACGATATCTCCATCCGCGTGATCACAGACCATGTGCGCGGCTCTACGTTCATGATTTCCGACGGCGTGAATCCGTCCAATGAGGGACGCGGCTACGTGCTGCGGAGACTCCTGCGCCGCGCGGTGCGCAACGGCAAGCTGCTCGGCATCAACCGCGAATTTTTGACCGAGGTATGTGATGTGGTCATCCGCGAAAACGTGGCAGGCTATCCAGAGTTGGGCGAAAAGGCGGACTACATCAAAAAGGTTATGTCCATGGAGGAGGATCGCTTCAACGCCACCATCGATGCGGGACTGGATATGCTGAACGCCCTTGTGGACGACGCGAAGAAGGCGGGCAAGACGGTTCTTTCCGGTGACGATTCGTTCCGGCTCTACGACACGTTCGGCTTCCCGATCGATCTGACCCGTGAGATCGCGGAGGAAGCGGGACTGCGCCTCGACGACGACCGCTTCAACGCGCTGATGAAGGAACAGCGGGATCGCGCAAGACAGGCGAGAGCGAATATCTCCGGCTGGGCGGGTACCGACAAGACGGCGCTGTCCGCGCTTCCGGCGACAAACTTCACCGGCTACGATACGCTTTCCGGCGAGGCGAAGATTCTTGCGATCCTGACGGAGGACGGCAGTGTAGAGGAGATCACGGAGGGCGAATTCACGCTCGTTTTGGATGCCACCCCGTTCTATGGCGAATCGGGCGGTCAGATCGGCGACAGCGGTGTGATCACGGATGCGGCGACGGTGGTCAACGTGACGGATACAAAGAAAACGGACGGCATCTATCTGCACGAGTGCACGATGGTGGACGGCGTACTGAAGGTCGGCGACACGGTGACGGTTGCTGTGGACGAGGCGCGTCGTCACGCCATCATGCGCAACCACTCGGCGGCGCATCTCCTGCAGGCGGCACTGCGGAAGGTACTCGGCACGCACGTGGAACAGGCAGGTCAGCTTGTGACGGCGGAACGGGTGCGGTTTGACTTTTCGCACTTTGCGGCGTTGACGCATGAGGAGCTTGCCGAGGTGGAATCTCTCGTGAACCGGGAGATTTTGGCAGGTCAGCCGATCGTGACGAAGGAAACGGACATGGATACCGCGCGCGCAGAGGGAGCAATGGCTCTCTTCGGCGAGAAGTATGGCAAGGTTGTCCGGATGGTGAAGATGGGCGACTTTTCGACGGAACTTTGCGGTGGTACGCACTGTGACAACACGGCGAAGCTCGGACTGTTCAAGATTGTCTCCGAAGCCTCTGTGGCGGCGGGTGTACGCCGGATCGAAGGCGTGACGGGACTGGGAGTGCTTGCACTGCTTGGAGAAAAGGATGTGCTGATCGCAGATACGGCGAAAGCACTGAAGGCGCAGAACCCGAGCGACATGGCGCACCGTGCGCAGTCCCTGAGCGCGGAACTGTCCTCCGCCAAGCGGGAGATCGATGCGCTGAACGGCAAACTCGCCTCCGGCAAGCTGGATTCTCTGCTCTCCGGCGCGAAGCAGGTCGGCTCTGTCCGTCTGATTACGGCGGATCTCGGCGAAACAGCCCTTGACGCGGTACGGAGTCTCTGTGACGCGCTGCGCGACAAGGCACCGGACGCGGCAGCGGTGTTCGCGGCAGTCAACGGCGGCAAGCTGAACTTTGTCGCCGCCTGCGGCAAGGATGCGGTAGCTCACGGTGCGCACGCCGGCAATCTCTTAAAAGCCGTTTCCGCGATTACAGGCGGTAAGGGCGGCGGACGTCCCGACAGCGCAACTTCCGGTGGCCGCGATTTAGACAAGATTCCGGACGCTCTGGCGGCAGCCGCGGACATTCTCGCAGGCATGCTGAAATAAGGAGATCTCTGATTTCAGATTGTTTTTGCGATAAAAGCCCCTATATTCAACCTTTTATCGCAAAAATCCGATGGATTCAGAGGTTCCTAAGGAGCCGCGGGAGACTGCTTAATTTTTAACATATAGAATGCCGAATCTTGGAATCTCTCCTTGATTCGGCATTTTTTCGTGTTAAACATATAAAAAGACACTTGCAATTCTGACAATATTGTGATATATTATTTCCATGAGTAATAAATCAGATAGACAGGAAGGTAGTTTCAATGCTTACTGACAGCAAGCCTAATATGAACGAATTGGAAAAGGAACTGGCTTCTGTTGAAAATGATGCCGTTAAGGATGAACAAGAGAATGCAGATTACACCTATCATACATTAAAAGACAGGCTTGATCTTGAAAAATCACAAATCCCCTATCCCGATACAAATCCTTATGATGTAGCAATTGACTATGACGACAGGGATAGAATACAAGCGGAGAAAGCAGCAAACGATCGGCAGTGGAAAAAGATTCGTGACTTACAGGAATACTATGACAATGAGAGCATATATGTCGGTCATGTGCAATTAAATACAGGAATCCATTATTTTATAATGGATTCCACGCAGCTTCAGTCTAAATGTCTCGATTTATCATCCACGTTTTTCTTAGTAAATGCAGATGACGAGAAATATCAGGAAATCATTTTTGCATGGCATTATCCTGAACGGGACAGGAATGTGTCATTATCTAGAAATGTCACATTAGAAAAACGAATTGTTAAAAATGTTGATGTTAAGTTCGATGTGAATAATACAGTTTTTTCTAATATATCCGATGCATTTTTACGTAGAGCGTTGGTTAGAAATAAATCACAGGATAGAATTCAAAGTATTATTCAGACAATTCAAAAAAAGCAAAATGATATTCGTTCGTTACCCTCAAATACATCATTCGTTGTACAGGGATGCGCTGGTTCTGGCAAAACTATGGTATTACTACATCGATTGAGATATTTACTATATAACAATTCTATTGAACGCAATCAGTTTGTTCTCTTAGTTCCCAGTCAAACGCTTAAATCATTTCTATCAGACATTTCTCGTAAATTTAAAATACCGGAAGATAGAATTTTATCGTACCAGTCATATTATATATCTAGACTAGGAAAAGTTAAGGGAAACGGAGTGCATGAGGAAAATGAGGGCGTTTTCGACGATGATTTTTTAAAATATGTTTATTCAAGAAAATTGATACAGGATGTCTACGCCTATTTATTTGATCTTATCCAAAACCAGACATATGAACTCATCCAATACAGTGATGAGGTAATAAACGATGCCCTCGCTAAAGAACGCGATCGTGTTGATGAGTACATAAAGGACCTTAACAGTATCGTATTAGCGTCTGCTAATAAGTATGCCGCACCAATTATAGATCAGATACCTGTAAAATTAAATGGTATAGAAAACCTAAACATTTTTTATGAAACAGCAAAAAATATATTAGATAAAGCAAAACAGAAATACGATTCTGTCATGTTGCAAAAACAGGACATTGAAATTGCCGATGATGACGATAGGATCGTCAGCAACGATACTATAAAAAGGCTCGTATATGAAATAAAGCTTCAAGAGAATACAGTTGCAAAAGCATCTCCATTCACCAAACAAGTACACCAAATTAAGCTGAAAAAACTCAAGCAAAAGTACAGACTAAGATTGGGAGAAATCAAAACAGAACTAATTGAAGAAGAAAAAAAAGCAATAGCAGAAAAAGCAGCGCAATGCGCTTGTGTTTTTCAAGGGGTTACAATTGAATCATACACAGACATTGTCGAGCATTTAGAAAACGTGGTCAGTGACTATACTCTTGATTTGAAAATGGCAATAGCAAAACGTGATTCCGTGCAAGATAGAATAGGGGAAACTTTATCCGATGTGATTGTGCAACTACAAAAATTGATTGAATGTTCCGATGAAATAGTTGATGAAGCGGAAAAACATATAAAATCATTAATGTCCATTTCCGCCTATTTGCTAGACTATATCAATTCGTGCAGTGACCTGCTCTCTTCTGCATCAAAACATGATGATGCTATGCATTCACAGAGCATAAAAGAAAAGCTGAAACTTTTTTCTCAAAGATCAGATGCCCAAATCCGAGCGTATCTCAATATGCTTCTTTTCAATCATTGCAAGAAGTTGATACGAGAAAAATTTAATATAACAATTTGCAAGTCCTACAAGCACTACTGGTATTTGGAGTTATACTGTAATTACTTGAGCAGCATGCAAGCATCAGATCAAGTACCTTATGTTTTTATCGACGAATGTCAAGATCTTAGCATATCGGAATTTGAATTGATTTATAAACTCAATTCTCCAATGAATAAAGATGGTGAGAATATCGTTCACTATCCGGTTTTCAATGTGTTTGGCGATGTCAATCAAATGATTACCAAACAC
>CAVIKO010000039.1:5135-18169 GCA_963643035.1 bacterium
ATAGGTGATTGGTCACTTCTTGGAATGATACCAAATCGATATGATTTGGACGAAAATTTCAGAAATCCAAATCAAATTATCGATTACTGCAACCGTGAACTGCCGTTCTTCATGCAGAAAGTTGGTGTGGAAATGGATGATGTCGGGATGTATGATACGGTTTCAGATGTCTGTTTTGAAGAAAAATCTCTTGAAGAAAAAGCAGTTTTCATTGTAAAAGACGAATATGCCAAAAGAGACTTGTTCGAAGAGTTGGCTCAGATAAAATTATTTCAATTTATTTGTTATACGGTCAGAGATGTAAAGGGGCTGGAGTTTAAGGAAGTGTTTGTCATTGAACGAGATATGACGAATAATGAAAAGTACATCTCCTATACGCGCGCATTGGTAAAACTAAATGTTATCAAACAGCTTGGCTATTATGCAGATCAAAATGAAATACTATATAGCCAGGGGGATGAAACAGAAGAGATTTTAGCTGAGCCATAAGCAGGAATCCTCTAAACACCACAACACAAAAGGAGCCGGATGCCGGGGAAATCCCGTATCCTGCTCCTTTTTCGATTCATTCCACGTTTCCTTCCATCAGATCCGTCAGCGTGATTCCCTCCAGGTATTCGTCGATGATGCGGTCGAGGCTGCGCCATACGGGCAAGGTCTGGCAATGGGGAGCGCGGCTGCACGTTTCGCCGTCGCATTCCGGGCAGGCGACCGGGGAGAGTCCGCCCTCCGCTGCTTTGATGATCTCACCGACGGTATACGATGCGGGTGGCTTGGTAAGCGCATATCCGCCTGCTTTTCCGCGTTTGCTTTCAAGCAGCGCAGCGCGGCAGAGGGAGGCGACGATGGCCTCAAGGTACTTCATGGAAACTTCCTGCCTGGTTGCGATATCGTTGAGGGAGAGATAGCCCTCGTTTTGGTGTTCCGCGATATCGAGCATAACGCGCAGGGCGTACCGTCCCTTTGTGGATACCATCATAGCTGCTCTCCTCCTTCCGGCTCTGTCTCCGTTTCCGTTTCGCGCAGCAGATCCCGGACGACCTCTCCCGCCATCAGATAGCCGCAGACGGGGGGAACGAACGAGATGGACGCGGGCGGCTGCTTCTTTCCGTTTGCGTTGGAATCGGGGGCTGGCTTGACAGGGGGGATGGGCGAATAGACGACTTTGACCTGCTTGATCCCTCGTTTTTTCAGTTCCCGGCGCATGACGGCGGCGAGAGGGCAGGTATGCGTTTTTTCAATATCGGTGACGGTCATTCCCTCCGCTGTGAGCTTATTGCCGGTACCCATCGCGCAGATGACGGGGACGCCGGCTTTTTTGCATTCCTCGACGATGGAGAGCTTTGCGCTGACGGTATCGATGGCGTCTAGGACGTAATCGTAGGCGGAAAAATCGAAATCCGCGGCGTTTTCGGGCAAATAAAACGTGCGCCGCTCGATGACGGTGCAGTCAGGGTCGATGCTGTGGAGACGGATGGCGGCGGCCTTTGTTTTGGGCAGACCGACCGTTTCCCGGGTGGCGACGAGCTGCCGGTTCAGATTGGACACGGAGACGGTATCGGGATCGACGAGGGTGATTTTCCCGATCCCCGCGCGAACCAATGCCTCCGCGGCGGCACCGCCAACTCCTCCCACGCCGAACAGGCAGACGTGCGCCCGCTGCAATCTCTCCAATCCCGCCTGCCCAATGAGCCGCGCGGTTCGCGAATACATCTCAGTATCCATCCAACATTCCCCTCACAATTTTCTAATCTCTATCAACTTTGTAGGGATATTATACCGCATTTATATCGATTTGTCAAGTGTGGGGCAATGTCTGGCGGAAAAGCGATAGGACGGAGAAAATTTGCGTCAAATGTTGTCTGCTTCTTGACAAATCTTCTTGCATATGATATACTTATCGCAACATAATGGTTGAATTGAACAATAATTACAACCGTAACTGGGGGGTATTTATGAAGAAAATCCATTTGCGCCGGGTGGAAATCCTTTTACTCGCGGCGATGCTTCTCGCAGGCTGCTCCAGCGGCGAGACAGCGACCAACGGGGAAGGAGAGAGCGTGTCTTCGGGCGTGCCGGAGGAATCGGTCACGGAAACGGAGGAGACGGGCTGGCAATACCCGGATGTGGACTACGGCGGCGGGGAATTCCGGATTCTCAATCTGGATCAGCTCTGGGATATGTTCATCCGGATCGACGTGGACGAGCTGAACGGGGAAGCGCTGAACGATGCGGTATACAACCGGAATCGCACCGTTGAGGACAAGCTGAACTGCAGGATTGTAGAAAAGTGTCTGGAGAACGATGCGAGCAACACCATCACGCGGATCACAGACCTGGCGCAGCAGTCGATCATGGCGAACGAGAATGAATATGACGTCATGTATCTGCCGATCAACCAGAACACGTCCCTGATCACACAGGGATATTTGCTGGACTTGCAGGCAATCCCGGAACTGCATCTTGACGAAACGTGGTGGGATCAGGACATCATCGACACCACAACTCTGAACGGCAAGTTGTATTTTGCTTCCGGATCCGCAAACCTCATGGCGTTTGATTCCATGTGGTGTCTCTTCTTCAATGAGGATATGATGGCGGATTACGGGCTGGAAAAACCGTACGATTCCGTCCGCGATGGTACGTGGACCATTGACAAGCTGACGGAATACTGTGCTGCTGTTGCGAATCTGAACGGAGACGAAAAATTCAAATGGAACAAGGACGGAAAAGCGGTATGGGGCATTTCCGCGCATGTGAATTGTCCGGAGAAATTCTATTACGGTGCCGGCATCCGGTCCACTACGGTAAATAATGACGGTACGATCGATTTTACCCTTGCATCCGACCGTTTCTATTCCACCATTGACAAGCTGGCCATCCTCTTGAACGGAAACACAGGCATGACCCTCAATGCATCCACAACGGACTTTGATGCCGATGCAGGCGGTTATGTGTATGTGTTCACCGTACGGCGCGCGATGTTCATGACCGGCGAGCTGAAGGCATCCCTTCTGATGCGCGATATGGAAGACAGCTTTGGCATTGTTCCGTTCCCGAAATATGATGAGGCGCAGGAAAACTACCAGACGAATCTGGTATTCCAGCTTTTCTACATGACCATCCCGACGACAAACACCTGTCTGTCTCAGACGGCGACGATCGCGGAGGTGCTGACGCACGACAGCTATGAAAAGGTTGTGCCGGTGTACTACCAGAATGTCGTGGAGCACAAAGGCCTGCGGAACGAGGATTCGATTGAGATGCTCGAAATCATGCGTGCGAACCGCGGCGTAGACCTCGGCATGATCTTCAACTGGGTGGGAGACCTGCGCGGCAATATCGGAACCAAGCTCTATGCCGGCGACAACCAGGTATCGTCTCTTGTGGAAAAATACGAATCAAAGGTGGAAGCGAATATCGCGGAATTCCTGGAGTTTTTGAATAAATAAACGAAGTGCCGCGACAGTACGATAAAAAACTCCGGCAGTGCCTTCCCGTAAAAAGGTACTGCCGGAGCTTTTTTTGTTTATTTGAGTGGATTCGGAAGACCGTTATTCCGAAAATCGGCGTTTCCGCAGAGAAACGACTTAGCCGTTATTTTCGTCCAGGAACTCTAAGAATTCATCGATTTTTGTCGTTACCGAGGACTTATATTTTTCAACGATAGAGGATACCTGATTGTCGCCGTCATAGACCTTTGTCCGGATATCATCGCGCAGACTGCCCACCCAGTCAAAGATCACACCGAGGTCAACACCGCGGTTTGCACGCATGATTTCCAGCATTTCAATGGATTCCTCGTTCCGCAGGCCTTTGTGTTCCACGACATTCTGGTAGTACACCGGCACGACCTTTTCATAGCTGTCGTGCGTCAGTACTTCTGCGATCGTTGCCGTCTGAGACAGGCAGGTGTTAGTCGTCGGGATGGTCATGTAGAAGAGGTCGATCATCAGATTGGTCTGGTAATTTTCCTGCGCTTCGTCATATTTCGGGAACGGAACGATGCCGAAGGTATCCTCCATATCACGCATGAGCAGAGCCGTCTTCAATTCCGCCGTCATAAAGAGCGAACGGCGTGTGGTGAAGGCATATACATAACCGCCGAGGTCTGCGTTGAAGTCGTCTGTGTGCGCTTTCAACGTTAAACCGGTAGAACTGTTCATGAGTACCGCCAGCTTGTCTATGACGGAGTAGAAGCGGTCGGATGCAAGGGTAAAATCGATCGTACCGTCGTTATTTACCGTAGTGGAACGAATGCCGGCGCTGAAATAGAATTTATCCGGTGCGTGCAGATGCGCGGAAATACCCCAGACTGCGTGACCGTTCTTGTTCCACGTGAATTTTTCGTCCCCGTTCAGATTTGCAACAGCCGTGCAGTATTCCGTGAGTTTATCCAGCGTCCATTTTCCCTCCAGCACAGTGTCGTACGGTTTGTCTAAACTGTATTCCTCCATCATATCTTCATTGAAGAAGAGACACCACATGGAGTCAAAGCCCATGAAATTCGCGGAGCCGGAGACAAAATAGAGCTTGCCATCCAGAGTCGTAGTGTCGATGATGTCCTGATCCCACCAGGTTTCGTCGAGGTGTAATTCCGGCATCTCCATCAAATCCAAGAGGTATCCCTCGGTGATGAGAGAGGTGTTCTTATTGATCGGCAAATACATAACGTCATATTCGTTATCGTTTGCCATGATGGACTGCTGCGCCAGATCGGTGACACGGGTGATGGTATTGCCTGCGTCATTTTCGAGGCATTTTTCCACGATTTTGCAATTCAGCCTGTCCTCTACGGTGCGGTTCCGGTTGTAGACGGCGTCGTTCATTACCTCGCCGTTCAAATCATCCACATCGATCCGGATGAACATATTCCAAAGCTGATCCAGATTGAGGATGCGAAACTCGCCTCCCTCATAATTGACATCCGGATACTGCCAGCTTTCTTCTACGGTTTCTGTTTCTTCTGCGGATTCAACCGCTGCGGTGTCACTTTCTGCGGTATCCGGACTGTCTCCTCCGGAGCAGCTTGCAAGGAGCATGGCCGCAAGAAGCAGTACCCCCGTGCGGCGCAGAATATTTTTCGTCATAATAGCACCCCTATTCATAAACAGTTTTTCGTTTGGCTTCATTCGATAGTATAACATAAATATGCACGAATGTAAAGAAAAAACAGAATAAAATGCAATTTTTCTGCTGCCATCGTTTATCGTTTCATCCGCACGTTCCCGTTTGCGGCGGCGGCGATTTCCTCTGCGGTCGCGATGCAGATGTCTCCCTCGATGGAATGCTTGATGGCGTTGGCGGCACAGGCAAAATCGATTTGCGCGGCGGGATCCTCCTCTGTGACCACGCGTCCCTCGATCTCTGCCGATTCCGTGTAGAGATACGCCGCAGTCAGTGCGTCCCCGCCGCCGACACGATCGACGATGTGAACGCGATAGCACTTCGAGAGATACAGTATCCCGTTCGCATACAGCGCGGCGGCGACCTCGTTGTCGTCGGAGGAGAAGCTCTCGCGCATGGTTAGAAGCACACGGTCGAGGGCGAACCGCTCCGCCATCGCTGCGCCAATCTCTTTCAGCCGCGCTTCCGCCGATTCCGCCGCGGATGTAATCCCGAATAACAGTCCCGCGTGTTCCTCATTGGCGACGCAGACGTCCACATAGGACAGAGCCTCTGCCAGAACCGCTCCCGCTTTCTCCGGTGTCCAGAGTTTGGGACGATAGTTGAGATCGCAGTACACGCGAATCCCCCGGCGGCGGCAGACGGCGAGCGCATCCAGGAGAATCTGCGGATCGAGTACAGCGGGCGTGATCCCTGTGAAGAAGAAACGATCCGCGCCGTCTAAAATTTCCTCCCAATCGTAATCTGTGCGGGAACTTTCAGCAAAGGCGGAATGCGCCCGATCGTAGAGTACCGCGGAGGGACGGAGAGACGCGCCTTTTTCGAGATAATATACGCCGAGCCTGTCCCCGCCGCGCCGGACCATGGAACAGTCCATCCCGTATTGCCGCAGCGACCAGAGAGCCGCGTCGCCGAGTGCGCCCGCCGGAAATTTTGTGACATATCGGCATGCGCCGCCCAGCATACAGTATGCCGCACCGACATTGGCTTCCGCACCGCCGTAGTGGATGTCAAAGGAGGAGGTCTGCGGAAGGCGGAGCCTGTCCGGCGGCGACAGGCGGAGCATGGTTTCCCCAAAGCAAACAAGCATATTGTTCCCCTCCGCTCAGAAATTGGTGTGGTTCCAGCCCCAATGCTCGATTTCGGTATACTTCACATAGATCCGATCGGCGGGGATGGCGCATTCCTTCTCGATGAGGGCGCACACAGCGTCGGTCATTGTATCGTAAGATGCGTCGGATGCCTTGCCGAACAGGGAAATCTCAATCATGGCGCAGGGTTCGGTCGTTCCGGCGAACGCCATTTTCGCGTCTCCGGTGAAGTCGAGCATAAGCCAGCGTTCCGTTTTACCGGGAAAGAGCGCAATGAGCTTGCCGTACGCTGTGGTGAGCGCGTCGATTTTGTCCTGGGGCAGCGGGGCTGTGACCTTTGTAGTGATATAGGGCATAATCTACCTCCGAATGACCCGATATACGGGATTTTTCTATATTGTACCATCCAACGCGGGCGTTTGTCAAGGGAATCTCCCGCGCCCTTGCAATTTCTGCGGATTTCTGTTATACTATGCCCAACACCACATCGCGGGAGGCAGGTCATGTACAAGACGACACAGCGGGAGGAGAACCCGTATCCGTATTCCGATTCCAACAAGCGATACCAGACTTTCGATTATTACACGCGAACCCGATTCGGCGGCAAATGCGCGAAGGTGACGCTGGACATTGGCTGCACCTGCCCGAATAAGGCGGATGGCGGGAGCGGCTGCGTTTATTGCAAAAATGGGAGCCGGAGTGCCATCGGGGAGACGATACAGGCGCAATACGAGAGCGGCATGGCGATCGCGACCCGGAAATGGCGTATCGCGGGGGTGATCCCGTATTTCCAGTCGGGGACGAATACCTACGGCGAGATCGGCACGCTGCGGCAGGCATTTTTCGAGGCGGCGGCATTGCCGGGGGCGGTAATGCTCGGGATCGGCACGCGTGCGGACTGTCTCGGGGACGATGTGCTGTCGGTATTACGGGAGCTTGCCCTGCGGATTCCGGTCACAGTGGAACTTGGATTGCAGACGGTACACGACGAAACGGCGCGGCGAATCCGGCGGGGGCATGATTACGCGGCGTTTGTGGCGGGATACCGTCGTTTGCGCGCGCTTGCGGAGGAATTGTCCCCCGGCGCGCCCAAGGGCTATGGCAGATTGTCGATCGGGATTCACCTCATCAACGGTTTGCCCGGTGAGGATGAGCGCATGATGCTGGAGACTGCCCGTGCGGTCGCTGCGCTATCTCCGGATCTCGTGAAGCTCCACCTCCTCCATATTCTCACCGGCACGCCTCTTGCCGATTGGTACGCGTCCGGTGAGTATACTCCCATGACCCGCGATGCCTATGTTCGTGTCACTGCCGCCCAGCTCACCTGTCTTCCGCCGGACGCCATCATCGGACGCATCACCGGCGATGCTCCCTCCGCCGATCTGCTCGCCCCGGATTGGAGCCGCCGCAAAACGGAAGTTGCGAATGAGATTGACAAGCTGCTGTACGCCAATAGGGAATATCAGGGATGCCGATACTGCGAAAACGCGTCACCCCCGCGTCAGGCGTGACAGGATTCGCAGCTGGGTTCGGGAAAATCTTTTTTGTCGTAGGGAATGCCGTTTTTGTCGTAGTAGTTTTGGACAGCGGCACGGATTGCCTCCTCGGCGAGAACGGAACAGTGGATTTTGTGGGCGGGCAGACCGTGGAGCGCCTCAACAACCGCCTTGTTGGAGAGCGAGAGAGCTTCGGAGACAGGCTTGCCCTTGATCATTTCGGTCGCCATGCTGCTGGAAGCAATCGCGGAGCCGCATCCGAACGTTTGAAACTTCACGTCCTCAATAATCCCGTCCGCGTTGATTTTCAAAAAGATCTTCATGATGTCGCCGCACTTCGCGTTGCCGACCTCGCCGACCCCGTCCGCATCCGGAATCTCCCCCACATTGCGCGGATGGAGAAAGTGATCCATTACAACAGGGGAATATAGCGTGTTTTCCGTAGTGAAATTGAGTGCCATAAGAATTTTTCCTTTCAAATTTCTGTATATCTGTATCGAGAATCCGATTCTTTTTGTATGCCATAAGACGGGAGAGGGAAAGAAACGCCGCAATCGTGCGGAACGGGTAAATTGTGAATATCCCAAAATCCATTACCAAGCCCCTCAAAAAAGTTTTGCGGAGCGCAAGGAATCCTTAGATTTCTTGGTTCATAAGCGACTGTCTTCCCCGTTCTCCTCCCGTACAACCCAGTCTTATATACTGTGCGCCGCCTTCCCGGTCTCCAGATCGCGCCATACAGGGGAGAAGCTGCGGAGATATGCAACGACCTGCGGAACGATTTCGGCAATCGTGTGCGCGTCGTCCATGGTGTTCTCGGTCGAGAGGGAGAGCCGGAGCGAACCGTGCGCGATTTCGTGGGGTCTGCCCAGTGCGAGCAGGACGTGGCTCGGATCCAGGGATCCGGATGTGCAGGCAGAGCCGGACGATGCCGCAATCCCGTTCGCGTCAAGGAGAAGCAGCAGCCCCTCGCCCTCAATGCCCTCAAAGCATAGGTGTACGTTCCCCGGCAGCCGCATGGTCGGATCGCCATTGACAATGGAATGCGGGATCTTCGCTAGCTCTGTGAGTAGATAGTCTCGCATCTCTGTGAGCTTTGCCGCATCTGCCGCCCGATTTTCACACACCTCCCGGAACGCGGCAGCCGCGCCCGCAATGGACGGTACGTTCTCTGTACCCGCACGCTTGCCTCTTTCCTGTGCACCGCCGTTGATCAGCGTGTATACCGGATTGCCGCGCCGCACGTACAATACACCGATGCCCTTCGGCCCGTGAAATTTGTGTGCTGATAGGGACAGCATGTCGATGTGATCCCGCTCTACATCCAGATCGAGGATCCCGCCCGCCTGTACCGCATCCGTGTGGAATATGACCTTCTTCGCGAGACATAGCTCCCCGATCTCGTGGATCGGCTGGATCGTCCCGATCTCGTTGTTCGCCGTCATAACTGTCACTAGCGCAGTGTCATCCCGGATTGCCGCCGCTACATCCTCCACGCAGATGATCCCATTCTCCGGAATCGGAACGAGGGTGTATTCCGTCCCCCACTCCTTCTTTAACGCCTCCAATGTGTGCAGGATCGCGTGATGCTCGAATGCCGTCGTTACCACGTGGTTTTTGCCTTTCTTCCGACCGTTCGCGACTGCCGTCCGCAATGCCTGGTTGTCCGATTCGCTGCCGCCCGACGTGAAGTAGATCTCCCCCGGATGTGCGTGCAGGTATTTCGCGAATGTCTCACGTGCATCTTCCAGCACCCGCTTCGCTTCCTGCCCGGTCGTATGCAGACTGGACGGATTGCCCCACGTTTTCTCCATCGCCTCCGTCATTGCCTGTATTGCCGTACCGCTCATCTTTGTCGTCGCCGCGTTATCTGCGTAAATTCGATTCATATGTGTACCTCCCATATAATTCCTATAACTTCTATATGAATTATATCATACTATTCCTACTTTGTCAATAGGGATTAGGATTTATTTCCGGCAGCAATTTCGGCTGTCAAAACATCCGTATGACAACGATTCCTTAATGTTCTTTTAATCTCCGTTCCCTTTTGTTTTCAGATTCGTTGTGGTATAATAGGGAGGAAAGAAACGAAAGGCGGAAGAGCGGTATGGAACAGGTAGAAATGATAGAACGGTTATGCGAAAAGGCGGGATGCAGCGCGGAGGATGCGCGGGATGCGCTGGAGCGGGCGAATTGGGTGTTGCTCGATGCGATGATCATCTTGGAGCGCGAAAAAAAGACGGCGCGGCATACGGCGCAGTCAACCTCGGGCGATGACGGCGCGGACGGCAAGGAATACGAGAAGGTGATGCCCACAGTATCGACGCAGAAAAAGGCGGGTGCGGATTCCTTTGGCGAACGGCTGCGGGAGCTGCTCACGAAAAGTCTTACAAACGCTCTTGTGGTGTATCATAAGGACGTCGAGTGTGCCCGTCTGCCGCTTCTCTATTTCCTCATCCTCCTGTTCGCTGCCCCCCATGTAAACCTCATCGGCTGTCTTGTCGCCCTCTTCTGCGGGTGCAGACTCTTCATCGAGGGTGTACCCGGGGATGCCGAGAAGGGAGATAAGGAGAGCGACTAAAGAAAACGGTCGCATGGGAAGCAAATCGTTTGCAAGCAAATCGTTTGCGAGCAAACCGTTTGGAGAGCAAGCAGGCTGTCGCGGATATTTTTTGACGGGTCTGTATGTTTTTGACCTATGAATGGTTCTGAAACTCCCGGTGGAGGAATGCGGCACACCAATATAGCTTACAGGAGCATGAGAATAGCATGGCAAAAATACTGATTGTTGAGGATGAAGAAAAACTGGCGCGGTTTCTCGAATTGGAACTGTCGCACGAGGGATACGGTGTGGCGAAAGCGGAAGATGGGCGGACAGGACTGACGATGGCGGAGAGCGGCGGATACGACCTGATCGTTTTGGACATCATGCTGCCGGAGCTGTCGGGGCTGGAGCTGCTGCGCAGACTGCGGCGCACATCGTCCGTTCCGGTGATCCTGCTGACGGCGCGCGGCGCGGTGACAGACAAGGTAAGCGGTCTGGACATGGGGGCGAACGATTACATCACAAAGCCGTTTGCCATCGAGGAGCTTTTGGCACGAATCCGGGTATTGCTGCGTCCGCGCACGGAGGAGAGCGCGGAGAACGAACATATTTTGCAGGGGTGCGGCATTGAAATGAACACATTGTCCCACGCTGTCACCTATGCGGGTGCGCCTGTGGAACTGACGAATCGGGAATTTGTACTTTTGAAAACGCTGCTTGCGAACAAGAACATAGCGATGACCCGGAATCAGCTTCTGGAGGAGGCATGGGGATACGACTACATAGGCGAGACGAATGTTGTGGACGTATATGTGCGATACATCCGGCAAAAAACGGCGGACAGTGTGATCACGACGATCCGCGGGGTCGGATACATGATCAAAGCGGAGTAAGGAAAAATGCGGACACGATCCATTATAAGCCGTGTGACAGGTCATTATCGGCGCGGCGCGTTCTGGCGCACGGTATTTACAGACATATTGGTGGTTCTCGCGGTGCTTCTGACTTGGATCTGCGCGATGGAATCGACGCTTGCAGGTTTCCCCTTCCTGCACGGTGCGGAGCGGACGATGGCGTTCGCAGGACTGCATATATCGACGACTCCCTGGGACTGGTTCGCGGGTACGGCATACAGTGTGACAATCCAGGGAGCGCGGCATACATTTCCGATGAATGGGATTCTGGCGGCACTGCTCATCGGTCTGGCTCTGGTGATATTCTGTCAGATTCTTTTGTCCATGATCGCATCGGCGGTGGACAGGCACGCAGTGCGCTCGATTCTGAAGCCGATAGACGATGTGGCAATGCTGGCGGAGCGGTTGTCGTCGGGTACAGGCGCGAAATCGGCGCAGGCGGAGACGAAGGTGGCGGAAAAATCGGTGGCGGCGGGGCGGTTTCATGACATAGAGACGGCGCTGAACCACATCGACGATCTGTCCGGGGACGCGCGGATCAGTGTGCGGGACAGTGAGTTGGCGGGCCTGGAGGCGGCGGTCAACAATATGCTGAAGCGGTTGGCGGAATCGCAGAAGAAGCAGATCCGGTTTGTCGATGACGCGAGTCACGAGCTGCGCACACCGATCGCGGTGATTCAGGGCTACGCGCACATGCTGGAGCGTTGGGGAAAGGACGATCCGGCGGTGATGAACGAAGCGATTGAGGCGATCGAGGGGGAGACAGCGCATATGAAGGCACTGGTGGAGCAGCTGCTCTTTTTGGCACGCGGAGATACGGACAGGTTGGTGCTGGCACGGGAGAAGCTCGACGCGGCGGAGCTGATGCGGGAGCTGCACGAGGAGTACGGGATGATCGACCAGACGCACGAGTACATATGTCCGAACCCGGAGGAGGCGGATTCGCTGTATGTGGTGGGAGATGTGACGATGCTGAAGCAGGCACTGCGGGTCCTGCTCGACAATGCGGGAAAGTACACGCCGAAAGGGGGAACGATCACGCTCCGGGCGCAGCGGGAGAACGGTGAGATCCGGTGCAGTGTGGCGGACAACGGTGTCGGGATTCCTCCGGAGGATCTGCCGCGCATATTCGACCGATTCTGGCGGGGAGCGGCAGCCCGCTCCGGTGTTCAGGGCAGCGGTTTGGGTCTATCGATTGCAAAATGGATTGTGGATCGCTCCGGCGGTCGCATCGATGTAATATCCGCTCCGGAGCTTGGCACGAAAATGACGATTGTCCTACCGGAGGCGCAGGGCGAGGATTCCTGAGAACGAGTTTGCTCGTTCCGCAGGGATTCTCACCCTGTGTTTTTTGAATCCCGGACTTTGTCCGGGGCTTTTTGATCCCTCGCGGGGGCGGATGGATTTTTTGATGCACCGGATCGGTGCGGGATTCTTGCCTTGCGGCGCGTTCTTGTTCTGCACCGGATCGGTGCGTTGGGGATCCCTCGCGGGGGCGGTCAGAGAGGTAGAGATGGATTTGCGAATCCCTCTCTACCTCTCCGACACCTCTCCACTCACCCTGATGGAGTGCCGCTGCGGCGGGACATTTTTGCTGCCGCGGGTTTGTACCAATATTGGTATCTGGGTTCCGGTGCAAATCGCTCATCCCCACTTCGACGGGATGTTTGGGTGCTTTGTGTTCGGACTTGGACTGTTCGCGTTTCAGTAGGTTTTGTTAGGCTATAGTCGTATGTTTTTCATTTGTGCTGATGGAAATAAGACGGCTTTCGTTTGTACGGTACGCACGTTTGCGGTGCGCATGGTTCGGTGCGGTTCATTTTTTTGATTACCGCTATCGCGTTCATGGGTAACAGGT
>CAVIKO010000040.1:0-17530 GCA_963643035.1 bacterium
CATCGATGGCGGTATAGGATTGCGTATTGTGACCGACGACACCGGTTTTTCCGGTGAGCGTGACAACTTCGTTTCTGTCAAAGGAGAGACTGTTCGCCGCTGTGACCGTGTTGTCCGCCGCTTCTGTCATCGTGGCGAGATAATCCCCGGCAATCGCCTGCGCACGGGCGATGATCTCACTGACCTCACGGCGTGCCAGTACGTTCACGCATTCGATGGAGGTGCCGGGCAGGATGTCATGAAACTGGTTCTTGAGCAGTACTTCATACAGTGGATCTGTTTCCGCGCAGCGCGCCTCGCCGGAGAGAACGTTTGTCCACTCAAGGTCGTGCATCGCTTCCTCGGCACGGCGATTGTTCCGCTTGATGTCGTGCATGGAGGTTAGTGTGCCGCGGTGGAATTCCAGATACAGTTCCCCATCGTGCAGCGGCAGCGTGTCGCGCGATTTTTCCAACCGATGCATGAATCCGCTGATCGTTACAGGCTGTATCTCCGGCAGTCCCGCCACATCCCGTTCGCGGCGCAGATATTCGAGCATCGCATAGGTCGGGCCGCCGCCGCCATCGCCGAAGCCGTATGCCAGCAGCTTGTTGGAGGAGGAACGCTTGTCGCGGATTTCGTTGATCGCGCGCTTTATATTCTGTACATCGGGCATACAATGCATGATGTTCAGATGCGTGATGACCTCACTGCCGTCCATGCCGCGCCAGACAAAAGTGTCTGCCGGGAATGTGTTGAGGTCGCTCCAGCTCATTTTGGTCGTATAGAAGTATTTTACGCCGCAGCCCTGCATGATCTGTGGGATCGCCGCGTTGTAGCCGAAGGTGTCCGGAAGCCAGAACGTGTCGGAGGTGTATCCGAAATACTTCCGGGTGAACCGCTGCCCGTACAGGAACTGCCGCACCATCGACTCACCGCCGGTGCTCATATCTGCCCTCGGCAACGCGTTTGCGGATTCCCTCGAAAATGGCGGGATATTCGCGGCGCATCCAGTCGAGATGAAGGGCGGAGGATTGTATGAAGGTATATTCCGGGTAGATGTCCATCAGTGTCAGCACCTCGGAATAAGTACGCGCACATTTCCGGATCGTTTCCGCCACCGGCCAGAGCCACGCGGTATCCATATGGGAGTGTCCGATTACGCCGACAAAACCGCGTGTCGGATCGCAGTGCTCCGATTTTGCGAGCGCGGGAGCAAGCGCGGCTCGAATCGGCTCCACAGACGCGTACACATCCGCCATATCTGCATAGTCGATTTCCTCCACAAGATACGGAAACGCGTTCATGAGGCATTCGTTGGCGTTCTTGGCAAGAAAATCATCGCTGGGCAGACGTGCCATCTGGAGAACTGTGGACAGATCGAACACAAGACTGCAGATCGCGCGGTCGAGAACGCAGAGCCATAATCCGTCAAAGCGGTGTGTGAAATTTTCCCCCTCATGGCCGGCATAGCATTCAAAATCGAGAGTGAAATGCTCCCCGGCAACGGCATTCTGTGCGACAAACATCGCGGAATGCTGCCCACCTAAGAAATTATTTTTCGAGTTGATGATTCCGGCGGGAACTCCGTTTTTGAAGCAGAGAATCTCCACAGCGTTGGCGTCCGGAATCACACAGAAGGTTTCTCCGGTGCATTCCTCCGGAACGGCGACGTCCACGTGGAGCCAGAGATTACTCCACTTCTCGCCCCATGTTTCTCCGGCGGAAATCGGCTGCATCATAGCGGGATCCGGCGGCAGACGCAGATGTTCCATCGTCGGATAAGCGGACAGCTCGTCAATTTTCGCGAGCTTTTTGAAGATGTGACCGGCATACGCGCCTATCATCCGGTCGAATTTCTGGTACGTGCGGTTTACATAACGGTCGTACTGCATGATTCTCTCCTTGTAGCTGTGTATCTGTGATTTCCCAACGGGATGCGATTCTTGCACGCACTGCGCCGTCGGGAGCACTGTTCTCATTTTAACATATCCCGCGCTTTTTTGCAATACGGGAGAGCAAATCAACGCAAAAAATCCCTCTGTCGTATTTTCACGATTTTCGCCGCAAGGGACGCTGATTTTCTTACAGTTTTGCACACTTGACAAAGACGAACTGCTGTGCTATAATGAAGGTACTTTCAAAGAAAGACGTTGACGAAGACGGAACCCTGTCTGAGACACGAGCCAGAGAGCCTGCGGTGGTGGAATGCAGGTATCGTGGGGCGTGGTTCTATCCCTTCCGAGTCGGGAAAGGAAAAGCAAAAATTTTTATTTTGCCGAGTAATCGTTCCCCGTGTGCTGCCGCGTGAGTGCAGAGGGTTTGGCTGAACCCGCAGAGAGGCATCGTAGATGTACGGTGCAATTTGAGTGGTACCGCGGATTATTATCCGTCTCAAAGCGTATTTGGGGCGGATTTTTTGTTTGCCAAAAAAGTACCCCACCAGTCCCAGAATCCATATAGAATAGGAGCTTGTCACATGGAAAAAATCATCAAAGAAGTTGCGCGCCGTATCCGGGAGTCCCGGGAAATTCTCGGCATCTCCGAAGAAGAAATGGCGCAATGTACCGGCGTGTCGGTGGAAAATTACCGCACTCTCGAAGCCGGAGAAACGGATTTTACATTTACTTTCATTTATAAGTGCGCTGCCAGACTGGGTGTGGACACCACCGATCTTCTGAAAGGTGAAAGCCCTACTTTGGAAGAATACAGCGTAACCCGCGCGGGACGCGGATTGCCAATCGCACGCCGGCGCGGTTTCCGATATGAGAATTTGGCACCGCTCTTCAAGAATAAAACTGTCGAGCCGTTTGTTGTCACCGCTCCTTTTTCCCTGGAGGAACAGCATGCGCCGATCAAATTGAGCCGTCACGAGGGGCATGAATTCGACTATGTTCTCTCAGGCAGATTGAAAACCGTTATCGACGGTCATGAGGAGATCCTTGAGCCGGGCGACTCCATCTACTACGACAGTTCCAAGCCACATGGGATGATCGCCGTGGACGGGGAAGAGTGCCGTTTCCTTGCTGTCATCATCGCAAACGGTGCTGCGGCGTATGACTATCCGGAAAATCTGGAAACGCCTGTGCAGCCCGAGGTCAGATACAACACCCTGTCGCAACTGCCCGAGAATCCTGTCGCCGCGAAGTTTGTAGAATGTGTGGAGGAGGACGGCAAACTGAAGGAGATCCACTTCCACGATGTGGACAAATTCAACTTTGCCTACGATGTCGTGGACGCGCTTGCCGAAAAATGCCCCGACAAGCTGGCTCTGCTGCACCTTGACCGTGAGAAAAACGAGACGCGGTTTACCTTCCGTGATCTGTCTCTCCTTTCCAACCGCGCGGCAAACTATTTTGTGTCCCTCGGCATCAAAGAAGGTGACACCGTTATGCTTGTGCTGAAGCGGCACTGGCAGTTCTGGGTTGCGTCTCTGGCTCTGCATAAGCTCGGCGCGGTGGCGATCCCGGCAACTTTCATGCTTGTGGAAAAGGATTTCTCATACCGCTACAAGGCCGCCGATGTGCGCGCCATTGTCTGCACCGCCGACGGAGAAACTGCTATACACGCTGAAAACGCGGCAAAAGCGGTCGCGCCGGATCTCATCAAGATGCTTTCCCATGGCAGTCGAGAGGGCTGGCACTCCTTTGATACGGAATTTATGGAATATCCCGATACTTGGGAAAGACGCGTAGATGTATGCGGCAACAAGCCGATGTATATGCTCTTCACCTCCGGTACAACAGGCTATCCGAAAGTTGCAGCGCACAGTTTCAAATATGCACTCGGTCACTACATTACGGCGCGTTACTGGCACAATGTCGATCCGGAGGGAATCCACTTCACGATCTCCGATACCGGATGGGGCAAGGCTCTCTGGGGAAAACTCTACGGACAGTGGCTCTGCGAAAGCTGCGTATTCGCCTACGATTTCGACAAATTTGACGCGCATGATCTGCTGCCGCTCTTTGCGCGGTACCACATCACAACCTTCTGCGCACCGCCGACTATGTTCCGCTTTTTCATCAAGGAGCATCTTGAAAATTACGACCTGTCCTCTCTGAAGCATGCCACCGTCGCCGGGGAAGCACTCAATCCGGAAGTGTTCTACAAGTTCCGCGAATACACCGGACTGTCTCTGATGGAGGGCTTCGGACAGACGGAAACGACGCTCACCATCGGCAATTTTGTCGGAGATACACCTAAGCCCGGTTCCATGGGGCATCCGTCTCCCATGTATGACGTGGATATTGTGGATGCGGACGGTCGTTCCTGCGACGTCGGCGAAACAGGCGAAATTGTGGTGCGGACAAAAGAAGGCGTGCCGTGCGGTCTGTTCCTCGGTTATTACCGCGATGAAGAAGCGACAAAGAGGGTGTGGCACGACGGCTGCTACCATACAGGAGATACCGCTTGGCGCGATGAGGACGGCTATTTCTGGTACGTCGGACGGATTGACGATGTGATCAAGTCCTCCGGCTACCGAATTGGGCCTTTCGAGATTGAATCCGTGATTATGGAACTGCCGTATGTTCTCGAATGCGCCATCACCGCCGTTCCCGATCCGATTCGCGGTCAGGTCGTCAAGGCGTCTATTGTACTGGTCAAAGGCAAGGAAGGCACGGATGAATTGAAAAAAGAGATCCAGACTTATGTAAAGGAACATACCGCTCCGTACAAGTACCCGCGCATCGTGGAATTCCTGCCGGATCTGCCGAAAACAATCTCCGGAAAGATCCGCAGAGTGGAACTGCGCAAGTAAAACGTATGGCGATACGGGCAGGGGATCTCCCAGACGAAGCATACAATTTCCCTGCAGATATGTGAACATTTCTGAAAATTTTCGCACTCCCGTTGATTTTTCGCGCCGAATACAGTATAATGATGCTTGTAAAATCTGCTATCATTGAAAGGATGTGTTTTCCCATGCCAGAATGGCTGTCCAGTTTTCTGTCCGATACTCTGCTGCCCGGCGCGATCCGCATCGTGGTCGCCGTCCTGATTCTGCTTGTCGGCTTTAAAGTTATCAATGTACTCGTCAAAAAGCTTGAGAGTACCAAACTCTACGAAAGAATGGAGGTCAATATCCGTTCCTTCATGGCCAATGCCGTGCGCGTGATCCTGAAGATCGTGCTCCTCATCGCCGTTGTGGAAAAACTCGGCGTACCGTCCTCCTCCATCATTGCTATGCTCGGTACCGCAGGACTGGCGATCGGTTTGGCTCTCCAGGGCGGACTTGCCAATATCGCCTCTGGCGTCGTGATTGTGGTGTGCCGTCCGTTCCATGTCGGTGACTTCATCATAGCGGGAGATATCTCCGGTGTGGCTAAGGACATTGGACTTTACTACACGACCCTCATCACGCCGGACAACCAGAGCGTTGCCGTACCGAACAGCCAGCTCACCGGATGCAGCATCAACAACCTGTCTACGGAATCAACCCGTCGGATCGATTTTGATTTCAGCGTATCCTACGATACCGATCTGGATCTCGCAAGGAAGGTCCTTCTTGCAACGGCTGCCAGCGACGACAATGTGCTGAAGGATCCCGCACCGGAGGTGCTGATTGCCGGTCATGGAGAATCTGCGATCACCGTCAAGCTTCGTTTGTGGGTGGGAGCCGAAAATTACTGGACCGTCTACTTTGCAATGTTTGAGGATGTGAAGAAGGCGTTCGATCAGTTCGGCATATCGATCCCGTATCCGCAGCTCGATGTACACGTAACCCAGTAACCAAACACAAAAAGACGTTCCCTGCCGTGTCCAATTTTGCGGTACAGGAACGTTTTTTTATCCACAAAATCTCCACTCGAAATGACGTGCGGATTCGATTTTCATGCAGTTATTCCTCTTGCGTTTCCAGAATTCATGCAGTATTTGCATTCTGTTGGTTGACACAATTCATTCCGTGTGGTATAATAAAAAGCATCAGAGAACATACGCCGTATATTTATGAGCTGTTATACAGTTTGCGGCGCAATGTGGGAATGAGAAAGGAACACTTTATGGGACTCACACTTGCGGAAAAAATATTGAAAACCCACGTCGTTGACGGCGAATTTGTCAAGGGTAAGGAAATCGGCCTGAAAATCGACCAGACCCTGACACAGGATGCGACCGGGACGATGGCATATATCGAATTCGAGGCGATGGGAATCGATCAGGTGCGTACTGAGCGTTCTGTGGCATACGTTGATCATAACACGCTGCAAAACGGATTTGAGAACGCGGACGACCACCGTTTCATCGGCTCTGTGGCAAAGAAGCACGGTATCTATTATTCTCGTCCCGGCAATGGAATTTGTCACCAGGTCCATCTCGAACGGTTCGGTGTGCCGGGTAAGACGCTGATCGGCTCCGACAGCCATACCCCGACGGGCGGCGGTCTTGGTATGATCGCCATCGGCGCGGGTGGATTAGATGTTGCGGTGGCAATGGGCGGCGGCGCGTACTACATTACCTATCCGAAAATTGTAAACGTCATCCTCACAGGCAAGCTGAACGACTGGGTATCCGCAAAAGACGTAATTCTGGAGGTTCTGCGCAGACTGACCGTTAAGGGCGGCGTTGGCAAGATCATGGAATATACAGGCGAGGGCGTCGCTACGCTGTCCGTTCCCGAACGCGCAACGATTGCCAATATGGGTGCCGAACTGGGCGCGACCACATCCATTTTCCCGTCTGACGAGGTTACAAAGGCGTTTCTTGATGCACAGGGCAGGGGAGACGTATGGATTCCGCTCGCTGCCGATCCGGACGCTGTATACGATGAAACGCTCACCATCGATCTCTCCGCGTTGGAGCCAATGGCGGCTCGTCCGCATTCTCCGGACAACGTTGCATCCCTTTCCGAAATCGGCAAGATCAAGGTTGACCAGGTCTGTATCGGATCCTGCACGAACAGTTCCTTTGTCGATATGATGAAGGTTGCCTATATCCTGAAAGGAAAGACGGTTCATCCCGATGTGTCTCTTGCCATCGCACCCGGCTCGAAGCAGGTTTTGACCATGCTCTCTGCGAACGGTGCGTTAAACGATATGATCGATGCGGGGGCACGGGTGTTGGAATCGGCGTGCGGTCCGTGTATCGGTATGGGACAATCCCCGAACTCAAAGGGAATTTCCCTGCGCACCTTCAATCGGAATTTTGAGGGACGGAGCGGCACAAAAGACGGACAGATCTACCTCGTTTCCCCGGAAGTTGCGGCTGCATCTGCCATCGCCGGATACCTCACCGATCCCAGAGAACTGGGGATCATGCCGCAGATCGATATGCCAGCGCACTTTACAATTCATGACAATATGATCACCCTGCCTGCTTCTCCGGAGGACGCGAAAAATGTGGAGATTCTGCGTGGCCCGAACATCAAGGAGTATCCGGAAACCGCTCCGCTTGCCGACAGCATCGTATGTCCCGTGTCTCTGAAAGTGGGCGATAACATTACGACCGACCACATCATGCCCGCCGGTGCAAAAGTACTGCCGCTGCGCTCCAACATCCCGGCGATTTCCCAACACTGCTTCGCTGTATGCGACCAGAGTTTTCCGGAACGTGCGAAAGCCCTTGGCAAGAGCATTGTTGTCGGCGGCACCAATTACGGACAGGGATCGTCCAGGGAACACGCTGCGCTGGCTCCGCTGTATCTCGGCGTAAAGGCAGTGCTCGTCAAATCCTTTGCACGGATCCATCGTCAGAACCTCATCAATGCCGGTATCCTGCCGCTGACTTTTGTAAACGAAGCGGACTATGACAAAATCGATGCCGGAGATACCCTCTCCCTCACCGGATTGCGTGAGAAAATCGAAAAGGGACTGCCGCTTACCGTATACAACGAAACGAAGAAAGTCGAGATTCCGGTGGATTGCCCGCTCAGCGAACGGATGCGTGAGATCCTGCTCTGTGGCGGCCTCCTCGACTTCACGAAGGCACAGCTTTCGAAATAAGTACCGAAAGGAATCACAGATATGGCAAAAATTCCGATGAAAACGCCGCTTGTCGAGATGGACGGCGACGAAATGACCCGGGTGATCTGGGAGAAAATCAAGGAGATCCTCATCACCCCCTATGTGGAGCTGAAAACGGAATATTACGATCTCGGACTGGTTCACCGGAACGAGACGAACGACCAGGTGACGATCGATTCCGCCGAGGCGACGAAGAAGTACGGTGTTGCCGTCAAGTGCGCCACCATCACGCCCAATGCGCAGCGCGTCGAGGAATACAACCTGAAGGAAATGTGGAAATCTCCGAACGGTACAATCCGCGCCATTCTCGATGGTACCGTATTCCGCACACCGATCATTGTCAAGGGCATCACGCCGTACATCCCGACTTGGACAAAGCCGATCACCATTGCCCGTCACGCGTATGGTGACATTTACAAGAATACGGAAATGCAGGCATCCGCCGGGAGCAAATGCGAGCTGGTCTGCACCGCTCCCGATGGTACTGAAACCCGCAAGCTGATCCACCAGTTCGGCGCGGAATCCGGCGGGATTGTACAGGGCATTCACAACGTGGACGCGTCCATCGCAAGCTTCGCACGGTGCTGCTTCAATTACGCTCTGGATACAAAGAAGGATCTCTGGTTCGGTGCGAAGGATACGATCTCCAAAACCTACGATCATCGGTTCAAGGACATTTTCGCGGAAATTTTCGAGAGCGAATATAAGGACAAGTTTGAAAACGCGGGAATCACGTATTTCTACACCCTTATCGACGATGCGGTTGCCCGTGTGATCCGCTCGAACGGCGGGTATATCTGGGCGTGCAAGAACTACGACGGCGATGTGATGAGCGATATGGTCGCGACCGCCTATGGTTCCCTTGCAATGATGACCTCCGTACTCGTTTCCCCGACCGGTGTGTACGAATACGAGGCTGCGCACGGTACGGTACAACGCCACTACTACAAGTATCTGAAGGGCGAACCCACATCCACAAACAGCGTTGCTACCATTTTTGCATGGACAGGTGCGCTGCGGAAACGGGGAGAACTGGACGGGATCGCAGATCTGTCCGATTTTGCCGATCGGCTGGAAAAAGCGACGATTCAGACAATTGAGGAAGGCTACATGACCGGGGATCTCGCTGCTATGTCCACCCTGCCGGAGATTCACAAGCTCGGTACGGTCGAATTCCTGGAGGCTATTGCCGCAAGACTGTAAAAGTAAAAAAGCATAGAAAAACCGCTCTGTACTCCCGTTTTTTCGGGATACAGGGCGGTTTCGCATTTTATTTCATGTGAGCGCTACGGACGATATATCTGTTGCGGAAAGGAACTTTGCTTCTCCGGTATCAGTGTTCCAACAGCAGAAGCCTTCGCGGCACCGTCCGCGGCTTTCACAAGGTGCACGAGAACCTATGATTCATTGATTTTTGGCGCGCCGCCTGATTCTATTCTGCAGGAAGCGTAGTAAGAACCTTGCTTTCGACTGTCGATTTCACACGTTTCCTCGTCACAGATCGTGGTAATCGTACCCGCCTCCGGATCCAGCCAGACCGACTCGATGATGGTTTTATTTCCCTGCTTTTTTGAAATAGTCGGCAGATAACCAGTGGAAATGTTCCCGTATGTCTGACAGTGGTACAGGTGCAAAACAGTGCTGCAAGCATACGAGACAGCGATATTTCATGGTGTCCTCCCTTGTAAATCGGCACACTCAGATTTTCTGGATCCGCTTGTACATATCCTGCATCCGCTCATCGATGGCGGCGATCTCGTTGGCACAGGCAAGCATTTCCGCACCGATTTCCGGTGGGATGTGCTTTTCCGATTTGTAGCGCAGATCATGCTCCAGACTTGCCCAGAAATCCATCGCGACCGTGCGCAACTGCACCTCTACATTGACGTTTTCCGTTTTGTCCGAGAGGTAGATCGGAAGCTGGATGTCGAGATGGAGACTGCGGTAGCCGTTGTAATTCGGCGTTTTGATATAGTCCTGTCGCTTGATGAGCCGTATATCGGACTGGCGCAGGAGCATATCCTCTACGCTGTATACATCGTCGATGTAGCAACAGACCACGCGTACTCCGGCAATGTCGTTTAGATTCTGCTTCGCCGAGTCGATGGAGATCTCCGCGTGGCGCGCCAGCAGCTTTTTGACAATGCTTTCCTTCGATTTCATCCGGCTTTCCACGTGATGGATTGGGTTGCGCTCATATTTGATTTTAAATTCGTCGTTCAGTGTCTCGAACCGCATCTGCATTTCCCGGATTGCCGCGTTGTAGAGATGCTCCATCTCGAGCATTTTGCGGTAGTCATCAAAGAGATCAATGGCTTCCGGCGGCAGATCCGGCGGTTCCGTGGGATGGTTTATCGTTAAGAATTGCTCTTTCAAGGGTGTTCACTCCGTTCTGAGAGGGTACTGCTGTGTATGGCTGCGGAAACACGGTTTTCGGTTGTTTCCGCGTCCAAAAACTTATATCTGATACTTTTGAACCAAAACCGCGATGGATTCAGTGCAACTTTTGTGAGAAATACGGCTGCGCGTGGAATTTTCCTACCAGCTTGTTCTTCTATAGTATACCATATAGATGTGAATAATTCTTGTGCGTTTCTATGACTTATTGTATCGACACAGCAAAAAAATCCCGCCGGGTCGATTCGCTCTGTGGCAGTCTTTACATATGGCAAAAAAACAAACAACCGGATCTGTTTTTACACAAATTCCGGTTGTTATGACCCGTGGGAGAATCGAACTCCCGTTTACGCCGTGAGAGGGCGTCGTCTTAGCCGCTTGACCAACGGGCCTTGCTTAACGCTCCACTATTATAGCACACTCGCGCGCAAAATGCAATAGGTTTTTCAAAAAAAGTTGAATTTTTTTTGAGTCATGTCCAGAGGAATAAAGGAAACGTCAAAAAAGCCGCGATGCCGCGGGAGAACAATAACTCCCGGATGCTGCGGCTTTTACCGGTATCACAGTCTGCCAAGCAGACGCATGAGAGGGCGCGGGTCGTTTGCCGTGATGAGCGATGCGCCGTGGTCGATGCAGAACCGTGCGTCCTCTTCTGTATCGGCGCAGTACATGTGGATCGGCAGTCCCTTTGCCTGATAGAATGGCAGAAGCTCGCTTTTTACCAGATTCATCGACAGTCCCAGCTCGTCATAATATGTGTAGGAATCCGGTTGGAACTCCTGCATCTGGAAGTCCGGGTAGCCCATCGTTCTGCCATTGTACGCAGTTTTGATGTACCGGATGATCCGCGCGTTGAAGGCGTAGAACCAGCAATCGTCGAAGAAGCCGAACTCCTTCAGCATAGCGATCGTTTTGTCCACGGTCTCTTCCCGATAGTCCTTGATCTCTACACCTAGCCGCAGCGTCGGACGCAGTGTGTGACATAACTCTAATACCTCGCGCAGTGTCGGGATCTGCTCGCCGCGGAACGCTTCGCCCATGTATCCACCAGCGTCCAAAGCCTTCAGCTCCGCGAGCGTCTGCTCCGTGATCGGTGCGTTCTTGCCGGTGATCCGTGCGGTGTTGCCGTCATGCATGATGACCGGTACGCTGTCCTTAGACAGCCACACGTCAAATTCGATCGCGTCCACACCCAGTTCGATGGCGGCGCGATAGGAGCAGAGCGTATTCTCCGGATACAACGACCGGAATCCCCGGTGTCCTTCTACAATAATCGACATAGAATTTTCCTCCATTGAATTTTGCTCATTATAACACAAACGGGCTGTACTGTCAACGCCTTCCTTCCATAAAGAAGAAAAATACGAAAAATGCGAAAACAGGAATTACAATTGTAGCTATTTGCCCTTGCATTTTTCCTCTCTCTATAATACAATTTCCAGCAGAAAGAAAATATCATTTTTCGCACTATCGAGGATAGGAGTATCATAGTAAAAGAATCACCGCAAGCCTTTGTCTGATCGCGCTGCTTCTGGGATTTGCGTCCTGTGGTAAAGACGCGCCCAAGAAAACCACGTCAGACACACCGGAGACATCCAACGCGCCGGTGGAAGAAGTCACAGAACCGGAGAATACGCGTGTCACAAGCAACCTGCCTGATGATCTCGATCTTGGCGGCAAGAGCGTCCGCGTACTGCAATTCCATTCGGACGCGGATGTACTGCCGGTGGATATTGAGGAAATGACCGGCGACACGCTGAATGACGCGATCTTTACCGCAAACCAGAGCGTCATGGAGAAGTTGAACTGTGTCTATGACTTTATCGACAACGAGGATATCGAGACCACCAAGCTCGACAATACCTATGCTGCCGGGGAGGACGCGTACGATTTTGTGATTGGTGTACAGTGGAAGGTAGCGCCGCTTGTGACAAAGCATATGTTTGCCAATCTGAATCCCTCTACAGGCAACTATATCGATCTCAACAAGCCGTGGTGGTACGACAAGTATATCGCGGAGACCGAAGCTGATGACACGCACACCTATTTCTTAGCCGGACGCTTCTGTCAACGTGTTCCGCCGCGCTTCCATGCTCATCTGCAACATGGATCTTCTGACGGATATTGGCGAGGATATCGATACGCTGTACGATAAAGTGCTCGATGGCACCTGGGTATGGGACGATTTTGCCAGCTTGGTAGAAAAGGTGTATGTGGACAACAACGGCGACGGCAAGAAGGATGGCGGCGATACTTACGGTTTTGCAACATGGAGCCGTGCCGACGTGGATCACCTGATGATCGACTCCGGTATTCGTGCGTGCGGCAGAGATAAGGATGGCGTGCCGTATATCGCGTTCAACAACGAAAAGACCATTGACGCAGTGCAGAAGGTCGCGGATTTGTTCTGGAACAATCCCGGTTCGTACTACGAGGAAAAGCTGTCTCTGCCGACGCTGCTTTCTGATAATCGTGTGCTGTTCATCAAGAATCTGTTTGCCGGATTGGACGAAATCCGCGATATCGATACAAACTTCACCGTTTTGCCGATTCCAAAGTTGGATGAGACCATTTCTGATTACAGTTCTCTCGTACACGACGACGCGGCGATCTTCTGTGTCCCGGTACAGAGCGGCTCAGTCAACGATACCACAGCGGTGCTGGAGGAGATGGCCTGCCAGTATTACAACGATGTGATGCCGACCTACTACAACGTGATCCTCAAGACGAAGTACCGCCGCGACGGATCCGATAAGGCGTCCCAGATCATGGATATCCTGCATGACAGCATGACGACGGATTTCGCGTATATCTATAACTACGCCATGGGTAATATGATCATTTCCCTGCGAGACCTCATCGGCATCGACAAATCCACGGATTTCGCATCACATTACGCCAAAAACGAGAAGAAATACGAGGACAGCCTTGCCAAACTGATCGACGCGATTCGGGAATAAATAATAACTACAGGCGTCAATATCACCATGAAATCTGTTTTCTTTCACCAAAACAGTTGACTTTTGATGGTATTTGCGGTATAATCTTTGTGAACGCAATCATGTCTATCACAAACGTATATACATACTGGAGGTACCTATGCTAAACGTCAAACGCCGCGCGCTCTGCCTGTTTCTTGCACTGCTCATGACTTTGCCTTTTGCCGGATGCTCGTCCGGGGATACGGAGAAAATCACGGAGACTGTCGGTGCGGAATCTACAGAAAATACGGAAACCGAGACGGAAACCGAAACGGAGGAGGTCATTTCCGACGAGCTACCGGAATCCGATTTCGAGGGCTACACCTACATGATATATAGCGCGAACGCGGAATCCAACGACTGGTTCACAACTGTGTTCGTCACCATGGAGGAGGACTCCGGCGATGCCGTACCGTCTGCGATTTTTCAGCGTAACGTTTCCGTGGAGGACAGACTGAACATTCAGATTGAGGAAAGCTACCAGACAAGCTCGCAGATCAAGAACGCTATCGTTGCTGCAGACGGGAGCTTTGATATGTCCCTGATGCAGGGTGCCGATACGCTTTCCCTGTCGCGCAACGGATTTTTACTGGATCTCTATTCACTGCCGTATCAGAATTTCGACAAACCCTGGTGGGATTCCAATGCAGCACAGCAGCTCTCTCTTTGCGGCAGGCTCTTTATGGGTGTCGGCGATTTTCTGACCACGCAGATTGATGAGACGATCTGTACCTTTTTTAACAAGGATCTCATTAACAATCATCAGTTAGAGGATCCGTATACCCTTGTGCATGACGGAAAATGGACTCTCGATAAGCTCGGCGAGATGGGTGTTGCGGCTTGTCAGGATGTCAACGGAGACGGCGTGTACGATGACAATGACGATTATGGTCTATTGTCCTGGCGCGGCGTGCTGTATTGCTATCTCATTTATGGCAACGGCAGTACCATCATGCAGAAGAACGCGGAGGATGTGCCGGAGGTTACGTTCAATTCTGAACAGTTCATCAGTGCGTATGAAAAGGTTGTGAATATCTGCCATTCCAATGGTGATACCTTCCTCTACGACGCGGAAATGAAGAACAACACCAAGGGCTTGTCCAGTAACCACCGCGTGCAGGAGATCATGTTCCCCGGCAACCAGTCCCTCTTCTGGGTGGAGTGCATCAGCTGGTCGAAGGCTTTGCGCGATATGGAATCGAATTTCGGGATACTGCCGTGTCCCAAGTATGATGAATCGCAGGCGCAGTACTACAATTACAACAACGGAAACTTCTTTGGCATTTCCGTACCGTCGACGGTATCCGACCAGAATCGCACCTCCATCATTCTGGAGGCTCTCAACTCCATGTCCACGAATACCGTACGCGCCGCCTACTACGATACGATGCTGAAAACAAAGTATTCCCGCGACGAAGAATCCGCCGACATGGTGGACATCATCTTTGACACCCAGGTGTATGACGCTTCTGTGGTGTTCGGTATCGGCAGCGCAAAGACGAATATTTACACAATGGCCTCGAAGAACAATTCCGATCTTGCGTCCTTCTATCAAAAACAGAGCAGCAACCTGGAGAAGAATATCGAAAAGATCGTTACGGATTACGCCAAGCTCGGCGAGTGATCGGTACGGAGATCGATGGAGGAGAAAATACCTATGATGGATAACCGGGATGAAATCCGCGAGAGAACATTCACTGAGGGTTCTATTGCGGACGCGGAGATCTTTTTTCAGACATGCATCCACAATGCCTTTCCCACCATGGCGTTCCGGGAACTGGAGTTGACCCATCTTTTGCCGGAGCAAGTCGTGCTGAAAGGGAAGAGTGCGAACCATATCTTTACCATTCATGTGGGCGGGAGCGGCGATGAACGATATTTTGAGGTGCAGTATCATCGGTTTCGCGAAGGCGTGACACCGGACAAGCGGGTGCTTCTCGAATACCATACGCTCGAATTTGTCCGATACGCGGAATAAATAAAAATCAGGAATTCGTTGATGTATTCAGCGTTTTCAAAGAGAAGGACTCTGCGGTATCGTGGGGCCTTCTTTCTATATCTGCGATATTGCGAAGAAAAACGAACGGTTTTGTATTAGGATACAGCGGTATCACGGAGGTTCCTCGGCTGACTGTACAGTTTTGCCGGGGAAATGTGGTGCCGGATGAGTTGTGTAGATGTGCCAAAAAGGAGCTGCTGATTTGGTGCATTTTTCATAGTGCGAAGCGGCGCAAATTTGTAAACTCCTCTTGACAATCCTGTATAGGTATGTTATAATCATACCAACCAAAGGAAATGCAAAATTCTAAGGAAGGAGGCACAACAGTCATGAAAACGAGCTGTCAGGCAATTGGGATGCGAATGCAGGACCCCCGGGCGGTGTCGGACGGGCGTTTTTGTTGTGTCTCTTACCATTGACGTATAAAAACATCCGTAAATGATAATACCGGTCCGGGACAGGTTTTCTGTTATTCCCGGACTATTTTTGTATCAAAACGAAGGAGTATCATTTTGATCAGGCTCGAACACATTACAAAGACCTTCCAGACCGACAAAACCACGGTGGAAGCGGTGCGCGATGTATCCCTCCATGTGGAAAAGGGCGACATTTTCGGAATCATCGGTCTGTCCGGTGCCGGAAAATCTACGCTGGTTCGATGTATCAACTTTCTGGAACGACCGACTTCCGGCAAGGTATTCTTCAAGGGTACCGATCTCTCCACCTTGTCGAATAGAGAATTGCTTGCTACGCGTCGGTCGATTTCGATGATTTTCCAAAATTTCAATCTCCTTGCACAGCGCACAGCGCTGAAGAATGTCTGTTATCCGATGGAGATCGCCGGCATTCCGAAAAAGGAGGCGGTTGAGAAAGCAAAGCGTTTGCTGGGTGTCGTCGGACTTGCGGATCGGATGCAGAATTATCCCGCGCAGCTCTCCGGCGGTCAGAAACAGCGGGTCGCAATTGCTCGTGCGCTTGCCATGGATCCGGAGGTGCTTCTCTGCGACGAAGCTACGAGTGCGCTAGACCCGAATACCACACGCTCGATTCTGTCCCTTCTACAGGAAATCAACCGCACAATGGGTGTGACGATTGTGGTGATTACCCACGAAATGAAGGTTGTCGAGCAGATATGCAACAAGGTCGCGGTGTTGGATGGCGGCGTGATCGCGGAAACCGGTTTGGTGAAGGACATATTCGTCTCTCCACAGTCGGCAATCGCAAGAGAGCTGATCCTGCCGAAGCAAAGCGCAGTCGCGGAGGTACACGGCAATTGCGTGATTCGGATTGTATTTGACGGACAATCCGCGTTTGAACCCGTGATTTCCAATCTGTCGCTTGAATGTCACACGGCGGTCAATATCTTAGGCGCGGATACGAAAAATATCGACGGCAGAGCGTATGGACAGATGCTCCTGCAGCTTCCGGACGATGAAGCGGCAGTGGCGCGAATCCGCAAATATTTGGACAGCAGAAAAATCGTGTTCGAGGACATCGATTATTCCAAAACGAAAGACAGCGCAAAGGAGGGAATGACGCATGCGTGAATTTTTTGCGGGACTATTCGGAGACGGAATGGCGGCGCAGTATGGCGTTGCCTTGTGGGACACCTTGAAAATCACACTGCTCTCCACAATTCTTGCCTATATCATCGGCATACCGCTCGGCATCCTCCTGTACGGTACGGCAAAGGATTCGATCTTCCCGAACCGCACGGTAAACAGCGTGACCGGGGTGATTGTCAATATCATCCGTTCGGTACCGTTTATCATTCTGCTCGTCATGATCCAGCCGATCGCCAAGCTCGTTGTAGGCACCAAAATGGGCGATCGGGCGTTCATCTTCTATCTGGTGGTGGCAGCGGCTCCGTTTGTCGCACGGATGGTGGAATCGTCTCTGCGCGAGGTGGATCGCGGTGTGATTGAGGCGGCACAGTCCATGGGTTCGACGAACTGGCAGATCATATGGAAGGTGGTGCTGCCGGAGGCAAAACCGTCCCTCCTCGTAGGCGGCGCGATTGCGTTGACCACAATCTTAGGCTATACTCCGATGTCGTATCTGATCGCGGGCGGCGGACTCGGGCAGCTTGCCATTCAGTACGGACTTTATCGATTCCAACCGCAGATCATGTACATCTCATCGCTGCTGCTCATTATTCTCGTACAGATTGCGCAAGAGGTACTCAGCCGTCTCGCCAAACGGAGTGACAA
>CAVIKO010000041.1:0-16934 GCA_963643035.1 bacterium
GGTGTATTCCGCAGTGGCAAACATGGGACGCGGTCGCCGGATCCAGTTTTTGAGGATGAAATTTCCCGTCACCGTACCAAATCCCATCGCGCCCCATATGCATAATCCCATTTTGCGGTGCGGATAAACCACGTCGGCACCATTCTGTTTTCGATATAGCACGCACCAAAGTCCCCAGAGAAAGACAGCGATTCCCCTTTCGCCGAAATAACTGATACCTGTCATGACCGGAGTCAGTATGTCACCTGTCCCCTCGGCAACGGCAAGGGAGTGGAGAAAGGTCAGCACCGCGTGGTCAAACCCGGTGAAATCCTCGTCCAGCCAGACAGCAAAAGGCGTCATTACAGATGGTACTTCGCGATCTTTTCTTTTAAGAATTCCACAGCCATACCGATATCCGCTTCCGGAGAATCACCGACTTCGCGTTCGATGGTGAGGAAACCGTTAAACCCGGTGGCAGCCAGCGCAGGCAGATATACATCAAAGTTTACATCGCCCTTGCCCAGCGGCAGTTCGAGGTACTTGTGTCCCATTTCCATGAGAGCGGCGTGTTCCTTCGCTTCATCGCTGATGGCAAGTTCTGTTTCCAGTCTCTTCTTCAGCATGATACCGTCCTTTGCGTGGGTATGAACGACATATTTGCCGAGATATTTGAGAGCCTCCTCAGGGCGATCATCCACACACATTACGAGGTTGGCGGGGTCAAAGTTGACGCGTACACCGCCGGCACCCAGAGAGTCGAGGAAATCACCCAGCACCTTACCACGCTCCGGTCCGGTTTCCACAGCGAACGCGGCTTCTACGGAATCTGCGTATTCGGCAAGCTCACGGCACGCCTTGCGCATGATCTCCTTCGTTTCATTTTCTTCCTCCGGCACGGTGCCGATATGCGTGGTGACAACATTGCACTCCAGCTTCTTTGCGAGATCAAGAACGCGCTTGGACTTTTCCACGTAAATCTTGTTTTCCTCCGGGTTCATAAAGCCATGACCGAAATCACCGCAGAGTGCCGAAAAAACAAGTCCGTGGGATTTGACGAGATCCAGAGCTTCGCGGATCTTCTCCTCCGTCATGTTTTCGGGAGCCAGTTCGCCATATGTCGCATATGCCTGAATACCCTGGGCGCCGAGAGCAGCCGCGTTTTCCACACCGCCGCGGAAGCCCTGCCGGAAAGATTCTACCATTACACCGATTTTCATTTGGGGATTTCCTCCTTAAGATAAAAAGAAATGTCGTTTGTCTCACACCGTTCCCGCATTCACTGCAGCTTCTGGAGCCGCACGTCCATGCCTTGGAACAGGAGAGGCTTGCATTCTCCGAACAGACGGCTGGCAATACGATCCGTATATCGGCTGCGCAGCTCTGTCTGGGTCAGATTCGTATTCAATATTGTGGATTTCGCGTGATTGATACGCGTATTCAGAATGTTGTAGAGACACGACAGCGTAAACTGATTCGTGACCTCCGTGCCGAGATCGTCAATAATGAGGAGATCACAGGTGAGCACCCGTTCAACAGTTCTCCCCCTCTCGTGCTGTACACCGGAGCCGGAACCAAACCGTTCCTCCTCAAACACGGCAAGAATATCCTGCGTCGTGTCGTAAATCACGTCATAGCCGCGTTCAATCACCACCTTGGCGACCGAAGTGGACAAATGAGTCTTGCCAAGTCCAGTCGGTCCGGTCATGAGAAAACTCTCGCCGCTCTTGCTGTCAAAGTGTTCCGCGAAAGCGCGCAGACGGGCTACATTCTGTTCCATCCTTATTTTATCATGATTTTTGTAAAAATCAAGGGTAAACGTCTCAAAACTCTGATTTTTTGCGAGAAACACCAGTCCCGCACTCTCCATCCCCGCTTTGACAAGCTCACGGCGCATACAATCGCACATATCGATACCGACATATCCGGTGTCCGCGCATTTTTCACAAGAGTAATGGATGTCCATGTAATCCGGTGGAAATCCGTTTGCCGCAAGAAGCAGTGCCTGCCGTCCGCGCAGATTCTCGTTGTCCGCGCGGATCGCCGCGAGCTTCTCCTCCGTCAGCGTATGGTTCATGGCTTCTCCCATGATGCGCGCCCCTGTTTGGGACAATGCGTCCCTGATAGTACGCAGTTCTGGGATTTTCCGGATCGCCTCCGCCGCGCACCGTTCGCTTTTTGTGATGTTGTCATTGCGCCGTTTTGCTAGGATTGCGCGTACCTTCTGGACGTTTTCGCTGTATACTGGCATAATTGGCTCCTTTGTGCAGGAGAATTTTTTTCCGCGTCCTGCGTCGCGCAGTCGGCTTCAAGTTTCGTAGGATCGGCGGATCGCCGCCTCAAAGAAATCGTTTGTATCAAAACTGGTGCCGTCTGCAACCTGCCCTTCACGCGCTTTTTTGTATGCGTCCAACGCCTCATCGATCTCTGCAAGCGTTTTCAGCCCCGCCTCATGCCAGTTGACAAGCACCTTATTCGCGTAGGCAATGGCGGGTTTTCCTGTATTTGTAACCGTGATTTCATAGGCGCGCTCAATGATGGAACGATCGTAGTGCATTTTAAAAATCCAACTGTCGAGCATTTCCTTTTCCTTGGGGATCAATGCCCGCGTCTGGATACCGAACAGCTTGCGGACAAATGTGTCCATGGTCTGACGAATCTCACGCGCTTTCAGTCGTTCTTCCAAATCCTGATAGGACGTGATCCCTTCGTCCGCCAGCTCGATCGCGGTGGTTTCCACATATCGGACGGAGGTTTTACCAAGCTTTTTTGCGTGTGCGAACAGAAGCATAATGTATTCCGGCGCAAGGCCCAAATAATCATGGAGTCCCAGAATGATCTCGACGGCAGAAGGGCTGAAAATCTCTCCGCTGATATTCTGACAGCAGTCTACAAGATCGCGCACATCCGCGTGATTCTCCATGTATTTCGCCATATCCTCCGAGGAATAGTGTGGCAGCTCCCGCCGTGCGCGGATAGTTTTATGTACCGTTTCTGCTCCGTCCTCTGCGTTCGCTGCCTTTTTGGCGCGCCGCGACGCTTTTTCCGTATTGGTACGGATGACCACCAGTCTGTCCTCCGTCTCGGCTTCCGATTGCTCTCCCGTTGTCTCCGATTCCGTCGCTCCTGGGGATCTGTTTCTTTCCGCTATTGTCTCCACTCCGTCCGCGATCGTTAACACACCGCATCTTTGCCACATGGCAAGTGCGTCCAGAAAGGTTTTTTCCGTCAAATTGAGCGCAGCGGCACGATCTTTTGGATCCACATCTGGAGCGGCTAGGACGGATAGCAACACCGACAGTTCCTCCCTAGTCGCTGTGGACAGCTTGGCGGATACGGACTGCGGCACCACAAACACCGCGCTGCCGTATACGGGGATAATTTTCATAGGCCTGTTCCCCGCTTATTCTTCCAGATTGGCATACGCGTTCAAAGTCGTGTCCGCGTGGATACCCAATCGGTGGAGATGATATCCACACACCGCGATCATCGCACCGTTGTCCCCACAGAGAGAGAGCGGCGGCACGGTAAAAGATACGCCGTGCTTTTTACATACTTCCCCTACCGCACGGCGCAGATGGGAATTCGCTGCCACACCGCCCGCCATCACAACGGAACGATAGGCTCCAGTCTGCAGTGCCATAGTGAGCTTCTTCGCGATCCCATCCGTTACAGCTGTGGTGAATGCGGCAGCAATCTCGGCTCGAATCGCTTCCGGCAGCATGGCGGCATCCCCTTCGTTCGGGAACATACGCTGTTTTGTCGTATGAATATGATTGATGACAGCGGTTTTGAGTCCGCTGAAGGAGAAATCAAACGTATCGTCCGGGGTTGCGGGAGACGGAAAATGGAGAGAGCCTTTCGCACGCGGATCATAAGCCGCGAATCCCTCTGTGGCGAGACGATCCATGGCGGCGCCGCCGGGGTATGGCAGCCCCATGACGCGTCCCACCTTATCAAATGCCTCCCCGCAGGCGTCGTCCCGTGTGGCGCCGATCTCGTGAAAGGTCGTATAATCCGCCACCTCATAGAGTGATGTATGGCCACCCGAAACCACAAGCGCGAGAAACGGCGGCTTCAGCTCCGGATCCGCGAGATACGCTGCCGCCACATGACCCTCAATATGATTGACAGGGGAGAGCGGCAGTCCATTCGCATAAGCAAAAGCTTTAGCAAAACTGACACCTACAAGCAGGGATCCAATCAGTCCGGGCGCGTAGGTCACTGCCACCGCATCCAAATCCGCCGGCGTCAGACCCGCATCCGTGAACGCCTGCCGTACCACACCGGAAATATTCTCCGCGTGTGCACGACTGGCGATTTCCGGAACCACACCTCCATAGAGGGCATGGATCGGAATCTGCGTGGACACCACGTTGGAGAGCAGCCGCAGGCTGTGACTGTCTCCGACCTCATCCGCCTCTAAAATTGCCGCTGCCGTTTCGTCGCAGGAACTTTCAATCGCAAAAATTCGCATAGTATCTTCTACCTCAAAGGCTTTCTAAGGAAATGCTGAATACATTCACCTTACATCAGCGTTCTCCTAACCTGTTTGTCACATATCATTTCCGGAAAGATCGCAGGCCATCAGTACTGCGTCCTCCACTGGATCTCTGTAATACCGCTTTCGTCTGCCGCTGTAGAAAAAGCCGCATTTTTCATATAATCCGATTGCCGGAACGTTCGATTCACGTACCTCCAAAAAAACCGTTTTCGTATCGGCAGCACGCATGACCGCAAGCAAGGCACACAGTAACATAAATCCATAGCCCATCCCGCGGTATTCCGGTTTTGTTGCAATGTGGAGTACTTCTCCCTCACCGAGCAGAGCCGTTCCGACGGCACACGCCGTCATCTCGCCATTTTCCGAAAGGACACACAATCCAATGGCTGAAGATCCTTCCAATGTGGTGCGGAGACTCTCCGCCGACCATGCGTGCCCATTCGCAAAAGACTCCCGTTCAATCTGTGCTGCCTGTGGAATTTTTTCCGGAGACAAGGGACAGATTCCGCTCATTTCTTCTTTTCCTCTCCTGTACCATCCAGCGTATACATTTCCCGCAACACTGCGTCAATTGCCGCGAGACAGCTTTCGTATTCCCGCAACATTCCTCCATAAGGATCTGGGATCTCCTTCGCCATCACAGTCAGCTTGGCCGCGTATGTAGGATAATGGAACAATAACTCCATGGCGTGCGCTCCAGTCATGGCAACAACACACGCGGCGCGTTCAAGGTCCGCTTTTGTCACGGTGCGAGAGATGTGGTTTCGATACGGATTATCCGGCGTGGAACGAATCCCGGCGTTTTCCAGTGCATACACGGCATTGGGAGCAATCCCAGAGCCATCCGCCGCCAGTCCTGCTGAAAACGCATGGAAACCGTCTCTGGCATAGTGTGCGTTGTACAGAGCAGCCGCCATCGGAGAACGACAGGTATTGCCGGTGCAGACAAAGAGAATCCGTTTTTCCTCCGGCATTAAAAACATCTCCGCACGCGCAGTATCCTCCATTTGTCCGTTCATTCCTCAGCCGTTTCTTCCGCCGTTAGCGCGATCCATTCCGTGAGCATGTCCCCGATCTCCACACAATGTTTCGTATTCCGGTCGTACAGAAATATGCCCTCCGGAAATTCGCCATAGGTAAGATTGAAATAGAGAAATGGGTACGCATCTCCCAGAAATTTGAGATCATACGTGATCGCGGCGTTTACAAGGGGCCACTCGCTCTCTTCCCCGTTTGTAAACGCATCCACCACTGCGTTGATAGCGGTTTTATCGGTGATGGTACCAACGGAGAAGGTGACCTCATCGCCGGTACAGATATAGATGGTGTGCGGCTCCATTTCCGCAAGTGTCGGCAAGGTCAGACTTGTATTATAGAATACCGTAGTCGCAGTGCCTTTGTTCTCCTGCGTCAGCCACTGTTTAGGATCCTGCCCCTTGATCTCACAGATGGTCATGTCCATATCCTTATAATAACCATATGCCTCACCGATCACAACCGGTGCGTAGCTTGTCGGTGCAGCGTAATAAAACAGTCCCAGCCTTTTGTTATATAGCTGTCCGTCACCGTACTGGAATCGTACAAGCCCCAAGGAACAACCTGCAAGCAGCACACAGGAAAGGAGCGCAGAAAGGATTTTTTTTGTGTTTCGCATGGGATATAGTACCTCCACGGTTGTAACCGTCTGATTTGTATTAGTAACCAAAAATTGCGGACAGACTGTCATCGTCCTCGATCCATTGTGCGGTGTCGATCACGGTGTATTCCGTCGCCGTTTCGCGGATGATAACCGTTTTTATTCCCGCGTTGATGATGAGCCGTTTGCACATGCTGCAACTGTTCGTACCGCCGACCACATGACCGTCCGCGGGATCCGTACAACACATATATAGGGTAGAGTCAAGCATATTCTCTCGGGATGCAGCGATAATGGCGTTCGCCTCGGAGTGGACGCTCCGGCACAGCTCATATCGTTCCCCACGTGGGATATGCAACTTTTCACGCATACATACGCCGATCTCGTTACAGTTGGCTCGACCGCGCGGCGCACCGTTATAGCCCGTGGACAGGATGCTATCGTTCTTAACGATGATCGCGCCGTAACGTTTCCGGAGGCAGGTGCTGCGCTCCGATACAGTCTGGGCAATATCGAGATAATAATTGTGTTTGGATATGCGGTCTGCCATAAAAAACTCCTCATGTTGCTGCGGATCACGTAAATCGCACACTAGTGTTATTTATTATTATAGCCGCTCTTTATGAAGAAATCAAGATGTTTTCAGGAAAAGGACGAGATTCCCTTGCAATATAAAAAACGATATGCTATACTGTATTATCAGCACATATAGTATTGGAGGTTTTTCATGGCACAGGATACAACAATCCATTTGATTGGCAACGCCCATCTCGATCCGGTATGGCTCTGGCGATTTCCAGACGGATTGTCTGAAATCAAAGCAACATTCCGTTCGGCTCTCGACAGAATCGCGGAATTTCCCGGCTTTGTCTTTACTTCTGCATGCATCTCCTATTACAGCTGGGTGGAGGAAAACTGTCCCTCTATGTTTCGCGAAATTCAGACAGCGGTAAAAAATGGACGCTGGCATATCACCGGAGCCATGTGGGTACAGCCGGACTGCAACATTCCCTCCCCAGAGAGCTTTGCACGTCATTTTCTCTATTCGCAGAAGTTTGTTCGGGAGAAATTCGGCGTGACGGTAGAAACCGGATATAATGTGGATTCTTTCGGACACAATGGTGCGCTTCCCAAGCTACTGATCGAAGGTGGATTGAAGAATTATCTTTATATGCGTCCGTCCGAGGGAAACGAGATGCACTACGATTTTCCGGAGGCATCCATCACCCGCACGGATCTGAACGGCTGCACCGTCACGGAAAAACGTCCGGAGCTGACGTTCCGATGGAGGTGCGGCACGGACGAAGTGCTTGCCTACCGTCTACCAGAGCCGTACTGTTTCCGCTTCAATAACGACGAGCAGCTTGTCCGTTGGGATGCCTATGCCGAATCCGCACCGATGGATTTCATGGTTTTCTATGGGGTCGGCAACCATGGCGGCGGTCCGACGATCACGAACCTGCGCGAGATTGAGAAGTATCAGAGAAAAGCGGCGCATCCGTTCGTGTATTCCGATCCTAATACGTTCTTCCGCCATGTCCGTGAGAACGATTACAGCAGACTGCCCATATACGAGGGAGATCTCCAGAACCACGCAAGCGGTTGCTACAGTGCCAATAGCGGCGTCAAAACGGCAAACGCCCTTGCGGAGGACAGACTGTCTGAGGCAGAAAAGTGGCAGGTGATGGTGCACACACTGCTGGGGCAAAACGGTACGCCCGCCGTTGTCGAGGAGCTCTGGAAGGGCGTACTCTTCAATCAGTTCCACGATATTCTCTGCGGCTGCAGCATTGAGGACGCGTATCACGACGCACAGGCATTCTTTTCTGCGGCGATTGCTGGAGCACTGCGTATGGAAAACCAGGCGTTGCAGGCAATCTCCTGGAGCATCGATACAGAACATGGTATTACAAAACTCTCAAAGGAGGAAGACTGGTACCTCTGGGAAGCAAACGATCGCGGTACTCCTGTGGTCGTATTCAATCCGCTTTCCCGTCCGGTTCGTGTACCTGTCAGAATCCGCAAGCCAGACGGATGTGCCGGAATCACCTACGAGGACAAAAACGGTGAGCATCCGGTACCATATCAAAAAATCCGCAGCGACGTGACAAACGGTGGCGACAAATACTACTACGTCATAAACGCAGAACTGCCCGCGTTCGGTTATCGCACCTACTGGATCTATGGCAGAAAGACATACGAGGTAAAGACAGACAAGGTACTTGCTGTCACGGAGCATACGATCGAAAATGACCGAATCCGTCTGTCCTTTGATCCTGCAAACGGCAATCTCACGGAGCTGTACGATAAGAAATCCGAAAAAAACTGTATTTTTTCCGGCAAGGTGCAGCTCATCGACGATGGTGCGAACGATACCTGGGGACACAACGTCTTTGTATTTGACAAACTCCTTGGCACGTTTGACCGTCCGGAATTTTCCATATATGAGGACGGCGGTTGTATGGTCAGCTTAGCGGTAACACAGCACTGTGGCGACAACCGGATCACACAAATTTACACGCTCTATCCCGGCGAGACTGCAGCGCACATTTCCGTCCGCCTCTTCATGAACGACAAGGAGCGGATCGTCAAGCTGGCGTTCACTCCTGTATTTACGATTGACCGCTTCACCTACGGAAGTGCGGGAGATCGTGTAACCAAGAGGGCAGATGGCCGCGAGGAACCTATGCAGCGGTACGCGGCGGTCACAGACGGACAAAGTGGATTCGCCTTTTCGGCATATGGTAAATATTCCTGCGCAGCAAATGCGGATACGCTGTCCTTCATCGCGGTACGTACATGCTATTTCGCGGATCACTATGGGCAGCGGGACGTGCGGATGACGGCACAGGATCTCGGCGTGACGACATTTGACTACACACTCTCGCCATTTACTGGGGATTTTGCCGCCATAGATCGGATGTATGAGGAAATGCACACATCCTTTGTACGGATTGTGGAGACGTATCACAAGGGTTCGCTTCCGCAGTCTAATAGTCTGTTGTCGGTCACAATCGATGGAAAAGCGGCGGACAACATATCTCTCATGGCATGTAAAATGGCGGAGGATGGCGACGGACTTGTATTCCGGCTCCGGGAAACCGCTGGTCGGGAAACAGACGCAGTCCTGCGCTGGAGGGATCGCACATATCCGGTTCATCTGGCAGCAAGCGGTATCGCAACATACAGATTGTATAGCCGCGGCTTTGTGCGCTCGAATTTTCTCGAGGATCTGCCGGAATAATAGAGGCACGAAATGGAATACACAAGGCGCGGGTCTCTCACTAAAAAGGGGACTCCGCGTCTTGTGTATTCTGAATTTTTGCATAAAAGAAAGCTACAGGTTCCAAGCTAGTAGCCGGACTCGAACCGGCGACCTGTTGATTACGAATCAACTGCTCTACCAACTGAGCCATACTAGCATCTCCAGAACCTGTAGCTTTCATAGTATACTACATTCTCTCGAATTTGTCAAGAGGTTTTTTCAATTTTTTCGCAATTCTTCTTTGTACGTTATACGTCAGCCGCCGAGATACGCTTTACGAATGTCATCGCTGTGGATAAGCTCGTTGCCGGTGCCGGTCAGAGTGATTTCACCCGTTTCCAGAACATATGCGCGATCCGCTACGGAAAGTGCCATCTGCGCGTTCTGTTCCACAAGCAATATTGTCGTGCCGGTACGGTGGAGAGAACGGATGATGTCGAAAATCTGTTCCACAAGGATCGGCGCCAATCCCATCGACGGTTCATCGAGCATGAGCAACTTCGGGTGGCTCATCAGCGCTCGTCCCATTGCCAGCATCTGCTGCTCTCCGCCGGACAGCGTTCCCGCGATTTGCCGTCTTCTCTCTTTGAGCCGCGGGAAAAGCGCGAATACCTTTTCAAGATCCGCAGCGATCCCGTCTTTCGGCTGTGTGAACGCGCCCATCTCCAAATTTTCCTCGACGGTCATCTGTTGAAAAATTCGTCTTCCCTCCGGCACGTGTGCCAGCCCCATCGGAATGAGCTTGTGCGGCGGGATCTGTGTGATGTCCGTGCCATCAAAGGTGATCGTACCAGATTTCGGACGCAATAACCCCGATACCGTTTTGAGGATTGTGGATTTACCCGCGCCGTTCGCGCCGATCAATGTGACGATCTCTCCCTCGTTTACGGCGAAGGTGACGCCGCGGATGGCATGGATTGCACCGTAGTACACATGGATATCCTCTACCCGAAGAAATTCGCTCATGCTTCCGCCTCCTTCTTTTTGCCGAGATACGCTTCAACCACGACCGGATTCGACTGAATTGCCTGCGGTGTGCCTTTCGCGATGATTTTGCCGTAATTGAGGACAACAATGCCCTCACAAATGCCCATAACAAGATTCATATCGTGTTCAATGAGCAGCACGGCAATCTGGAATGTATCGCGGATCTTGCGGATATTCTCCATCAGCTCCGCTGTTTCCGAAGGATTCATACCAGCTGCCGGTTCATCGAGCAGCAGAAGACACGGATCTGTAGCAAGCGCACGAACGATTTCCAACCGTCTCTGCGCACCGTATGGCAGAGAACCAGCCTGATGGTCGGCAAGATCCTGCATATCGAATATGGACAATAAATCCATTGCTGTTTCGTGCGCTTTCTTTTCTTCGCGCCAGTATGGCGGGAGACGGAAGAGATCGGAGAACAGCCCCGTTTTCATCCGGTTGTGAAGTCCGATCTTCACGTTATCCTCAACGGTCTGGGTGGCAAAGAGCCGGATATTCTGGAACGTTCTGGCAATTCCGGCGCGGTTGATCCCAGCTGTATCCATCCCCGTCGTGTCCTTGCCATTTAAAAGGATCGTGCCGCGCGTGGGCTGATACACCTTTGTCAGCAGATTGAATACCGTCGTTTTTCCGGCACCATTCGGTCCTATGAGTCCAGCGATTTCCGTTTTACCGATGGTCATCTCAAACTCATCCACAGCGGTCAGGCCGCCAAAATCAATACCGAGATGATGCGTCTCCAACACCGGGTTTTTACCAATGTCTCGCTCCGGAATCATACCCTTGCTGGGCAGTGGCACCATATTGCTCATACCGCACTGCCTCCCTTCTCTGTTTCCGTTTTTCCTTTTCTGCTTTGCCGTTTTAACATGAGACGATCACGCCGCTGCCGTACACGGTCGCTGTTGGTCAAAAGCATTACAGCGATGAGGACGATAGCGTAGATGAGCATCCGTAAATCTGCCAAACCGCGCAGCATCTCCGGCAGTATATAGAGGATCACGGTCGAAATAATGGACCCGCGGATATTTCCCATACCACCCAGCACGACGAACACCAGCACTAGGATGGATGTATTGAAATCAAATTTGCTGGCAATTAGAGACGTGTAGTTCATTGCGAACAGAACTCCTGCCATTCCTGCAAGCATCGCTGAGGTGATAAACGCTGTCATTTTGTAGCGGGTGATCGGAATGCCGACCGATTCCGCTGCAATTCGGTTGTCGCGCACCGCCATAATCGCCCGCCCGGTACGACTACGCTTCATATTCAGCACGATGACCAGCGCAAACAGGGTCAGGAGAAAACCGGCGGTGAAGGTCGCCATTTTATGTACACCTACCGCGCCGACCGGACCGTTCAAGAGAATGCGTCCGCCCGTTTCCATACCGAGGGACATACTGTCTTCCATACCGATGTGCAGTCCGTTGCTGTCCAGTCCGATATACAAACAGTTAATAATATTTTTGATGATCTCCCCAAACGCCAATGTGACGATAGCAAGATAGTCTCCGCGCAGTCGAAGTACTGGAATACCGATTACAAGTCCGGCAAGTCCGGCAATAATCCCACCGATGAGGATCGCGAAGAACAGGCGCAGCGATTCATTAGGGACAGAAGATTCCATCATTGCGGCGGCAACCACACCGGAAAACGCACCGACACTCATAAATCCCGCATGACCAAGACTGAGTTCCCCGAGTATACCAACAGTCAGGTTCAAAGAAATTGCCATGACGACATAGGCACAAATCGGCACAAGAAGTCCGGAAAGCGAGCTGGAAAGCAGTCCTGCCAGCTTCATCGGCTGCAGCACCGCAAACGCGACGATCACAATGGCATAGGTGATAAGGTCGTTTCTGGTCTGTGGAGAGAGTGTTTTCTGTTTTGTTTTATCCATTTCATTCTCCTCCAATCAAACCTTTTCTCTGATCTTCTTACCGAGCAGCCCCGTCGGCTTAAGAAGCAGTACGATGATAAGTACACTGAACACAATGGCGTTGGCAAGCTCCGTAGATATATACGCACTGGAAAAAATCTCAATAATGCCGAGCAGGATACCGCCGATCATGGCGCCCGGAATGGAACCGATCCCACCGAATACAGCCGCTGTGAACGCTTTGATACCGGGCATGGATCCCGTTGTTGGGAGCAGTACCGGATAGGCAGAGCAAAGAAGCACGCCGGCAATGGCGGCAAGCGCGCTGCCGATGGCAAATGTCACAGAAATGGTGGTATTGACGTTAATCCCCATCAATTGCGCTGCGCCTTTATCCTCCGACACAGCGCGCATCGCCTTTCCCATCTTGCTGTAGCTGGTAAACAGTGTCAGGGCGATCATAATCACAATACACGCCACAATGGTAACGATCGCCTCCGAGGTGATGACCAGCGAACCGTCAAAGAGCTTGACGGACGGGAATGTCACAACAGAGGTAAAGGATTTGGTTGCGCTTCCCCAAATGAGAAGCGCGCAGTTTTGCAAAAAATAGCTTACGCCGATGGCGGTGATGAGAACGGCAAGCGATGGTGCATTTCGAAGCGGCTTGTACGCCAACCGTTCGATCGTGATTCCGAGAATGGTGCAGACGACCACCGCTGCGATCACAGATAAAAAGGGCGGCAGACCCAAATTGGTCGTCACACAGAATGAGATATAGGCGCCGATCATGATTACGTCGCCATGTGCAAAGTTCAGCATCTTTGCAATGCCGTAGACCATCGTATAGCCAAGCGCGATGATGGCATAGACGCTACCCAGACTGATGCCGTTGATGAAGTTTCCGAGAAAGCCCACGTTATTCCTCCTTATTTTTTCTAAAATATGCACTGAATAGATCGAATTTTTGCGTTATACGCCTTGGATTTATATTTTATGACGCAAAACCAACCATAAAATCAGCGGCTTCCTAACAGATCGCGGGGACGAACTTTTCTGCAAGCTCTTCCCCGCAATCGTTTTTCTTATCGTATTCGGTTTTCGATTACATACCGACGTACACGCCGCCCTCGATAACCATGCCCTTTGGAGCTTTGGAAACTTCACCGGTGGTCGACCAGCTCATACCCTCTCCCGTCAGACCGTCGATAGTAAAACTCGGATCGGTGAATGTGGCAATCAGCTTATCGCAGATGGTCTTTGCATCCATATCGGCTGTCACACCTGTCTTCTGGCACGCTTCGTAGATGGCGTATACACAGTCATAGGCGTCCGCCGCGAACTGCGTCGGAGTCTCACCGTACTTTTCTTTGTATGCCGCAACAAACTTCTGTGTTCTCTCATCGGTGGCATCCGCTACAAACGGGGTCAGGAGCATAACGCCCTCCGCGAGAGAAGTGTCAAAACCCTTCAGCGTCAGAATACCATCCATACCGTCCACGCCGAAATACTTTGGGGTATATCCCATGGAATCTGCCTGCTTGAAGATCAGGGATGCGGGCGTATAATATATGGGGAGGAAGATGAGATCCGCGTCGTTTGCCTTAGCATCGCTAAGCTGTACGGTAAAGTCAGTCGCAGTATCGTTCGTGAAACTTGTGGTGCTGACAATATTCATGCCAAGCTCCGCAGCCTTTGCGGTGAACTTTTCATAGATGCCCTTAGAGTAGACATCGGAGCTGTTGTAAATCACGGCAATCTTTTCACCGAGGTTTTGTTCGTTGATATATTCCGCAGCGGCAGTTCCCTGGTTCGGGTCGGTGAAGCACATCTGGAATACATTGTCACGCCGTGCGATGGTCACGCTACCGGATGCGTCCGGGAAGCCGCCCAAAACGTCGGTAGAAGACGCGGAAGGAGTCAATTCAAAGATGTGATCAGCATTCGCTTCACTTGAAACTGCAATACACGGTGTGGTCGTCACGGTGCCAACCAACACCTGCATTCCCCAGTCCTTCAGCGTGTTGTACGCGTTCACTGACTTTTCCGCGTCATGCACGTCGTCCTGGAAGTTGAGAGAGAACTGAAGACCGCCGAGCGCGTTTATTTCCTCAACCGCGATCTCCGCGCCGTTCTTGGCAGCGACACCATAGATTGCTGCATCGCCCGTGGTCGGTCCGATACCCCCGATGCCGATAGTGCCTTCCGGCTTCTTTGAGGAGGAGCAGCCAGTGAAGGAAAGCGAGAGAGATGCTACCATCAAACCCGCGAGTACCATCGATACGATTTTCTTCATTTTCATATACAAATACCTTCTTTTCTTGGAGATTCAGACGCGCTGGATCAATCTGCTTTTCCGCCCGTCAGCACTTCTTTGCTCCCTATATGTTATAACTATATACACTTTCCCCGCATAAGTCAAGATAGTCTTTCTTATGTGGTCATTATCTTTTTTTATGTTTATTGTACTTTTATCCATTTTCAGATACAGCAATATGTCTGTTTAGTGAATTTTAACAGTATCGCAATGCTGTTTCCTTTTTTGAAAATTCGTAAAATATGTTTTTTTGCATTCGATTTTTCATCGACGCAAGAGACGGAAAGGGTGACACGCGTAGCAACAGCAAACAACTGGAGAATGAATTCAGCCGTATTGCACAGGAAAAAACGAAATTTGCTCTTGACTTTCTGTGTTCTTTATGCTATACTATTGGCAATCACTTTGAAACGGAGGACTTTGTCACTATGGACGACGGCGATGGCGCGGATTGTAATCGATCGCGTGCGAAAACCACATATGTCGCCTGTGAAACCCGAACATGTAAGGCATTTCTGCGCTCCCACATAGGGTACAGGTATGCCTTTTTGCAGTTTCTCCGGCTATTGACCTAATTTTTTCCTGCTGCCCGATGACATGTGCGGCTGCATGTCACCGAAATCGTCTGTGTCCGTGATGTCTTTGGCAGAAAAATCGACACTGCGGCACGATGGAATAGGAGGAAAAATTACCGTATGGATTCATTATGGGGACAGCTTCTTCTCCAGTGTATACTGATTTTCTTAAACGCCATTTTCGCCTGTGCGGAGATCGCGGTTATTTCGGTAAATGAAGCAAAAGTCACAAAGTTAGAGGAATCCGGCAACCGACGAGCCAAAAAGCTCCACAAGCTAATCAAGCAACCTGCCAAATTTCTTTCCACTATCCAGATTGCCATCACACTGTCCGGCTTTCTCGGAAGTGCGTTCGCAGCGGACAATTTTGCCAATCGGCTGACCGAGCGATTGACTTCCACCGGTATTCCGATCTCGCAAAACACCCTGAAAACGATTGCCGTAGTGCTGACGACTCTCATTCTTTCGTATTTCACACTGATCCTTGGTGAGCTTGTTCCGAAACGACTGGCAATGCGCAAGAGTGAACAGATGGCTCTCGGAATGGCTCCGATGCTCTATGGGGTATCAAAGTTCTTTACACCGATTGTATGGCTTTTGTCTGCCTCCACAAACCTGGTACTCCATCTGCTTGGCATCGATCCGGATGAAGCAGATGAACAGGTGAGCGAGGAAGAGATCCGTCTGATGGTAGATGAAGGAAGCCAGAAGGGCGTCATCGATGAGCAGGAACAGGAAATGATCCAGAACGTATTCGAGTTCGATGATCTGACCGTGGAGGAATTCGCGACACATCGAACGGACGTTGCTGTGCTGTGGCTGGAGGACGACGATACAACGTGGGAGGATACCATCCACGAAACGCGTCACTCCATGTATCCGGTCTGCGGCGAATCCATCGACGATGTGATCGGTGTGCTGAGTATGAAAGATTACTTCCGTCTCCGTGGTGCCGCGCGGGATGTCATTCTATCCGAAGCGGTTCGTCCGGCGTATTTTGTCCCCGGCGGGATTCACGCGGATGTGCTGTTCCGACAAATGAAGAAGACAAAGAATCACTTTGCTGTTGTCCTTGACGAATACGGCGGTGTACTTGGCATCGTGACAATGAACGATTTGCTGGAACAGCTGGTTGGGGATCTGACAGATGACAACAGCGAACCGGAGGAATTAATTCCCGACATCGTAAAGATAGAGGGGGAGGACGATCTCTGGGAGGTACGGGGTGTCGCGCCGCTCAGTGATGTGGAAAAAGAGCTCGATATTACCCTGCCGACCGACAAATACGACACCATGGGCGGCTATGTATTCTCAACATACGGCAGCATTCCCGATGACGGTTCGGAATTTGATATCGATATCGACAATCTGCACATCCACGTGACTGAGATCAAAGATCACCGGATCGTGCGCATGACGGTCAAGGTAGATCGCCCAGAGCCGGAAGAGGACGAAGACGATCTAAAAGAAAAAGAAAAGAATAATAAGAATACTAAAGACAAGGAAAAGGACGAATAAAGTCCCTGCTCGCTCGTCCTGTCCAAAATAGACTCTGTCAAATAGACAGTAAAAAAATATTGTATCAGAAATTCCACCTTGCTGTGCAGCAGGGTGGTATTTTTCATGCATCTGTGCGATGAAATTTCAACGGCATCATACATTTGAGTCTCTGTTGGTAACGTTTTCAGATGTAAAAATAAAGATAGTACATTTCGGATTTGTTATTTATTTTAATTTCGTATTGTCTGTTTATTTGCCGCGGGCTTCCTTCGCTGTTTAAGTATGCTTGCAC
>CAVIKO010000042.1:0-16389 GCA_963643035.1 bacterium
CTGTAAGCCGGGTTCTGTACGCTTGCGCGTGACTGCTATCTATCTCCACCGACTGTTGCCAGCCGACTGTAGCCCCCCGCTGTCTTCTGTCGGGCAGACATCCGATTTCTCGGCGACCTGCGGGCGTTGCTCCGGATAGGGTTTACATTTGCACACAGTTGCCTGTCGTGCCGGTGAGCTTTTACCTCGCCTTTCCACCTGTACCGCGGAAAACCACGGTAGTCTATTTCTGTTGCACTTTCCCGGGAGTTTCCTCCGGCGGACGTTATCCGTTATCCTGCCCTGCGGAGCCCGGACTTTCCTCATGCCAATACCTTACGGCGCCATGGCACGCAGCAGTCCCGCTCACCTACGCCAGATAGTATACCACAATTCTCCCGTTTTGTCAAGAATTTTGCGGATGAATCGCCGAACGCCTCCCTTGACAAATCGCAGACTCTGTGCTACAATATAATGATTGTATAATTGGTGTATTAGCGGAACAGAACGACTGCAGATTGGAGACGGGGGAAAGATGATCCATCACGAAATAGCGAAAACCGGGGATCTCCTGCGCGACATGGAGAACGCGATGCCGGGCTTTTCCAAGGGACAGAAGCGGATCGCGCAGTATCTGCTCGAGCATTATCACAAAGCGGCATATATGACCGCGTCCGCCCTCGGAAATGTCGTTGGCGTATCGGAATCTACCGTCGTCCGATTCGCCATTGAAATGGGTTTTGAAGGCTATCCCCAGATGCAGGCGGCAATGCAGGAGACTGTCCGCGTCCGTATGACCACGGTGCAGCGCATGGAGGCCGTCAATGATCGCTTCCGCGAGGGAGAAATCCTCGACACCGTGCTGAACGCCGACGCGGAGAAGATCCGTGCCACCCTGGATACCATCGACCGCGATGCCTTCCGCCGCAGCGCCGAGTTGATCCTTCACGCGCGCAACATCTATCTGATGGGTATGCGCTCCTCGGCAATCCTCGCGGAATTTCTCAACTACTATTTCGGACTCCTCTTTGACAACGTACGCCTCATTCGTCCGGCAAGCGGCAGCGAAATTTTCGAGCATCTCATGAAGGTACACGAGGACGACGTGGTGATCGCCATCAGTTTCCCGCGCTACACCACCGGGATCGTCAAAGCCGTGGAATATGTCAGCACCACGGGTGCAAAAGTCATCGCCATTACGGACAGCACCTCTTCTCCTCTCGTCCCGTATGCCGCCGAAACCTTGACCGCCAAAAGTGAAATGGCGTCCTTCGTCGATTCCCTTGTCGCTCCGATGAGCATCATCAACGCCCTGGTCGCCTATATCGGAAAAATCAAACACGCCGAAATCACCCAGACCCTCGCCCGACTGGAAAACGTCTGGAAGGAATACAATGTCTATACCAGCGTCAACGCGCCTCTCCCGGACGCCGCGCCAGAAACGCTTATGAAAAAGGAAAACAGTGCGAAATCCCTCCATGGGAAAGAGGAACCGGAGAACGCAGAGACGGAGGAATTGGAGGAATGAAACGCATTTGCGTAATCGGCGGCGGTCCTGCCGGAATGATGGCGGCGTATCAGGCTGCCTCCTACGGAGCAGAGGTGACGATTTTCGAACGCAATCCCTTTGCCGGGAAAAAGCTGCGCATCACGGGAAAAGGGCGGTGCAATGTTACAAACGACTGCACCAGAGAAGAGTTTTTCGCGTCCGTTCTGACCAATCCGAAATTTCTCTATAGTGCCGCCGCAAAGTTCACCTCCGCCGACACCATGGCGTTTTTTGAGGACGCAGGCGTATCGCTCAAGGTTGAACGGGGCAACCGCGTCTTTCCCGTATCCGACAAGGCGATCGATATTGCCCACGCGCTTGAAAAACGGTGCCGGAACGCGGGCGTGACATTCCGCTTCGGTTGCCGGGTCACAGAAATCAGGACGGCGGAAAACGGATATATCCTGTGCGTCACAGACAACAATACGGAGCGCACCGAGGACTTTGACTGCGTGATCGCAGCGACCGGCGGCGTATCCTATCCCACTACCGGATCGGACGGCGATGGTCACCGGATGCTTGCCGCGCTTGGAATTCCGATCACACCGCTTTCCCCATCGCTTGTTCCCGTGGAGACAAAAGAGGATGTATCCGAAATGATGGGGCTGTCTCTGCGCAATGTGACCCTGACCGTAACGCGCGGAGGGAAAACCGTCTTTCATGAGATGGGCGAAATGCTCTTTACCCATTTCGGCGTATCCGGTCCGCTCGTGCTGTCCGCATCGGCAAATATGCAAAAGGGCAGCGTATCCGATTACCGCTTCTCCATCGACCTGAAGCCTGCTCTTGATCGCGAAACACTCGACAGGCGCGTGCTTTCCGATCTTACCAAATTCGCCCATCGGGATCTCATCAACGCTTTGGACGAGCTCCTGCCGAAATCTCTCATCCCGTATTTCATCGGCGCGTCCGGCGTGTCTGGCAGAAAAAAGGCTGGGGAGTTGACCCGCGAGGAACGGCTTCGGCTGGTGGAGCTGTGCAAAAATATGTCTCTCACCCCGACAAAATTCCGTCCCATGGCGGAAGCGATCGTCACCCACGGCGGCGTGTCCGTCAAGGCTGTCTGTCCCAGCACCATGGAGCTGCGGGATCTCCCTGGCGTCTACGTCTGTGGCGAACTTCTCGATACCGATGCCTACACCGGCGGCTTCAACCTTCAGATCGCCTTCTCCACCGCCTATATAGCCGGAAACAGCGCGGCAAAGGAAGATTTAAAGGAATAGACGGAAATAATTTAGTACGTACACGGACTTGCACAAACTATGTCCATCACCAATTCCCATATAAAAGTTTTTGCCAAGGCTCAAAATGCTGCATTCCCACGCATCCCCCAACGACAGCACCTACTATAAGGAGATACCCATGAAAAAAATCAGAATAGCCATAGATGGCCCCAGCGGATCCGGAAAGAGTACAATCGCCAAGGCGGCGGCTAAAAAGCTGGGGTATGTGTACGTCGATACAGGCGCACTGTACCGGACGGTCGGACTGTGGTGCAAGAAATGCGGCGTAGATCCAACGAATGAGAGCGCTGTCGAAAAGATCCTGCCGGACGCGGAAATCGCACTGCGGTATGAAAACGGTACGCAGATCGTAACGCTCGACGGAGAATCGGTTGGCGATGCGATCCGGACTCCGGAAATGAGCAAATACGCCTCCGCAGTGTCAAAGCATCCGGCGGTACGCGCATTTCTTCTCGAAATCCAGCGAAAAATGGCGACCTCCGGTGGCGTGATCATGGACGGTCGTGACATTGGGACGGTCATCATGCCGGACGCCGAATTGAAACTGTTCGTGACTGTACCGCTTGAGATCCGTGCGCAGCGGCGATTCCGTGAGCTGACTGAGGAAAAAAAGCTGGACGTGCGTTATGAGGATGTTCTGAGAGACATGGAGGAACGCGATCGCGCCGACCGCGATCGCGCCATTGCTCCCTGCGTTCCCGCTCCCGATGCCATTCCCTTCTCCAACCAAAACTCCATTGAAGATTCTGCCGCCGAAATTGCCCGCATGGCGCGGGAACGGGAGCAGTAACGCTGTAGAACGGAGAGATGTGAGATACACGGCTTTATGGAGTCTTGGCAAAAACTTTCCAGAGGAATTGGAACTGAATTTTGATTGGGCAGTGGTTATCTCCCGCTATCTTAGGCTACGCTGAAATCAGCGTTTCCGTAAGGGACAACGGGCTTTGCGTGTCCGATTTTTATGGCAGCTTTTCTCTACATTATTTATACTATTATCATTTTCGGGAAGTATTATGAGTTTTTATCGTACAATGTATGCGCTACTCAATCCTCTGGTGCGGCTCTTCTACCGTTTGGAGATTCGTGGGGAGGAGAATATTCCTGTGGATTCCGGCTGTATTCTCGCGGCGAACCACACTGCGTTTTCCGATGTACTGATCGTATCCGCGGCCGCGAAACGGCAGGTACGGTACATGGCAAAAAAGGAGCTGTTCAAGATTCCGGGTCTCGGAGGTCTGATTCGGGCGATGGGGGCATATCCTGTCAATCGCGGTGGGGCAGATGTGGCAAGCATCAAGTACACCATCGGACTGATTGAAGCCGGTGAGCTGATCGGGATCTTTCCGCAGGGACACCGCCATGGCTTTGAGGATCCGCGGGCAACCGAAATCAAGGGTGGTGTGGGACTGATCGCATACCACACCCAAGCGACGGTGCTGCCTGTATACATCGACAACAAGCGTGGCAAAACCGGTATCTTTCGCAAGAATACCGTGATTTTCGGCAAGCCCATCGCGTTTGAGGAGCTGGATTTCTCCCCCGGCGGCTCCAAGGGCTACCTCAACGCGTCCCGCGAAATCTTCCGCAGGATCTGCGCGTTGAAATTCGGGGAAAGCACAACCTTGGCGGAACCCGGTAAAAGCGATGCGCAATGAATCCGTGGATGTATCGCCCCATAAGTGACCGTTTTTCAAGGTCTCCCGCGTATTCCCTGACTGGAGGTAAGCATCGTGCAAATCAATATAGCAGAGTCTGCCGGATTTTGTCCCGGAGTAAAGAGAGCGGCGGAAACACTGGAACGGATTCTGTGCAAAGCGAAAACGGACGGAACACACGTCTATTCGCTCGGACGGCTGATCCACAACGACGACTACATCGCGCATCTCACCTCTCTTGGGTGCAGCATCATCGAGCGGACGGACGTGGACGATGTGATTGCACGCGCCGAAGCCGGGGAACGCGCCACTGTGGTCATCCGGGCGCACGGAGAACTGAAGTCCATCATCGATCGGCTCCAGGACTGTGAAAGAACGTGTGAAAGCTTCACGCTGGTTAATCTCACCTGCCCCTATGTCGAACGCGTGCGTCGGATCGCCGCCGAAAACAGTTCACCCGACACCCTGTTTCTCCTTCTCGGAACCGCCGGACATCCCGAGGTGGAAGGTATTATGAGCTGCCTTTGTGGCGCCGGACGTGTCTTTGCCAGCGCACAAGAGTTAGAATTGTGCATTTTCGACAAAAGTTTTCGTCAGGTTGCCCAAAACGGAGTGGTCATGGCTGTACAGACTACACAAAAATTGTCGGAATGGAAAAAATCGATAGAAATTTGCAAAAAGGTATATACAAACGCGCGAATTTTTGATACAATATGTAATGTGACTGAAAACAGGCAGACAGAAGCGGCAGAGCTTGCAAAGCACGCGGATCTCATGGTCGTGATCGGTTCCCCGGACAGCTCCAATTCGAGAAAGCTGGCAGAGGTAGCGCGAGAACACTGTAAAAACGTGTGGTTTATCGCAAACGCCGCGGCACTGTCGGAGCATACGCTCCCCGAGTGCCTACATCAAGTTTCAATAACTGCCGGCGCATCCACGCCGGATAGTGTAATACAGGAGGTATATAAAGCCATGAATGAGCAGGAAAACTTTGCCGAAATGCTCGAAGCGTCAATGAAAACTTTAAATACAGGAGACATCGTCGAAGGTGTGATTACGTCCATTTCGCAGAACGAAATCCATCTGGATCTGGGTGCAAAGACCACTGGTGTGATCACCCACGATAAGGCGACAAACGATTCTTCCGCCAAGCTGGAAGACCTGTTTAAGGTTGGAGACGTGATTCGGGCAAAAGTCGTAAAGGTCAGCGATATCGACGGTATCGCAACGCTCGACAAGACCCGTGTAGACGCGGACGCCAACTGGGTAGCCGTAGTCAACGCGTATGAAACCGGAGAAATTCTGGAAGGCAAGATCGTGGAAGCGGTCAAGGGCGGCGTCATCATCAACCTGAACGGCGTGCGCGTATTTATTCCCGCGTCCCAGACCGGTGTACCGAAGGACGGAGATCTCTCCACCCTCGTCGGCACCACCCAGAGAGTGAAGATCATCGAGGTTAAGACGGATCGCAAGAGAGCCTACGCGTCCATCCGTGCCGTCCTTCGTGAGGAAAGAAAAGCAAAAGAAGCCGAATTCTGGGCAAACATCGAGGAAGGCAAGGAGTACGACGGAGAGGTCAAGAGCCTCACTTCCTTCGGCGCGTTTGTAGACCTCGGCGGCGTAGACGGTATGGTACATACCTCTGAACTGTCCTGGAAACGGATCCATCACCCGTCCGAAGTCGTCAGCGTCGGCGACAAGCTCCACGTATACGTGAAGTCCTTCGACCCTGAAAGAGGCAGAATCTCTCTCGGCTACAAGACCGAAGAGATGAACCCGTGGAACCAGTTCGTGAACCAGTACCAGGAGGGCGACGTGGCGGATGTTCGTATTGTCAGCCTGATGCCGTTCGGCGCGTTCGCGGAAATCGTTCCCGGCTGCGATGGTCTGATCCACATCAGCCAGATCGCGGATCACAGAATCACGAAGCCCGAGGAATGTCTGGAGGTTGGTCAGGTCGTTCGCGCGAAGATCACCGGAATCGACATGGACAATCGGAAGATCAGCCTTTCCATGAGCGCGCTTCTGAATGACAGCGACGACGCGGAATACGACGACGCAGAATAATCAAACAAGCATGCAGAAAGCGGAGGGAATGGCAGGTGCTGTTTCCTCCTTTTCCTGTACGCGCTGAGAATACATATGAAACATCACTCCATCCGCGCCGGGATTCTCTTCACAGTCTGCGGACTCCTTCTCTCCTGTACACGCTTGCCGATTCCGGAGAGCTGGACGGGTACGCCGCCGCTCACGCCGGATGAGCCATCGCCATACGCTGCCGTTCCCTATACGGATCCGCAGACACTGGAAGAATTGCGTGCGGGGATCCGGTACATCATCCACGCGGCGGGAGAGATAGACGGCACGGTTGGCTCAAACAGCATGGAGGGTCTGCAAAACGCCTACGACACGGGAGATCGGTACATTGAACTTGATTTCAACTTCACCTCGGACGGTCATCTCGCGTGCATCCACGACTGGTACGTGGAGTACACATCGGCAATTCCGGAGAACGGGTATGCCCTGACCCTTGCGGAATTCCGCGCGGCGAAAATCTATGATCGCCTGACCCCGCTTGATCTCGACACGCTGGCGGAATTCATGACGGATCATGAGGATCTCTATGTCATCACAGACATCAAGGACAACAACATCGCCGGACTTTCGTACATTGCGGCATCCTATCCGGAATTGGTGGAACGGTTCATTCCACAGATCTATGCGGGAGATGAATACGATTCTGTGCGGGATCTCGGTTACGAGTACATCATCTACACGCTCTATCGACTCGATTGGAACAGCAAAACGGACGCACAGGCCTTATGCACCTATGCAGCCGGTCATCCGCTTCTCGCCTTCACGTTTTCCTACGAGCTATGCGCCGTCGACGGATACGTATCCGGTATGTGCGCATCCGGCATTCCTCTCTACATCCACACCGTGAATGACCCGGCAGAGCAGGAGACGTATTTTGCCATGGGAATCTCCGGAATATACACAGACAATCCTTAAAAAAACGTTTCCTATCCCATACCTTCTCTATGCAATAACAGCTTGCTTATACTCTACATTTTATTTTACAGGAGGCAACAACTATGTCTATTCCTCGTTCTGAATATCCGCGTCCGGATCTGGTGCGGGCGGATAACTGGCTGAATCTGAACGGACAGTGGCAGTTCGCGTTTGACTTTGGTAATTCCGGCAGAGATCGGAAGCTCTGGGATGCCGATGATGCGGTCTACACGCACGAGATTACGGTTCCGTTTGCACCGGAATCGAAGCTGTCCGGCATCGAATACGTGGACTTTATCGCCGCGTGCTGGTATCGCCGTACGGTCGTGCTTCCGGAGGGCTGGTGTACGGACTGCGGGCGGATTCTGCTCCATTTCGGAGCGGTTGATTACCGCAGCGAGGTCTATGTCAACGGCAAAAAGGTCGGTTATCACGTCGGCGGGTACACACCGTTCACGTTTGATATTACAGAATATGTGGTATCGGGCGAGAACCGGATCGCGGTCTTTGCGGAGGACAACGGCAGAGATTCTCTCCAGCCAACAGGTAAGCAGGTCTACTACAGCTATTACAATTCCGGCTGCTCCTACACGCGTTCCACCGGCATCTGGCAGACGGTATGGATGGAATACGTACCGCAGAGCTATGTGAGCCGTTTGAAGATCACCCCCTGCATCGATGGCGGAGAGGTCTCCTTCGGCAACGTAAAAATGCAGACCCCGCCGTATGTAGATGTGGTCGTCACCCTGGATGGCAAGCCGTCCGCAGTGGAATCCGTCACCGCAAAGGCGTCGTTCGATGGGAAAGAGGTTGCGTCCGCAACAGGAAAGGTATGCGGCAAATTCGCAACGCTGCGCCTGTACATTCCGGATCCGGTTCTTTGGAATGTCGGGGAACCGAAGCTCTACGACCTCGAGATCACGGCGGGCGCGGACACAGTGCAGTCCTATTTCGGCATGCGTGACGTTCGTGTGAACGGCTACGCGATCGAAATCAACCACAAGCCTGTATACCAGCGGCTTGTCCTCGATCAGGGCTATTATCCGGACGGCATTTACACCGCACCCACAGATGATGCACTGCGCCGGGATATAGAACTGTCGATGGCGGCGGGCTTCAACGGCGCCAGACTGCACATGAAAATTTTCGAGCCGAGACTGCTCTATCACGCAGACAAAATGGGCTATCTGCTCTGGGGCGAATTCCCGAACTGGGGACTCGATGAATCGAATCCGGCGGCACTCTTATCGATCCTGCCCGAGTGGATCTGCGAAATGGAGCGGGACTACAACCATCCGTCCGTGATCGGCTGGTGTCCGTTCAACGAGACAGGCGTTCGCCGCAACCACGAAATTTTCAAGGTAATCTACGAGGCTACCCGACAGATCGACCCGATGCGCCCGATTATCGACTCCTCCGGCTACGTGCATGTGCTGACGGACATCTACGACGTACACGACTACACACAGAACCCCGAGGAGCTGTATCACCATCATGAGGCTCTGGCAAAGGACGGCGGACCGATCTGGCAGAATTTCCCGAAGGACGACGCACCGTACCAGGGACAGCCGTATTTCGTCTCGGAATTCGGCGGCACGTACTGGAACATCGACGAGAACAACGATCCCGCGTGGGGTTACGGCAAAGCACCGGAGACGATGGAGGAATTTTACACCCGTTTCGAGGGCCTGACCCACGTACTGCTCGACAATCCGAAGATGTGCGCTTACTGCTATACGCAGCTCACCGACGTATTCCAGGAGAAAAACGGCATCTACGCCTTTGACAGACGCGTGAAATTCGATCTTGACCGTCTGCACAAAATCCAGTCGTACAAGGCCGCAATCGAGAAATAAAGCGGCAAAACTATATTTTGTAAAATATTTTTGTACAGACCCCAAGACCCATTGACAAAATCGGGCGAATGCGTTACAATAAACCTGTTATCAAAAATCGCAATGAAAGGCGCGGTTACAGAAAACCGTGACGGTCATTTTATGGACAAGCAGAGAAAAGACGAGCTTTGTGAGATTGCCCGCCAGATCCGAATCGGCATCATTGACGCGGTTCATTCCGCAAAGAGCGGTCATCCCGGCGGATCTCTCTCCATCGCCGATGTATTGGCATACCTTTATTTTGAAGAAATGAATATCGACCCGAAGAACCCGAAATGCTCCTGTAGAGACCGTATGGTTCTCTCCAAGGGACACTGTGCGCCGGGGCTTTACGCCGCTCTCGCACAGCGCGGTTACTTCCCGGTTGAGGATCTCAAAACCTTCCGTCATACCACCAGCTATCTCCAGGGTCACCCGGATATGAAGCATACACCCGGTGTGGATATGTCCTCCGGTTCTCTCGGTCAGGGCGCATCCGTTTCCTGCGGTATGGCTCTCGCCTCCAAGATCGATGCTTCTCCCAGACGAATCTACGCCATCCTCGGAGATGGGGAAACGGAAGAGGGCGAGGTCTGGGAAGCCGCCATGTTCGCTGCGCATTATAAGCTCTCCAACCTGTGCTGGCTCATAGACTTCAACGGCCTTCAGATCGACGGCAAAATCACGGACGTTATGAATCCGCTGCCGTATGACAAGAAGTTTGAGGCGTTCGGCTGGAATGTTGTGGAGTGCAACGCACACGATTTCGACTCCATCGAGGCTGCGTACAAGGCTGCACGCGCCTGCACCGATAAGCCGACCGTTATCATCTCCCACAGCGTCAAGGGCAAGGGCGTTTCCTTCATGGAGAACCAGGTGTCCTGGCACGGCGCCGCTCCGAATGATGAACAGTACGCCGTCGCCATGCACGATCTCGGCGTAGAGCTGTAAGCCGTCGCCACGCAACAGGTTATCAAGAGAAAGGATTACATATAGTTATGGCTGATAAAATTGCTACACGAGAATCCTACGGTAAGGCTTTAGCGGAATTCGGCGCGATCTATCCGAACCTTGTCGTTCTGGACGCTGACCTCGCTGCCGCCACCAAGACCGGTACGTTCAAGAAGGCCTTTCCGGATCGCTTCTTCGATTGCGGTATCGCGGAAAACAACATGATCGCCGCCGCCGTCGGTATGTCCCTCTGCGGTAAGATCCCGTTCGCTTCCTCCTTTGCTATGTTCGCCGCAGGGCGCAGCTTTGAGCAGGTTCGCAACGCGATAGGCTATCCGCACAACAACGTCAAGATCGGCGCAACCCATGCCGGCATCACCGTCGGCGAGGACGGCGCGACCCACCAGTGCAACGAGGACATTGCTCTCATGCGCACCATTCCGGGCATGATCATCCTCAATCCCGCAGACGACACCGAGGCAAGACTCGCAGTCAAAGCGGCGATCGAGCATGAAGGTCCCGTATATCTCCGTTTCGGCAGAATGGCTGTTCCGGTGTACTACGGCGCAGATTACGAATTCAAGATCGGTAAAGGCGTGAAGATGGCGGACGGCCATGACGTCGCTCTCATCGCGACCGGTATTGAAGTAGAGCAGGCTCTCATTGCCCGTGAGCTTCTTGCCGCCGATGGCATCTCCGCATCTGTGGTCAATATCTCCACCATCAAGCCGCTCGATGAGGAGCTGGTTGTGGCGGAAGCAACCCGCTGCGGCTGCGTAGTCACCTGCGAAGAGCACAACATCATCGGCGGTCTCGGCGGCGCAGTCTGCGAATGCCTCTCTGAGAAGAAGCCGACTCCGGTACTCCGCATAGGCGTACAGGATGTGTTCGGCAGAAGCGGCCCTGCAAAGGAACTCATTTCCTACTTCGGCCTCGACGCCGCATCCATCGCCGCAAAGGCAAAGGCCGCAATCTCGCTGAAATAAGCACCCAAAACAATACGCACAGAAGGGAATCCTGTCAAAGATGGGATTCCCCTTTTTTGTTTTCATGGTAGTTAACATATATTTTACGCAATTCAGCCAATATTTTAACATTTTCCATTGGGGGGTGATATAATATTTTATCATGGCACTGTTTTGAATGGCGATGAGATAATGGTTGCTTCTGTAGTAAAAGACAATGTACCAAAGAAAGGCAGACACTATGAATACAAAGAAACACATCAGCCGCCTTCTTGTGATCGCGATGCTTGCAGGAATGCTTGCGTCCTGCGGCAGTGGCGGAAACGACGCGGAAATCCAGCCGCAGACCGACAACAGCACAGCAGTGGAAAGCGAGACTGTCGTGGAAACCACCGAACTGGAGGCACGGCAGGCAATTTCCGACGACTTGCCGGAGCGCGACTTCGAGGGCTATGAGTACCGCATCCTAACGTATCAACCGGAAACCTATATGATCGAGGAGTTGACCGGCGATGTGGTGAATGACGCAAAGTACGACCGGAATCTGAAGATCAACGAGCGTTTCAATGTAGCGATCACGGCAGTCGAATCTCCCGGTATCGATGAGCTTGACAAAGAACTGAAGCAGAGTGTACTCTCCGGCGACAATTCCTACGACATTGCCGTTCCGCACCAGATCACAAGCGGTCCCGGCTTCATCACGAGCCATTCTATCCTCACATGGGAAGACGTTCCCTATGTCAATCCCGACAAGCCGTGGTGGAATCAGACGATCAACGAAACGATCAACATCTTAGGCCAGCAGTACTACATGGCAGGCTACGTCACCATGCCGACTCCGTTCTGTATGTTCGTCAATAAAGAACTCGCCGCGGACAACAATGTGGGCGATATTTACCAAATTGTGCGCGACAAAAAATGGACGCTTGATAAGCTCAAGGAGGTCACTGCCAGTATGTCCGTGGATCTCAACGGCGATGGCACTTATGACAGCGCCGACCAGTGGGGCATCTCCTTCAATAACGATAATACGACGCTTAATTTCATGTATGCGAGCGGCATCATGTCCGTAATCCTGGAGAACGGCAAGCCGGTTCCGAATACGTACAATGATAAGATGATCTCCTTCATCGAATCCATGTACGATCTCGTCTACAACGATAACCGCACGCTGTTCACCGACTACAACACCCAGTGGGATTTGGGTGCCGGAGGCTTCAAGGATGGTCGAATCCTGCTGTTCTGTCTGACGGTCGGCGATATGGTGAGCTTCCGTGACGCCGAAATCGATATAGGTATCATCCCGTATCCGATGTGGGACGAGAACCAGGACGGCTACCATTCCCACGTGGACGCATACAACGGTATGCTTTGTATCCCGAAAACGGCGGACAATCTTGAGCGCACCGGTATCATCATCGAAGCGATGGCAGCGGAAACCTATAAGTACGTCATCCCCGCGTATTACGATGTCACCCTTGGCAACAAGCTGGCACGCGATTCGGAAACCGTGGAAATGATGGACATCATCTTCGACGGCGTGGTCTATGATTTCGGCTATATCTTCGACAACTGGAACGGCTGTACCTGGACTGTATGCAATATGATGAAGAATAACCAAACCGACGTAGCTTCCTATTGGAAGGGAATCGAAAAAAGTGTCACGTCCCACTATGAAAAGCTCTATAAAGCAGTGGAAGAGGACATCGCCCAGAGAGTAGAATAACAGGAATACAACAAAAACGGGAAATCGCTAAAACGGTTCCCCGTTTTTTTGTGCTGCTATAGAAACAAACACCTACGCCTTCTCCATCCTACGATAGCGCAGTCGCTTCCAATCCAAGCCTGCGATCGATTCAGCATAAACATTTTTTATCTGCATAAGGTTGCGAACAATATCAAAAAAGTACAGCCTATCCCAATCCGCGACCGGAAGGAGAATAAGGAAACCTCTGATTTAAGGTTATTTTGCGATAAAAGTCCCTATATTTCAGCCTTTTATCGCAAAAATCCGATTTATTCAAAGGTTCCTTAGCTGTACCCTGTCATTCAATTTGTATAAAAGTCTTGCTAAACTTCTTTCAAGAAACTTCCTGTTCCCCTCGTTTCCTCGTTCCCCTTATTTCCGCGCAATAAACGAAGTCCAGCGGCGGATGGTGGACAATGCGAGGGCAATCCCCAGACCGGCAATGATGAGCCACGAGACGATCGTCGCCTGCCAGGAAAGCTTGTCAGAGAGCGCGCCAAAGCCGTACATCGCAAGCGCGCTGCCAATGTATGTAAAAGCGTTGAGGATGCCGGAAAACGTCGCGATTCTGCCGTAGCGCGCAAAATACGCCGGAACCCACGTGATAAGAATCAGATTGATCCCATGCATACACCCCGTCAGAGACGCAATCAGAAGCACCGAGAGGATCACATTGCAATCGTAAAAGAAATAAAGCACGACTGCAAGCACCGCGGCAATGGCAAATAATAGCGCCGTCGTTTTCATCTCGTGTCCCACCCATTTTTGCAGCCGATCCGCCACCTTAAACGCCAGCATTGCAAAAAGCGGCATCACCACACCGGATAACGTCGAAAGTGCAGAGGACAGATCAAACGTATCCGCAATCAGGGTCGGCATCCACGAATCCAGCCCGTCCCGCAGCATTCCCTGGAGGATAATGCATGCGCAGATCGGGATCAGTCCCGAAAGGAGTACCAGTCTGCCGAACGGGATTCGCTCCCCTGCCGACACGGTCGACTGCTCCGTTTTCGCCGCTCGCTCCGCCTTCTCCATTCGCGAGGTCAGCACGATCCAGAATACCGATACAATCAGCCCGAACGCACCCGCTATGTAAAAATTCAGCCGCCAGCCGGAGAGCGCAATAAAGAGAGACGAGGTAAGATAGATACACACCGTGGCAAGTGAGGAACCTACCGATACCGTCACACACGCACGGCTGTAGTCGTCCTCTGTCAGATGCTCCGCCATCATTCGTACAAGCGGCGGCCAAAATAACGCCTGACAGAATCCGTTCACCGCCCAGAGTACCGTCATTGCACCCACCACGGAGCCATGAGGAAGCGATGGACAAAACGGCATCAGCAGATTGCACGCCGACGAGGTCACAATGCCAACGAAAATCAGCTTGTGCGGCGCAATGTGATCCCCCAATACGCCGCTCACGATTTGTCCTGCGCCATAGGTGATAAAGAGCGCCGTATTCACCAGTCCTGCGCCCTCGTTTGTGAGCGACAGATCGCGTATGATCTCAATCATCGTAGAGGCATAAACCTTGCGCGTGATGTAGCTTGTGAAATAGATGAGCGTACACAGCGCAATGAATACCCCGACACCCGATTTCCTTTTGACCTTTCCCATGGCGTTCCTCCGTATACCTATACGGATGCGAAAAATCTCTATTTTACAGCGCATCCATAATAAACCACGATACAGTATAGCACCGGGCACGCGAAAAGTCAATCGTTTGTAAGAATTTTGTAAAACCTTTCATGTGAAATGACAGAATCCGCTTGCAAATCCGGCGGATAGATGTTATACTATAGGAAAAACCATAGTATGTATGTCGAACAGGAGAATATCATCATGAAAAAGCATCGTCTTATATCCGTTTTCCTCTGCCTTTGCCTGACCATGCCGCTGCTTGCATGCGGTCAGGAGAAAACGGAAACACCCGATACCCAAGGAGATTCGAAGGATACCGAAAGCGTATCGGAAACCGAAACGGAACCTGCCTATACGCTGCCTACCGGAGACTACGCCGGTCATACGTTCACAATCCTTGTCACCGGAAATTCGGAATCCGGCTGGGATAAGAACGATTTCGCCGCTGAGGAACTGACCGGGGAACTGATGAACGACGCGATCTATACCCGCAACACAACCGTCGAGGATCTGTACAACGTGACCATCGCGAACGAAAAGGTCTATGAAGGCAGCGGAGGTACAAAAGGAGAGGGTGAAGGCTTCCAGCGCATCTCCAGACAGGTGCTTGCCGGAGACACCGCCTACGACGCAGCCACCATTGCGGGCTACGACGCGTGTACCCTCGTTCTGCAGCAGTATCTGGCTGAACTGTCCGCCCTGCCGCACGTCGATCTGTCACAGCCGTGGTGGGATCAAAACGCCGTCGCCGATATGCGTTTGAACGGAAAAACCTACTTTACCACCGGCGACATATCCACTGCCATCAACGACTGCACCATCGCTGTGTTCTTCAACCAGCAGGTCGCCTCGGATTACGGAATCACAGGACTCTATGACGCTGTGCGCGACGGCTCGTGGACGTTCGACGTTCTGACCACATACGCCCAGTCGGTAGCATCCGATGTGAATGGGGACGGCAAATACGACGCGAACGACCGCTTTGGTACGATTACATGGGACGATACCGTCATGGCGGCTGTCAACGCATCCGGGGTGAAATGCGCAACAGTCGATGCGGACGGCAAACTCTCGCTCACGATTTACGATGAAAAGGTCGTCGGTATGCTTGAAAAGTATTGTACGCTCGTACTCGACAAATCCGTTTCGTACAACTACCAACGTGTCAGCTACGACATTGCAACCCCTGTCTCTATGTTCCAGAACGGACAGTCACTGTTCTTCATGCAGCTGATGAATCTGGCATCCTCCCTGCGCGATATGGAGGCGGATTTCGGTATCCTCCCGTTCCCCAAGTACGATGCCGGGCAGGATCGCTATTACAGCACCGTCGGCTCATGGCACAGTGTGTTTTTCTGCGTACCTACCCAAATGGAGGACGCGGATCGCACCGGCGCCATCGTGGAGGCATTGGCGTATGAATCCCGCGAGATTGTCCGTCCCGTGTACTATAACCAGATTCTTGACTACAAATATATGCGCGACGAGGACAGCGTGGATATGCTCGACATCATTCTCTCGACCCGCGTTTTCGACCTTGGCTGGTTCTATAAGGTCGGAACCTACTGCGATGAGGTGATCTTCATGATCTGGGAGTACACACCGAACTTTACCTCACGCTACGAGAAATTCGCGGAAACAGCACAAGCGGATATCGACGCCATCAACAGCTGCTTCCAGTAAGAAACCGCAGATTTCCGGTAGATTTAGGAAACCTCTGATTTAAGGTTATTTTTGCGATAAAAGTCCCTATATTTCAGCCTTTTATC
>CAVIKO010000043.1:0-16148 GCA_963643035.1 bacterium
GCGTTCCCCCGCCCACTTACTTCCGGACGCAAATAGTAAACGATAGGCAACTGTAATTGTGTCTTTATTGTAAAAAACGAATAGCGGGCTGCACAAATGGAGAAAAGTGTGGTATACTATAGAAAAAATGACAAGAGGTGATATTCATGGTTCGTTTGATGACGGATACCTCGGCGAATCTGCCGCTTTCCCTTATTGAAAAATACAACATAACCGTCCTGTCGTTCCATCTGACCGTGGACGGCAAGACACTTCCCTATACCTGTAAGATGGAATTCGACGGCAAAGCCTACTATGCCGCCATGCAGAACGGCGCGAAGGTGCAGACCTCAATGATCAACCAGTCCGATTACGGCGAAGCATTCACGAATGCCGTCACGTCGGGAGATGAGGTTCTCTATATCGGGATGTCCGGCGGGATCAGTGGGGCGGCACGCATCGCCGCATGCGCCGCGGAAGAGGTTCTCGCGGAATTTCCGGGCAAACGGATCGAGGTGATCGATACCTATGCCGCCTCTCTCGGTGAGGGAATGCAGGTAATCGAAGCAGCGCAAATGCTCGAATCCGGCATGGGGCTGACCGAGGTCGCGGCAAAGATCCGCGAGGAGCGGGCGCATATGTGCCAGTACTTCACCGTGGACGATCTCTCGTACCTCCAGCGCGGCGGCAGAATCAGCGGCGCGGCCGCTATCGTGGGAACCGTCCTCCAGATCAAGCCGATTCTGATCGGCGACGAGTCCGGACGGATTGTTGTACACGATAAGGTGCGCGGCAGGAAACAGTCCCTCACCTGCCTCGCCGACAAATACGCAGAGCTTGTCCTCGACAAATCCGCTCCGCTCGGAATCGCCCACGCCGACAGCGAAGAGGGCGTGAATTTCCTGCTTGCAAAGCTGCGCGACCGCGGCTTTACCGGAGAGCCGATGATCGTCATGTACGAGCCTGTTACGGGCGGTCACGTCGGACCGGGAACGATCGCACTCTTCTTCCGCGGCTCCCACAAATGAACCGGAACTTCCGGCGCGTATGACTTGTATCCGCGTATACAAAGGAAACGCTGCTCTGTAAGGTTGCCGTATGCAGCACATCCCCTAACAATAGATTTCCGGCACCGTGCCGGTGAAAGGATTTTAGTATGCCGAAGACACATGAGACCATCCGGGAGAACCTGTACCGGATGTATTATCGACAGGTGAACGCCTTCTTTGATCGCCTGTACTCGGACGCTGTCATCTCCGACAGAATGTCCGGGGAGGTGTTCATGGACGCGTTCACAAATTATGGCGTGTTCGGGATCCACACAAGGCGGGATATGGCAGAGCATGAGAACGAGATCCGCGTACTGCTCTCCCGCCTCTGCGTGAAATGCGCACTCCGCCACCTCCGCGAGGATCCCGATGCAACCATCCGCTACGATTGGTACGTCACCGATCCGGACGCGCCGCTGAACGAGGATCCCGGCTATTCCCTGTGCGGCGAGGTGTCCACCCGCAAGTTGTATCGCGTCCTGTCCGCACTTTCCGGAAACGGCTGCGAAATACTGCTTCTCCACCACTGTGCCGATCTTCCGCTTGGCGAAATCGCACCGCTGTTTGATATCTCCGCGGAGGCAATGCTCATTCGCTATCTCCGCGCCCGCCGCACCTTCTACAATAAGTTCCGCGCTATCTCGACAGAAACAAAGTCGGGCGACCGATAACCTCCCACGCCGCTTTTTTGCTATGGTGATCGCCGGAAGGGTTCTTTGACACAAATTCAGTCTTCCGCCGGCGTTTTTTAGAAACCTCTGCATATCATACCCTTACATCAGAGGCTTCCTTATCTTTCGCTCATTTTATGGAGATACATAATGGAGATACATATATGAAAAACTGTTCCGTAATTCGCGACCTCCTGCCGCAGTACACCGATGGTGCGCTGTCCCCGGAATCCGCCGCCATGGTGCGCCGCCATCTGCATTCCTGCGCCGCCTGCCGCGCCGCCGCTCGCTCCTATTCCAAACGCGTCCACCTCAATCGCAACAATACCCACCGCGCTAAATATCGCTACTCCGCTATCGCATCCCGCGTCCGCCACGAAAAATGGCTCCGCAGGTTTACCTTGGGCTCCTTCTGCCTCATCATTGGCTACATCCTCGGCCACCTTTTCCCAGTGGACGACGACAAGTAATTCCGGCTCATGAGGATGCGGGAGAACGGGGGAGAACGGTCGCTCCTTGCGAGGCGCAATGAATCCCAAAGGATTCATTGATTCAAGAAGCCGCGTTCCCCGTTCCCCCAGCGTTCCCCGTCTCCCCCAGCGTTCCCAGCGTCCTCAGTACTTATAGGAGTTTTGCTATGCAGACCATTAACGGTATACAATTTTATGAAATGCTGATGTCCGGCGCGGATGCAATGGAGGAAGACCGCGACCGGATCAATGATTTGAACGTTTTCCCGGTACCGGACGGCGATACCGGTTCGAATATGACCACAACAGTGCTGGCGGTGCGGCAAATACAGGCAGATGCGTCGATTGCCGCGACATCCGCAACGGCGGCACGACAGATGATGCGCAGCGCACGGGGCAATTCCGGCGTAATCCTGTCCCTGTTCTTCCGCGGTATGGCACGTTCCTTCGTCGATTGCACGGAAGCAGATGCCGGACAGATCGTCGCCGCGTTCCGGGAAGGCGCAAAACAGGCGGCGTCCGCGGTCGATAAGCCCGTTGAGGGAACGATCCTCACCGTCATGCGCGACTGCACGAATCCCGATACAGCGCCGGAATCCGATATTGCCGCACTGTTCACCACAATCCTCCGCCGCGCAGAGGAAATCCTCGCACAGACACCCGAAATGCTCCCCGCGCTCAAGCGCGCCAAGGTTGTTGACTCCGGCGGCGCAGGCTTCGTCTCTATCCTCGCCGGAATGACCGCCGCGCTCACCGGAACGGCGCGAACAAAAGCCGCTGCTTCCGAGCAGCAAAAGGCTGCGCCCGATGCATCCGACAAGGAGGATGCGGATGGGGAGGAGGAAATCCGCTTCGGATTCTGCACCGAGTGCCTGCTCGATCTCGACGGAGAGCTCCCGCACGACACCCTCGCGAAGATCCGCGAAACATTGCAGGGGATGGGGGACAGCATGGTTCTCACCGCCGACGAGGATCTCTTTAAGGTGCATATCCACACAAACGAACCTATGCGCGTACTTGAAATGCTCCTGCCTCTCGGTACCTTGCGCGCGTCCAAAATCGAGAATATGCGCCTGCAGCACGACGGCGTGGTCAAAAAAGCCGCCGGGAAAAAAGCGGATACACAGGCAGAGGAAGCGGCAGAGGAAAAGGATACCATGTCTTCCCTCCTCGAGGGAGTCAAAAACACCCTGCGCGAGGTCACGGATCCGCTTGAGGATGCCGTCAGCAAGCTGCTGCGCACCGTCCGTCCCGCCGAGGAGGACGAGCCGCGCCATCCGTATGCCGTGATCGCCGCCGCCGATGGGGACGGATTCGCCGATCTCTTCCGGGAAATGGGAGCCGCGGACGTGGTGCCGCTCAATCCCTCCCCCGCCGATTTCCTTCGCGCCATCCGGGAGCATCCCGCCGATGTCACAATTCTCCTGCCGAACAACAAAAACGCCCTTCTCGCGGCAAAACAGGCGGCGGAAATGGCACAGGACGCGGGCATCGAAACGACGGTCGAGATTCTGCCCACCCGCCATATGCCGCAGGGAATCTCCGCTCTGTTCGCCTTCCATAAGAGCCACACGCCGGCGGAAAATCTCGAAAATATGCGCGCCGCCTTCGGAGAAGTCACCACCCTCGCCTTTACGATCGCCGCGCGGGATGCGGAGGCAGACGGCGTTTCCGTGCGTGCCAAGGATGTGATCGGTCTGTCCAACGGCGTCATCCGCGTGTCTGCCCAGAGCCTGTCCGATGCCGTCGACGCGCTCCTTCCCACCATCGCGGACTGCACGACTGTCTCCGTCTACTATGGCAAGGGGCTGAAGAAATCCACCGCCGAGGAAATCTTTGACGAAATCGAAGCCGCCCTGCCCGATGCGGACGTGACCGAGATCGATGGCGGCCAGAGCGTATACGGACTGATCGTCAGCGGAGAATGAACATACACAAAAAAGACACAGCATGGAAGCTGTGCCTTTTTTTGTTCTATTGTATTGTGTTTGTTTTCCCGGACAGGAATGGATTGGCGCAAGGCTCTACATCGGCATTGGGGTCCACGATATAGATCGGCTTGCCGGCTTTTCTGGCGTAGCGCACCGTGTATGCCGTGCCGCCCGTAGATCCGCCATCGTACACGGCGATCAGGCAGTCCGCGTGATCGACAAGGTACCGGTCGCGGCGGAGCATACAATCCTGCGTGTACGCGTTCTGTAAAAGGATCACATCGTCGCATCGTGCAAGAAGCTCCCGATACCGCTCCTGCGCTTCGGGTGTCCAGCGGCTCGCCTGTGTCGCACAGGGCAATACGGCGGTCAGCGTGATCCCCTCGGTTTTCTCGCGGAATTTGAGAACCGACTCCATGAACCACGTATCCACACCGAGTGCGGCTCCGGAATAAAACGCCGTACAGCCATCCACAATCCGCCGCGCAATCTCTCTATGAAGACGCGCCTTCAGCATCCGGCAGCGCATATCCTCTTCATCATACCCAAACGGGAATTTTTGTGGTCTATGACCTGTTACCGCACATATTTTCATAGAAATACAAGCAGGATACCGCTTCCGACAGCCGCTGTTTGCGTTGGAGAACATCGTCCGTTCCTGCCGCAGACGATCCCGGCACGTACAGTATTCTTTCTTCTTTCTTTTCTCTGTGTTTCTGCTCTGTACCGCATATTCCCACCTACAACAAAGCACCGGGCAGGTTCAATCACGCTACGCGGTGCTTGGTCATTCATGCGGACAGTGAGGCAGGCGTTCTTGCTATGCAAAAAATGGGCCATCGGGGACTCGAACCCAGGACCGACCGGTTATGAGCCGGGAGCTCTAACCAACTGAGCTAATGGCCCGTACATCACTGGATGCAGAAATAGTATACCATATTTTCATGGAATTGTCAAGGGGGCATATTTTGCGTTTTGCAATATTTCCATTTCGGTTGCACCGGATTCACAATTGCGTGGTATAATGGTTATGGAAACAAAAAAGGGAGGTTTGCGTATGACGGGCAATATATTTTCCTACTTAGACTGGCGGGGGGATCTGTCGTTTGCGGCATCGGGATTCTGTGAGGTGGACAACCTGATCTTCTCGATGCTGTCCTTTGTGGATTTCAGCGGGATCGTACCGTCGGACGGGATGGCAGGGCCGGTGCGTCTGGATCGGTGCTACGACCTATTCCATGAAAAATACCCGGAGGGGCAGGAATACGGTGCGATCATCCCGGGTGCGAACAACGATCTATTCCGGCGGGCGGCGCGATCGGCGCGGTTTCACGAGGTATACGTGGCGTGCTACCGGAACGAGGTGGACGAGGCGGCGGGAAAGCAGTTCGCCGCGGTGACGTTTCTTCTGCCGGACAAATCGCTCTTCATCGCGTTTCGCGGCACAGACGACACGCTCGTCGGCTGGCGAGAGGATTTTCAGCTGAGCTTCACGTGTCCCGTTCCGAGTCAGCAGTGCGCGGTGGATTACGTGGAGGACATCTGCCGTCTCTACACGGGGCCGATCCGGATGGGCGGCCATTCCAAGGGAGGCAATCTCTCGGCATACGCGGCGGCATTTTCGTCCCAGGCGGTGCGGAATCGGCTTCTCATTGCATACAGCAACGATGGCCCGGGCTTCACGGAGGATGTGGTCACGTCCGCGGCGTACCGGGAAATGGTGGAGAAAATCGTAGTGCTGATGCCGCAGTCCTCCATTGTGGGGATGCTGCTCGAGCACAACGGTCCCTACCGGGTGATCGAGTCCACGCAGTCTACGCTTCTACAGCACGATCCGTACTCCTGGCAGATCATCGGGCGTGAATTTGTTACACTGCCGGATTTCTCGCCGGAGGGAAAACGGAACGCCGCGCGCATCAAGGGCTGGGTTCGCTCCATGACCTCGGAGGATCGCCGCAAATTCACGGATCTCTTCTTCCGCGTCCTCGAGGCCGGCAACGCGCACACGCTCTCCGATCTCACCGAGGATGCCATGAAAACAATTACCTCCGCCCTACGCACCTGGATCGAGTTTACCCCCGAGGAGCGCACCGAAATGCAATATTTTCTCAAGCTTTACTGGAATGCCGGCCGCCGGACTACTTAATTTACAGAGATGCGAGGGGGAAAACGGGTCGCTTCTTGAGAACGAACTTGTTCGTTCCAGTTCCAGCAAGAACTTTTATAAATTGGATTGAGGATGGATATGGTTTGTGCAAGTCCACCCATATCCATCCCCTATATAAAAGTTTTTGCGAGGCGCAATGAATCCCCCAAAGATTCATTGATTCAAGAAGCCACGTCCCCCTCGTCTCCCTCGCGTCCCCTCTGCGTAAATTCCTGTTGCATTTTCCTCCGGATTGGTGTATACTGTAGAAAGACATGCCAATGGGAGGTTTTTTTTATGAAGAGGCGGAATATACTAACGTTCCTGCTGGCGATGCTGATGCTGGCATCGTGCGGGGGCGGAACTACGGACAACGGAGCGGAGACGAATGCCGATTCTGCGCCGGCTACGGAGACTGTAGCGGAGACGGAGCCGGACATTTTAGACGGGCTGTCGTATGGCGGGCGGACGTTCAACATTCTGACGTCGGACACGGATGCCAGTTCCAACTACCTGATCGAGGGTTCCGGGGAATTCACGGGCGACAACGTGAACGACGCGGTGTACAGCCGGAATTTAGCGGTCGAGGAACAGCTGGACGTGAAATTCGAGTACGAGCACTCGAACAACAACTGGAATGACGTCTACAAGGCGGCGCAGACGCTGGTGATGGCGGGCGATTCCACGTACGATCTGCTCATTGACGATCAGCGCGGCTTTGCCAAGGCATCGATCGACATGCTGTTCTGTGATGCGGCGTCGCTTTCGACGGTGGATTTCACGGAGAACTGCTGGTGGGGCGACTATATGCAAAATCTGTCCATCGACTATAAGCACGTGTATCTGCTGGTGGGTGACTATTTCATGGACGTGCTGAACCACTCACACGCGCTCTTATACAACCGGGATATGTACAGAAATGTACTGGGCGATCCGGACGATGTGTATCAACTGGTGGAGGACGGAAAATGGACGTACGACGCGTGGATTCCGATGATTGAGGCGGCGTATCTGGACGTCAACGGCAACGGCGAGACGGACAAGGAAGACCAGTTCGGTTTGATTCTCGATGGCATCGGCGGCAACTCGTTCCCGTTCACATACGGCGGCGACGTACCGTATATCACGCGGGATGAAAACGGCTATCCGACACTGACGATGTACGGCGATCGGCTGATTGACTTGTACGAGAAGATCCGCTCCGTATACTGGTCGTCCGGCACATACACGAAATACGATAATAACACTGCGGGACAGCACGAAAAATTCGCGTCTGGCGGCTCGCTCTTCATCAGCGGCTGTCAGCTCGGCGATTTCGGCACGTTCCGCGACATGGAGGCAGAAATCGGAATCATCCCGTATCCGAAGCAGGACGAAGCGCAGGCAAACTACAACACGGTGGTACACGACACGGCAGAAGTCGGCGCGATTCCCGCAACGGCGGCGGATCCCGAAATTTCCGGCGCGATCTGCCAGGCATTGTGCCGTGCAACACACGAGACGGTTCTCCCGGCGTACTACGAGATGAGCTTGAAAATCAAGTATGCGCGCGACGACCACACGTCCGCGATGATCGACCGGATTCACGACGGAATTACGGATATGTTCACAATGGCATACTGCGGTGAATTTGTGAACGACATCACTACCTGGACGATCCTCGAACCGCTCCAGAAAAACGGCGACAGCATCACGTCCGCCTACGAAAAACGCGAAGCCGCCGCCATCACCGGACTCGCCGACCTGGTCACCACCTTTGAGGCAAATTTAGCCCAATAAGACACGCGGGGAAACGCGGGGGGAAAAAACGCGGCTTCTTGTAAGAAGCCTGGCAAGAACTTTTATGAATTGGATTGGGGATGGATATGGTTTATAAAAGTTCTTTCTGGAGCTTCTTTCAAGAAGCGACCCGTTCCCCTCGCCCCCCGCGAATGCGAATTGCTGTGCCGTATAGAAAAATCCTCTTGACAAATGGGGCAGAAACGTGTACAATATAGATAGAATATCACCGGGACAGCGCGTGTCCCGCCAACGAAAGGATGCCCATCATGGAAAACGATCGCATCATCGATAACGAAAATGAAAACGAAGACGAAGAATATGATCCGGAAATCTACACGCTGACCGACGAGGACGGCAACGAGCTGAATTTTTCCCTGCTCGGCACGCTTGAGCATGAGGGCAGTGTCTATAAGGCTCTGATTCCCGTGGACGAGGAAGGCAATGAGGAGAGCGAGGAATACGTGATCCTCAAGTGCGGCGTGGACGACAACGGCGAGGAAATCCTTGAAACCATTGAGGACGATGAGGAATTCGATAAGATCGCCGACATCTTCGATGACGAATTCGCCGACATCTTCTACGATTCCGACTCCGATTCCGACGAGGAGTAACATCGGGGGGACGTGGGGGAGACGGTCGCTTTTGAGAACGAACTTGTTCGTTCCAGCTCCGGCAAAACTTTTATGAAAAAGGGATAGGGGTGGAGTCTGTGCAAATCCGACTGCCCACCAACAGGAGCGATTCGTTCCCTAAGAAGATCGTTCGCCGTATTCCACCAAGCCAAACTTCAAATACAGTTATCCGAAAGCCAAATGCCGCTGTGAACCAACCCAACGTCGGAAAATACCGCCATCGGCGGGATTTTCAAGCATTTGGTAAGCCTCACATACAATTTAGCATATCCTGTAGCCAAATGCCGCCTACGGATGTCCGAGATAGAAATGAGCGTAAAAACCCACAAAGAGTAAAAAGGAGCCTGGGCTCCGGATGCGGGGATGCAGACCTCCCTCCACTTGCCGTGAGACGCATTCCGCGCCGCCGCAGTGAAAGGAAGCTGGGAGCACGAACCATCCGGGAGGGCACCGTCCTTGCGGAAGCAGGGTTTCTTATACGCTTGTTTTGAAACGGCTCTGTGGGTGGTTTTTTGTATTTTGCAACACAAAGGAAGTATATTTATGCAGACCATTGCAGCCATATCCACTCCTCCGGGAAAGGGCGGGATCGCGGTGATCCGGGTGTCCGGAGACTGCGCCATTGCCGTAGCCGACACCGTTTTCCGGGCGAAATCGGGGAAACCGATCCGGGAGATCCGACCGCGCACTGCCGTATTCGGGGAAATTTGCGATCCGCGCACCGGAGAAGTGATCGATTCCGGCGTATGCACGGCATTTTTCGCGCCCCATTCGTACACCGGGGAGGACACCGTGGAGTTATCGTGCCACGGGGGAACGCTGGTGACAACCTCGGTTTTATCGGCTTGTTTTGCGGCAGGCGCGGTACAGGCAGGGCCGGGGGAATTCACCAAGCGTGCATTTTTATGCGGAAAACTCTCCCTCACAGAGGCGGAGGCGGTCGGGCTGCTGATCGATGCGGACACGGAGGAAAAGCGCAGGCTGTCGTCCTCCGTAATGCGCGGCGTGACCACCCGGGCGATTGAAGAGCTGGACGAGGGACTGTTTTCCGTAATGACGGCGCTATACGCCGCGATCGATTATCCCGAGGAGGATGTTGGTGACGAGGGCGAGCGGACGATCCGGAGCGTGGTGGCATCGACGCTCTCCGGCGTGGAGAGGCTGCTTGCGACATACAAGACGGGACGTGCGGTGACCGCGGGGGTCAAGACCGTCCTCTGCGGCGCGCCCAATGCGGGGAAAAGCTCCCTCTTCAACGCGATGCTGGGCGAAGACGCGGCGATCGTCACGCAAATCGCCGGAACAACGCGGGACGTGCTGCGGGAGACGCTCTCCTTTGGCGGGGTAACGCTGCGGCTATCGGACACGGCGGGACTGCGCGGGGACGGTGCGGGCGATATTGAGAAGCTGGGGATCGACCGTGCAAAGCGGGAGATTGCGGACGCGGAACTGATCCTGACGGTGATTGACGGTTCCCTGCCGCTGGACGAGGGAATTCGTGCGGTATTTGCCGCGTATCCGCCCTGTCCGCGGATTGCGGTCTTGAACAAGTCCGATCTTCCCTGCGCGGTTTCCGAAGCCGATCTATCCGCGCTGCGTGCGGCGCACGATGCGGTGATTCCGCTCTCCTGCGTATCGGGGGCGGGGATCGGCGAGTTGGCCGCGGCGATCGGTCTACTCTGGGGCAGCGATCGTGTCGATCTGGGACAGGACGCGGTGATCTGGGACCCGCGCCAACACGCCGCTCTGACCCGCGCCGCCATGGATCTCCGCTATGCCGCCGATGCGTTAGACGCGGGGGACGCCATCGATGCGGTATGCACGTTATGCGAGTCCGCTCTCGCCGCCATCCGTTCCGTGGACGGCCGCGAGGTCAATGCGGACATCGCCGACGAAGTCTTTCGCCGCTTTTGTGTGGGAAAATAACGCCGGGGGGGACGCGGGAGATGGGGGGAACGGTCGCTTTTGAAAAAGCTCCGCAAAACTTTTATACTGGGATGGGCATGGATTTCGTTTGTGCAAGTCCGTTTGCTCACCAATTTGCTGCCGTCCAATACATGAGAAGATCGTTCGCGAGCGGCTGACGCAGTCATCCGCCTTCTACGGGGAGAGATTGCGTCCTTTGGTTTTATTGGGTAGTGGTAGGATACCTCGTTGTGGTATGGGAAACCGTGTACTTTTGTGATGGGAAATTTTTTCCCATGAACATCCACCCAACGAAAAATTGAATCCCCCGTCCCCCGTTCTCCACCCTAATGACCGCACCTACTCCAAATAGACGGCGGATGACCGTGTCAGCCGCCCCAGAACGATCTCCTGCGGACTTGGACGGCACCAAATTGGTGAGCAGATGGACTTGCACAAACTATATCCATCAAATCCCCTAATAAAAGTTCTTGCCAGGCTTCTTTCAAGAAGCCGCGTTCCCCCGTTCCCCCCGTTCCCCCCGTTCCCCCGTTCCCCCGTGCTATATTAAGGAGGTGCAATCATGCGGATGCAGATCAATGTTCCCATATTGGTGGAAGGTAGATATGATAAGGCAAAGGTCGCAAGGATTGTGGATGCGGCGATTTTCTGTACCGATGGGTTCGGGATTTTCTCGCAGCCGGAGAAGCGCGCGCTGTTTCGACGGATCGGGGCGGGGGGGATCATCGTGTTGTGCGATAGTGACGGCGCGGGCAGCGTGATCCGGGGCTATCTGCGCTCCCTGCTGCCTGCCGACCGCGTGTATGACCTCTATACACCGCAGATCGCCGGAAAGGAAAAACGGAAAAAGCAGGCATCTAAGGCGGGATTTCTCGGAGTGGAGGGCGTGGATGACGCGGTTCTGGTTGACCTGTTCCGGAAATTCCTGGAAAAGCATCCGGAATGCGGGACGGAGAGCGCACAGCCTGCTCCGGCAGAAAAAATCGCACCGATTACGAAAACCGACCTCTATTTCTGGCATCTCACCGGACAGGATAACGCCGCCGAACGGCGGAACGCGGTCTGTAAACGCGCCGGACTGCCGATGGATATGACCCCCAATGCCTTCCTCGCCGCAGTGAATATCCTCTATACGAAAGGCGAGATGGAGGCGCTCCTGCAAACCCTGTAGCAATCGAATACGCAAACGCGAAAGAGCCGTACCCGGATATTCCACGGGCGCGGCTCTTTTTGTTTGGACAGGAAAAGACCTCCCCAAACGGAAGGGAGGTCTTTTGTGTTACTTATACATGCAGGATTCGAGAGGATGAATTAGTGATCGATGAAAGATACGCCGATTTCTTCAAGGTTGGAGAAATCTACACCACGAAGGATGCGAGCGCCATCTTTCCAGTTCTTGATGTCTTCGCCGATGTTGGATGCGTAAGAAACATTGTTGATTTCGAGGTCGGTTACTTCAGAAGTAACAACGCCTTCTTCGTCAGCAGAGTAGGTGATTTCTACAACGATTTCGTTGGTCTTGTAAACCAGATCAGTGGTTTCAGACTTGAAGTTGGAACCGTTCAGGTAGAACTTAACTACAGCTTCTTCATCTGCACCGAGTACGATACCAGCGTTGGACAGTTCGAAACCGTCAACCATGGTGCAGTTGTCGCACTTAACAGTGAGAGTGGTGAGAGAAGTCTTGGTGCCGAGAACGATTTCCTGATCGTTTACCCAAACTTCCGTATTGCCAACGTTGAAGTTGTTCATACCGTGGAAGTCTTCGATACCGAACAGGTAGCCGTGCTTAGCAAGGTCAGCGTGCGTGGAACCGATGAGGTCGTTGAAGTTCACCTTGATGGTGTTGATAGTGGTCTTGCCTTCGTCAAGGTAATCGCCATCCTCAACATCATCATCGCTGTAGCCGTTCTCAGAATTCCGGATGGAATAGTAAGTACCGGTCCAAGAGGTGGTGATTTCGTTTTCAACGGTCTCCATGTCGTTGTCGTAGTAGAAGCCGATAACCTTATCGGTATCACCAGCGTCAACGGTCACATCTTCAGCGAGGAACTCAGCGAGGATGTAAACAACAACGTTCTTGGTTTCAACATCGTAGATAGCTGCGCCAGTGTAGTAGTAGCCATCCTTGAGATCGAGATTCTCAAGTTCGATGCAGTGATCCGGGGTAACCATGAAGTACTTGAAGGAACCAACCATCTCGTTTGCGAGAGCGTTCTGAACCTTTTCGTTGTCAGCGGTGAAGGAGATCAGACCGAGCATCTTGGAGAGTTCCAGCTTGGAGATCGGGTCAGCCTTGGTGAAGGTGAGGTGATCAGCAACCATGAAACGAGCATCCTGAACCTGTTCTTCGCAGTAGATATCCTTGATTCTCTCGATGAAGTAGCAGGTGTGGTGGTCGTGGTTGTCTCTTTCAACACACTCATCATCCCACTGGTTGATGATCATTCTGTTGCCGCCGAAGTTGAGGGTGATGTAGATTCTGCCCTTAACGAGGTCGATGTTGTTGGAAACGAAGCAGGTCACAGTGTTACCGGTGAGAAGGTCGGTAGTAACAACTTCCGTCTGGGTAGAGCCGAGGAGGTACCAGTCGCCGCCGATAGTATCGTCGTAAGCTGCCTCGAGAGCTGCGCCATTCTTCTTGTCGTACAGAACGAAGCCGATTTCGTGAGCGGTTTCATTGAAGCCAACTACGTTATCACGAGAATTTTCACCGAGGTTTTCAACGTAGAATACGAATGCGCCGGAAGCAACCTTCACACACTTAGCGCAGATGGTCCAAGTATCGTCAGTAACGATACCGGTCTTCACGAAGATGGTGCCGTCGTCATAAACGATGACATAACGGTCGCTCTTGGACATCTTTTCGATAGTGGAATCGTTATTGTTGATACGATAGCCGTTATCGAAGGTGAACGTTACGTAGGAAGCCTCCTGCTTAGCGTTGAGGTCGGTGTTTTCGGTGTAAACGTTATAGGTATCGGTTTCGGTGTCGTAGGAGGTAATATTGTAGATAGTACCAGCAACGAACGATTCGTCAGCCCATGCATTGGTCGGATAGTAGCGATAGTCGCCCTTCTTCCAGCCGTTGTAGGAAGCGATGCGGAAGATCTTTGCGGTGGTGCTTACGGTGTCGTAGCCGTATACTGCGATGTAACCATCGGAAGTAACGCCAGCGTAACCGAGAACGATGATAACATCAGAAGTTTCACCTCTGAGGTCGATGTCAACAACGCGGCCGTCTACTACAACGTAGGTGACGTACTGCAGGAGCATCGTGTCGAGGGATTCAGCAGCAGCTGCTCTGGCTGTGATGTTTGCGTTAACAGTGCCGTAGATGGAGCCGCGGAGAGAACCGTAGCCGAGGTCGAGCTTTTCGCCATCGATGGTAACGGTAGCGTTAGCAGTGCTGTACGCCTTCAGAACGCCGGTAGCGATGTAGGAGTCAGCGTCGTCGGAAGCGGCACCCTTATCGGTGATGTGCTTGATGATTTCGATTTCGCCAGTGGTCTTGTTCACATTGTAGAGAACGATGGAGCCGTTTTCGAAGGAACCGTCTTCCTTGTAGAAGGTGGTAACGAAATCAGCAACGTTCAACCATGCAAAGTGATTGGAAGCCTTGCTGTCGAGGTTGGTGCCGATGCCTTCATGAGCGGTGTGACCGTCTTCGATGAACTGTTCGTAGATCGGCTCGCCGTCAAGAGTGGTGATCTTGTAGGTCTTAGCGTTGCCGTGGTTTACGCCGTTTGCGTTCTTACCGCAGTTAGCTTCAGAAACGTAGATCTGACCGATGTCGTAGGTCTTGAAGAGGGATCTTTCAGCAAGGCCGTCACCGTTGGTATCGAACAGTCTCAGCTTGGAGTAAGCGGAGTCGTTCATGCCGTCAGCGTTGCCCTTGTTCAGATACTCAGCGAGAGTGTCTTCAACAACCTTTACAGCGTTTGCGTAGAATTCTGCGAATTCTGCGTCAGACATCCAGTTGATGTAGAGCTTACCATTGGTGTCAACATCATACTGATAGTATCTGTCGAGAGTTGCATTGTAAACCCAAGCGGTTTCCCAATGTGCTGCAACCTTATCGGTAGCGTCAACCCACTTCAGAATGCTATAGTCGTTCCAGTCGATGGCAATACGCTTGCCGTCGGTACCGGTAACTTCGTAAGCGCCGGTAGCGTATACGAGCATTTCGTGCTTGTCAGGAGCGGAAATGATTTCGGGCTTCTGATATGCCGCCACTACATTGTAGTTAGCAAGCTCAGCAGCGATCGGCATGGTGGCGATACCTTCGCCAGCGTTGTCGGTGATACCGAGGTTGTAAACAGTCTTGTAGTTGAGGGAGTCAGCGTCAACCATGGTAGCGATGTCGTCCTTCACGGTGAAGAGAGCAACATAAGCTGCACCAACCTGAAGTTCGTCGTCATGGTCGCCGTCGAGACCGAGTTCAGCCTTCTTGACATAGTAGGTCTTTTCGCCGAGCTCGCCGTTGTCGTTGAGAAGCTTGAATGCAACATAGCCGTTGCTAGCATACTTACCGTTGTTAGCGAAAGAAGCTTCGCTTGCAGCAACGATTACGATGTTTTCCCAACCGAAGTCGCAGTCGAAGATCTTCTTAGCGAGGGTCTCGCCGGACTTGGTAGCAGCAAACATAGCATTGTAGATAATGATGGCTACCTGACCACGGGTGAGGTTGTCAGTGTAAGCGATAGAACCCAGATCTTCAGTCAGACCGAGTTCAACAGCCTTTTCAATGTAGCCCCACGGATAGGACAGACCCTTGTAACCAAGAGTACGAACTACCATGGTCAGAGCGTCACGATAGGTGATGCCGTCGTAGGGTGCAAACTTGGATGCGGAGTAACCTTCGATAATGCCGTTCTGGTTAGCATAAGAGAGAGCGCCCAGATAGTTGTTGGCAGGTTCATCATTGATGTCGTCGAAGGTAGAGTTGTTGGCAGTGCCATCTTCCCACAGAGTATCGTCTACCCAACCGGTAGAAATACGGGAAACGAACAGAGCCATCTGATAACGCTGGATCGGAGATGCAGCGTCAGCTACGAGCTCAGCCGCGGAGGTACCCTTGAAGATACCGTAGTTGGCAAGGAACTCGATCGCATAATCCTCAGCGGTATTGGACTGCTCAACGGCTGCGTCAACAGCAGCGTCGTCTGCGGATGCGAATGCAGCGCAGGACAGAGTCATCAGACCGGCGAGGATCAGAGAAAGAATCTTTTTCATCTTCTCGTGCTCCTTAAAATGATTTTAACGTATGTCAAGAGAGAGAACTGCCGTTTTCAGTCCCCTCCTTGCGAAGTAATTCTACCACACGGGGATTTTTTTTGCAAGAGGTTTCGTTGATTTGAAATGCAGGTGTAATATTAAGGAGAGTTTAATAATACAATTTCCCCTGCGGTGGGCTGAGAGAAAGCGGGGATTGTGCGGATTCCTACATTAATATATAGGGGGGTTTCGGTATATTATATTTTTTCATGAGGAATTTTCTATACACCGTATCGGTGCGGGATTTTTGATCCCTCGCGGGGGCGGGTGGATTTTTGATGCACC
>CAVIKO010000044.1:0-15537 GCA_963643035.1 bacterium
GATATTTTGAGTGGAAACTTCGAGCCAGGAAAAAACAATTGGGGAAAATGTGTAAATATTGAGAACACAGATCAGATCAAGGCAATATATCAGGATATGCGTCAAAAAATGATATGTCTGGTCGATCGCGATAATATGAGTGATCCGGAGATAGCAGCTGTTAACAATAGGCTGACTCTTTTGTTTGAACGCATTTTCCCGGAGAAATCATCTTTTGAGAGACTTTGATCTTGGGAGGAATATTAATGGGGCAATTCCTACATAAACTGAAAAAAATACTATCTTTTGAAGATTCTGCCCAAATGGAACTGCAATATAGACTCAATCGAGGTTTGGTAATCGGAGAAAATACACACATTTACTCAATTGATGGAATCGATGCTGCTTGGCCATGGTTAATTAAGATAGGCAATAATGTCACGATATCTTCTGACGTGACAATTCTTGCGCATGATGCCAGCACGAATGTCGTCCGATGCTCTACTAAGTTAGGTCGTGTAATCATTGGCGATAATGTATTCATTGGCGCTAGGTCGGTTGTTCTTTGCAACACGAAGATTGGTGATAATGTAATTGTGGGTGCAGGAAGTGTCGTTACACATGATCTGCCGAGTGATGGAGTCTATGCTGGCTCTCCAGCAAGGTATATATGTTCGATTGACGAATATCGGAAAAAGTACACAAAGCTGTACAATGCAAGGCCTCATTTTGACCAGGTCCATCCATGGAACGAATGGTCTGCAGCAACAGAGGAAGAACACAAAGAGATGCTCGACAAACTTGAAGATGGGATCGGCTTTGTGTGATTTTGGATGAGATGATATGTATACTGTTTGAAGAAGTGAGGCATCTGTTATGGTCAGTGTGATTGTTCCAATCTATAAAGTTGAGAAGTTTTTATCCCGTTGCGTTGAATCAATCATGAATCAAACTTTTTCAGATTTTGAGTTGATTTTAGTGGATGATGGTTCTCCCGATCGTTGCGGTGAAATCTGTGATCGATACGCGCGGGAAGATTCACGGGTAAAGGTAATCCACAAAGAAAATGGCGGCCTGTCAGACGCTCGAAATGCTGGGCTCGCGACAGCTCAGGGAGACTATCTTTCCTTTATAGATAGCGATGACTGGGTAGAGCCGGAATTTCTTGAAAAACTATTGAAATGTCTGCAAGAGATGGATGCTGACATTTGTGAATGTGAAGTCAACCGTACTTCCGGAGAGTCTTGGAGCGAATCGTCGCTCTTTCAATATATCGTTTTTGATACCATATCTGCATTAGAGCAGTTAATTCAGGATGAACAGCTACACCAACATGTATGGAACAAGCTCTATCGCCGAAGTGTGATTGGAGATATCGGTTTTGTCAAGGGAAAAACAAATGAGGATGAGTTTTGGACTTATCAGGTGTTTGGTCGGGCTAATAAAGTCGTTAAGATATCTGATGTTCTCTACAACTACTACCAACGGCCCGGCAGCATCATGGGAGTAGGATATAGTCTGAAGCGCTTGGATGCCCTAGAGGCCAAACAGCAACGGCAGCAATATCTGAAACAATACTATCCGGAACTGCAGGTAAGCGCAAAAATCAACCTATATTTCTCCTGTGTTTACGCTGGACAGATGGCACTGAAATATATCCCGAAGCGAGAACTTCAAACTGCAAGAGCGCGAATCAACGAATATGTCGGTTTCTGCCGATTACAAAAAGATGAGATATCATCTCTAACGGGTGGCTCTAAGCTTTGGTATCAGATACTTAGGAGAAATTTTTGGCTAGGCTGCCGATTGCGCAATCTGACCAGAAGAGGATTCTGAATGAGCCCGAAGCCTGGCCCATGTGCTGAATCGTGACAAAGCTTAAATATTTGTATATTTGGCATTTAATATACGATGTCTCTACATCATTATTTGCTAGAACCGTAGCTTACTGGCGTACATAGTTTACCACTGATGTATTAGTGCAATATGTTTCAACGAATCTATACAATGAACCTATGGGTAGCATGTATCTTGTTCTTGGCTTTGATACCTGCTTGGGCAATTCTTTGCCAGTACTACAAAAAGAAATGGGCAGTAACCAACACGATTATTTTTTGCCTATCAACTGCTACCATCCTCTACGCCACCATCCTGACCCGCACGCCCGGCGATTACGAGGTCATCCTTACGCCTTTCGCCACATTTACCGCTGCAATCCAGCAGCCGGAGCTATACCGCGAGATGCTGATGAACGTGTTTCTCTTCTTCCCGCTGGGGCTGACGCTCTCTAATGCTCTGCCACAGAAGTGGCACCGGTGGGTTAGAATCGCCTTTACGACGCTTATCGGCTGTATTCTCAGTACAGGAATCGAGTACGCACAGTACCGCTTTTCCCTTGGTACAGCAGAAGTGGATGACGTGATCTGCAACACGCTCGGCGCGTTCATCGGTTCCACTTCGCTACTCATCGACCACATCATCGAAAAATCCAGAGAAAGGGTTCGGCACACGAACATGGCCCTGACCACCACCGAAACACAATTTCTACATATTGCCAAAACCGCCGTTTCCGGTGGAGATTTCTCCTCTGAAAAGGTGGACTGGCCTGCCATCTTCGCGCTGGCCAACCAACAGAAGCTGCTGCCGATCCTCTTTGAGGCTGTCCGCAAGATACCTGCTGCTGAGGAAAACGCCACACTATTTGCCGTGACCAAACAGCAGGTCATCGGGCAGGTGCTGAACCAGACGGTCCGCACGACAGAGTTTGCCGACCTCTATCAGAAGCTGCGTTCGGCTGGGCTGCATCCCATTGTGGTCAAGGGACAGCTTTGTAGCCGCCTGTACCCGCTCAAGGATTACCGCATCAGCGCAGACGACGATATCTACATCACAGACGCGGAGTTTATGTTCTGCCATGACCAGCTCCTCGCAAATGGTCTGACTACCGACACGCCTGCCGATGAACTGGCCACGGCGGATGAGGTGTCCTATATAAAAAGCGGCAGCCCGCTTTACATCGAGCTGCACCGGCACTTATTCGATTCCTCCGAGGATGCCCACGACGAGCTGAACCATTTCTTTGCTGACCTCAAACCCGTCGAAATCGACGGTTTTCTGGCCATGCCGCCCCACGAGCACCTGCTGTACCTGATCCTGCACGCCTACAAGCACTTCGTGCGCAGCGGCATCGGCCTGCGGCAATTCTGCGACATCGGCTTGTGGGCGCGGGAGTACTACGATAAAATCGACTGGCAGCGCCTGCACAACCAGTGCGCCAGTGTCCACGCGGCGACCTTTGCCGCGGCGGCGTTCCGTATTGCCAAGAACTATCTCGGCATCGATTTTGGCCTGCCTGCTCCGTGGGACGCTTCCATCGACGTGGAGCCACTCCTGCACGACACCCTCTGCGGCGGCGTATACGGCTCCAATGACTACACCCGACTCCACTCCTCTACCGTGACACTGAACGCCGTCAAAGCAAGCCGCAGCGGCGAGAAGAGCAGTGTGCTAAGCTCGGTGTTCCCAAAACGGGAGTATCTGCAAAGCCGTTACCCGTATCTCAAAAAGCATCCGTATTTACTGCCAATTGCCTGGGCACAGCGCATCGCGCACTATGCCGGAGAAAAGCGATCCGGCGCAGGCAACAGCGCCTCCGGCTCAGTTAAGCTAGCAAAGGAACGCATTGAGCTGATGAAGCAATATGGTATCATCGATTAAAGTTCACACATCGTTGTAACAATCCGTTCAGCTTGCCTGTACGGACTACGTCCGAAGCTGTCCGATTGATATTGGGCAGCTTCTGCGTTTTTTGGCACAAAATAGAGAAAAGGAGCGTGTAAAATGGGGAATTTCGAACTAAAGGAGCAATTTCATTCAGAAACCTATACCGCCTTTCATGAGGGGCTGAGCATACTGGAGGAAGGTCTGCGCAACACAGAGGATTCCGAGACAATCATCGATGGTCTTCTACGTGGTGCAGCTGATTTCTATGGTGCCAAACGTGCATCGGTTGTAGAGACCGACTGGGAGCTTGGTATCGGGATCATTACCTATGAGTGGTGTGCAGAAGGTGTGGAGTCTCAGAAGAATATGATGCAAAATTTGGAGATTGAGATGTTCCCACGCTGGAAGAAAGCCCTTGACCAAAACATGCCGATTGTCACAGCAGACATGAAGGAATTGGAACAAAGCTATCCGGGGGAAGCACATTTTTTCGAGCACTATGGCGTGAAGAATATTTTGGCCGCCCCATTTTCAAAGCGTATCAACAAAGGCTTCATCGTGGTAGATGACCCTACGCACTACACGGATGACCCTGCGTTCCTTTTCATTGTGTCTTACGCAGTGGTGGTGGAACTGAACGAAATCAAACAGCAACAATCCATTCTGGCGGCTACACGCGCCTCAAAATACAATGAAGACCACATCAATATCAACTTCTTTGGCGATATGGAAATCGTATGCTCGAAAGGCACCATAACAGGTGATGAAATCAAAACGGAACAGGGTTATTTGCTTCTGGCGTATCTGCTTTTGAATCACAAACGGATTGTCCCACTTGACGATCTCATGGAGGTTGTTCACCATCTGGCGGATTCAGACAGCCCATACAAGTTCCTCAGTAACATAGTTTACCGTATCCGTCGCCCGTTGTCCATCATCGGATTGGATAAATTGATCATCGGGAAAAATGGAACATTCATTGTGAATCCGAATCTGGAAATACACACTGATTTTGATCGTTTTGAGGACAACTGGGAACGACTGAAATACGAAAAAAATCCTGAAACGCAGCTTACTCTGTATCAAAGTGCAATGAAACTGTATAAAGGCAGACTTCTTCCGCGCATCCATGAGCTGTGGTTTTCCCAATTGGATATGCTCTATCATTCCATGTACCTGGACATGGTCAAATGGTATGCCCGACTGAAATTCGAGGAAAAAGAATACCTTGTGGTGCAGAAAACAGCAACAGACGCCCTGCGGTATAACAACGATGACAGCGAGCTGAACCTCTATGCCATCCTCGCCATTGGACTTCAGGGAAATTCTACCCTGGCAAAAAAGTATTATGATGAGGCAAAACAATATATATGTGAGAAGCATCGTGAGACTTTGCAAGAGGAATTGGGGCTCTGTTGAGACCGCTTCTGTTGCTCCTGAGATGTTGTCAACGAGGCATGTACGATGTTCCGGAAACGATTAAAAAGAGGTAAAAATACAGGCTGAATTGTAGGCTGCACCTGAGGTCACGGCAGAGGTTACTACTCAGTATCATAGAATTACCGGATTCAAACACCGATAATTCTTCTGAGTGGGTGACGATGTGCTTCAGAACGGCCAACGTGCTGCCCTACACCCAAGAGGGCGGTATCGATTATCTGATAATGCAAAGCTCGAGGCTGCGCGTTTCAGCTTCCTATTTGTATGGACCAACTGTGGGCTGACCACCACATACAATTTCACATCGGCTACCTGCGCCCGAAGCAATCCTGCTTCGGGTCTTTTTTTACCCTTTTTCAGGGTTTACCCACGTTGCCGCAGTCCTCCGAAACGTTCTGATTTTTTCAAAAAAATTCAGAACTTAGGAGGACAAAAGCATGGGCTTCAATTACGCTCGTGAAAAAAAGAAATTTGACGCAGAGTGGAAAAAGACCGCTGCGTGGTACAAGTCGGAAGGAATGTCCGACGAGGATATTGAAAAAATGCACCAATTCGACTGGGATCAGTTTTGCCAACAGCGTAGCTACGAGAATCGGACAGAGCCTTTGCCGGACGATTACTACGACGGCACCAACGGCAGCACCCTGTTTCAGAAATTTGAGCCGCTGACTGTTACAATGGACAGAGAGTTATTTCAAAAACGGTATGATTGGGTCGAGCAAATCGACGATGCGGACCTTGCACGTAAGTTAAAGTCTCTTTCGGCTATGGAACTGGAAATGCTGACGATGATTGCCTTTGAGCAGTACAGCCAGCAAGAGGCTGCGCGGAGAATGTCGATGCCGTATCGCACATTCAAGTACCGACTGAAAAAATTAAAAAAATTTTTGAAATGATTGCCCTTTTTGACCGTTTTCGATGCCTATACTTTGAGGGGACTTAATTGGTGCTCTCCCTGGCCAGTGCGGTAACAGTTTGATCCCGACGGCACAGGTGCTCCTTGACAACTGAATATATCTTTATCAGACAACGATCTCCTTGTGATAGCCGAACCGAAGGGTACGCCATGACCTCTTTCCATAGAGTGAGCGATTTCTGCCAGCTTCGGAAAAGCCGGACAGTTCCCGGTTGGCGATGACAGCAAGGAGGAGATACTCCCCACCAGGGACAGTCCGAGCGTGATAACAACCGTCGCAGGCAATCCGGTGAAGGGCCGCATAAGTAAATTGCGGGCGGGAAGCGAGTGCCGAAAACGTAAGGCAGTCTGGATGAAGGAAAAAATTATCAGAAATTTGGTGGAGGCAGACTTGGTTTGTCTCCACCACAACATATAAGGAAAATTCTATGGACAAAAAGGACAAGTACAATAGCTCCGGCTATTTGGACATGACCGCATTCCTCGCAATGCAGAAGATTGAATGCGAGGAAAAAAAGCGTCAGAAAGGCAGAAAAAAGCGAAAAAAATCAAAAAAGCGCCACAAATAAAACCTGCTGACTGACGCTGACATCAAGGTCAGAAGTCATGGGCTGACGGAACACGTTGTATGTGAAATAATACAGGGCCAATCTCCGTCAGCCTATTGTTGTGACCTTGCTTAAAGCAGCTAACATAAAATCATGGAATGGGAGGATAGAGGTATGAACGCAAATTCTGCGGCAGAAAATGTTCCGGAAAAAAGGTGTTACACCGTTGAGGAACTTCAGATCATTCTCAGTGTCAGCCGGCCTACGGTTTACAGTCTTTTGAAACGCAAGGAATTTCACTGGTTTCAAATCGGTGGCGGAAAATACAGGATTTCCAAGAAAAGCTTCGATGAATGGCTCGACAAACGGTGCTGAAATCGACATCCTTAACAGAATGCTTCTTCCTGTGTACAATAAGGATACTGCAAAGAAAGGAGCAAACATAGATGGATACACTCGATTTGATTGACTGCCAAAGAAAGTCGTTTACCGTTTCGGAGCTTCGGAAGATGCTTGGTATTCAAAAAACGGAATCGTATTGGATTTTAAAACACCGAAAGATTGAAACCGTAAGAATCAATGGCCGAATACGGATATTGCAGTCCAGCTTTGATAAATGGTACGCAAATCAGACCAAATACCATATTATCGGAGGCCCGGAACCGGGAGCGGAACTGAGAGCAAATTCGTACTCTCCAAAAGATCTGATGGAAATATTGGATGTTTCCGAGTATGTGGCTTATACCTTAATCGCAAAAGGCTGTTTTGAGACTTTTACCGCGGATTATACCATAAGGGTCACAAAGGAAAGCTTTGACCGTTGGTATGCCTCACAGGATAAATATCGCCTTGCGGACGACCGCAGAAATGATCTTCCGACGATTACATCGACATACTCGCTGCAGGATATACAAAAAATGCTCGGTGTTCATCGCAACACGGTATATTACATACTGGAACGTCACAAAGATGCCTTTGAGGTAAGAACTGTTGCGGGAAGAAAGCGGGTTATGATTTCAAGTTTTGACCGTTGGTACCACTCTCAAAGCCGGTATGCAATAAAAGAAGCTGTTGCCACGGAATTGGAGCCGGTTTACTCGGACGTTCCTGCCGGGATGGATGAGAATACACTGGCGGTATCAGAAGCCGCTGTGCGGCCGGAGAAACCGCTTGAAAAGGAAATCTATCGGCTCGAGGATTTGATGGAACTGCTTCAAATCAGCAGGAAGGCAGCCTACAAACTAATTCAGTCCGGAGAATTGCTTGCTGTAAAGGCAGGAAAAGCCTACCTCATCCCGGCATCTGAATATCAGAGATTTGCACAAAGGAGAGAAAACGATGGCTTCAATCATCCAGAGGAATAAGAGCTTTTACGTTGTCTATTCTTACATAGAAGACGATGGGAAGCGCAAGCAGAAATGGGAAAGCTTCCGGAACATGGCAGATGCAAAGAAGCGTCAGAAAGAAGTGGAGTACAAAGAAGAAATCGGTACTTTTATTGTGCCGCGCTGTAAGACATTGGACGAACTCCTGAAAGAGTATGTAGATCTTTATGGCAAAAATAAATGGGCTTTATCGACTTACAGCAGCAATACCGCATTGATCCGGAATTATATCAGCCCGAAAATCGGCTCCATGAAACTGTCGGATATCAACACGCGGGTGATCGAACGGTATTACCAGGCACTTCTGAAAACAAAGGCGGTTCCCAAGTATGGTCAGAAAACGTCCAAAGCTTTTTTGACACCGCATACAGTCCGCGATATTCATAAGATACTGCGGAACTGTTTCAATCAGGCGGTAAAATGGGAGCTCATGGCGAAAAATCCAGCGGCGAATGCTATGGTACCAAAAGCCGAATATGCAAAGCGAGATATTTGGACAGCGGAAACACTGTTTCAGGCACTCCATGCCTGTGATGATTCTCGTCTGGCACTGGCACTGAATCTTTCCTTTTGCTGCTCCCTGAGAATGGGAGAGATGCTTGGTTTGACATGGGATTGCATTGATATTTCTGATGAAAGCATTGCAGCCGGTACGCCCTCTGTCTATGTGGATAAGGAGCTGCAGCGCGTAAAACGGAATACGCTGGATGTACTGGATGGTAAAGATGTGGTGATGCAATTCCCGGCTACTACATCACAGACAGCAACGGTGCTTGTCCTGAAAAGGCCAAAGACTGAAAGCAGCATCCGAAAGGTTTTCATGCCGAAAGCAGTAGCACAGATGCTGACAGCCTGGAGACAGTCACAGGACGATGTAATCGATATGCTGGGCTCCGAGTATCAAAACTATAATCTGGTCTTTGCTGGGCCGCTGGGGCTTCCGACAGAGGCATCTACAATTACTGCTGCACTCAAACGGCTGATCCGCGAAAATGAACTGCCGCCTGTCGTGTTCCATAGTTTCCGACATGCAAGCATCACTTATAAACTGAAACTCAACGGCGGCGACATCAAAGCCGTGCAGGGAGACTCAGGTCATGCACAGGTCAAGATGGTCACAGATGTCTATTCGCACATTCTGGATGATGACCGTAAGAATAACGCTCAGCTCTTTCAGGAGACATTCTACGAAAAAGACATAAAGTCTGAAAAACCGCAGATTGAACTCCCGGATGGGCTCACACCGGAAACACTTTCCAAAATGCTTGGAAACCCGGAAATCCTATCTTTACTTGGGGCCTTGGCCAAAAAGCTGTAACAAAAATAAGCCATTAGAAAAGTGCCTTGATTCGTTAGATCATATGCACTCCCAAAGTTAGCACTTATGGGGGTGCATTTTTTATGGCCAAAACAGGAAGAAAAGAAAAAATATAGTGCAGAATTAAAAATAGATGTTATAATAGGTATTCGAGAACACCATTTGAGTTATCACGAAACCATCCGCCTTTATTAGATAAAAATCCGGAGAGAGCTCAAAATCGTCGTTAGAAAAACGACCTCCTTGATTAGATAAAATCAGAAATTCTGCTAACAGCCGTTAGCAAAAACAGGTCGGAAAATCGACTCGACTTTCCGACCTGCGCTGGCACCCCGGAGCGGATTTGAACCGCTGGCCTTCCGCTTAGGAGGCGGACGCTCTATCCAGCTGAGCTACCGGGGCATTTCATTATTCGATTATTTTCTCCGTTTTTCTCACGTTTTCTGAACTTTTAAGAAAACATGATGGTTCAGATTTGCTAACGCAAGCTTATTTTTGCTAACGGGCAGTGGTTTTTACCTCACCATGAAGGGAAATGACACTGCCCGCCAAAATTAGCAAATGGACTGTTTTTTGCTCTGAACAAAAAAGCCAAATTACCAAAAGCGTTTGGTTAACCGGAAGCTTAGGAGGCGGACGCTCTATCCAGCTGAGCTACGGAAACATATCTATACTATACCACATTCACGTTCATTTTGCAATAGGTTCATGAAAATTTCTTGCACTCCCCCCCCGCGGACTGTATGATACGGTACGGTTTGGAGGAAGATTTTTTTATACGGTGGAGAGAAAAGAGGTGGATTTGGCACCCGAAAAGCATGTCGAAGTGGATGTTCATAAAGAGATTACAATATGTACACAATATACTGTTGAATTGCGATCCAAAAAATGGTACCCTTATGGCAGTGATTAGCACTCCGGCGTGAACAGTGCTAACACGGAATGGAAAGTCAACCTCTGGGGTAAGATCCGAACGGTGAGGAGGTGTTGAGGTTGAATAATGGAGAAAAAAAGACGGCGGGCGAACTGAGCGATCGAAAAAAACAGATTCTCAAGGCGATCGTGGACGCGCATATTGAAAACGGCGAGCCGGTCGGCAGCAAGTATCTCTCCCAAATTCAGCACATCGCCTGCTCGTCTGCTACCATACGCAACGAGATGGCAGAGCTGGAGGACCTCGGTTATCTTGAACAGCCGCACACCTCTGCGGGACGGATTCCATCGGAGCTTGGCTATCGCTTTTACGTCGATTCTCTTGTAGATCGGTACAATTTTACGCAAAATGAAATCGCCGAGTTGCAAAATATGCTGCGTGTGCGGCAGGGGGAAATGGATACCATCCTCCAGACTGCGATGCAGCTTGCCGCTCACCTGACCAACTACACCGCAATGGCACTGAAGCCTATTCAGGCGCGGATTACTGTGGATCACTTTGAGATCATGCGGCTCAATGAAAACACGCTTGTGCTGATCATGGTACTCGGACAGACGATCAAAACCCGATATGTCCGTTCGCAGAACCCGGTACCAGCGGAGACGACCGCCAAACTGGCATTGGTGCTCAATAAATTCGCGGCGCATCGAAGCGCGGAAGAAATCAATATGCCGCTTCTCATGCAGATGGAAAGCGCGATGGGCGAGTACGAATACCTAATCTCTCCGGTGGTCAAAGGTGTATGTGAGGTCATCACTCGATATGACGGCGGTGAGATCCGCTTCGACGGAATCAATCGGTTGCTGTCCTATCCGGAGTATTACGACCTCGATCGGCTGAAGGAAATGCTGGCACTCTTTGAGAAAAAGGACGATCTCGTCAAGATTCTCTCAGAAGCCGCAGAACCGCAGTCGAGTGAAAAATCAGGTGCTGCCAGCAAACCAAGTGGCGTACAGATTTACATCGGGAAGGAAAATCTCGTGAAGATCATGGACAATTCCACCCTCATTTTCAAAACGGTCAGACGGAACGGCAATCCGGTCGGCGCGATTGGGATCATCGGTCCGACGCGCATGGATTACAAACGTGTGATTGCTATGATCGACCGACTGACGAGCAGCGTAAGCGACATGCTCAATACGGATACAAACGAGACAAAGGAACTCGATAGAGGATAGAAGTAAGAAGGAGACAGAATGACGGAAGATATGAAGAAAAAATCCGATGCGGAAGAGACTGCTCAGGCGGCAGAATCGGAAACGGAAAACACCAGTCCGGAGATAAAAACGGAGGAGGAGCTTCCCGCAACCGATAACGCAGAGACGGAGAACACCGCGGAGGAACATTCCAAAAAAGAGAAAAAGGCGGACAAGAAGCTGCGCGCGGAACTTGAGGAAACGCAGAAAAAATGCGCGGAGGCAGAAGCGAAGGCGGCGGATCTGCAAGACAAATACACGCGACTTGCCGCTGAGTATGACAATTTCCGCAAGCGTTCCCAGAAGGAAAAGGAAAGCGTGTACGGTGAGGCAATCGAGGATGCTGTCAAGGGACTGCTTCCTGTGATCGACAATCTCCAGTATGCTTCCAAATATGGAAACGCCGATCCCGATAAATTCGCGGAGGGCGTGCGGCTCATTCTTGACAAGCTGCCGGAAAATCTCGCGAAACTCAATGTCAAGCCCTTTGGCGCACCGGGCGATACCTTTGATCCGAATCTGCACAACGCCGTGATGCATGAGGAAAACGATGCGTATGGCGAAGGAGAGATCATCGAGGTACTCCAGTGTGGCTATCTCTACGGCGACAGAGTCATCCGATACGCGATGGTTAAGGTCGCAAACTGAAGCGGAACACAGAGTCCGCGATTTCTAAGAAAACGCTGAACTTATCAAGTCTATGCGCTTTTGGTGTATGGACAAACTGAAATCAGCGGCTGATTCAGTAACCCAGAGAATTTATATATATCGAAACATTTCGGAGGATTTTATTATGGCTAAGATTATTGGTATAGATTTAGGTACCACCAACTCTTGCGTGGCAGTATTTGAAGGCGGCGAACCCACAGTTATCCCGAATCCGGAAGGTGCAAGAACCACTCCGTCCGTTGTCGCGTTCTCTAAGACCGGCGAACGTATGGTAGGTCAGGTGGCAAAACGGCAGGCGATTACCAATCCGGATCGCACCGTCATGTCCATCAAGCGTGAAATGGGTAAGAACTACACCGTCAAGATCGACGACAAGAGCTACACGCCGCAAGAAATTTCCGCAATGATCCTGCAGAAGCTGAAGGCTGACGCGGAGGCATACCTCGGCACGAGCGTTACCCAGGCGGTTATCACCGTTCCGGCATACTTCACCGATGCACAGCGTCAGGCGACCAAGGATGCAGGCAAGATCGCGGGGCTGGAGGTTCTTCGTATCATCAACGAACCGACGGCGGCTGCCCTTGCATACGGCATGGATAAGGAAAAGAGCGAACAGCGCATCATGGTTTACGACCTCGGCGGCGGTACATTCGATGTATCCCTCCTTGAGATCTCCGACGGCGTATTTGAAGTGCTGGCGACGGCGGGCAACAACCGTTTGGGCGGCGATGACTTCGATGCACGTATCATGGACTGGATCGCGGATACCTTCGCTAAGGAAAACGGCGGTATCGATCTGCGCAAGGATAAGATGGCTCTTCAGAGACTGAAGGACGCCGCAGAAAAGGCAAAGATTGAACTGTCCGGTATGACTACGACCGAGATCAACCTCCCGTTCATTACTGCGGATCAGACCGGTCCGAAGCATTTCAACGCAACGCTCACCAGAGCGATGTTCAACGATATGACCGCGGATCTCGTCAGAGCTACCATCGACCCGACCAAGCAGGTGCTGCGCGATGCAGGTCTGCAGCCGGCTCAGGTAGACAAGGTGCTACTCGTTGGCGGTTCCACCAGAATTCCGGCGGTGCAGGAAGCGATTAAGAACTTCATTGGTAAGGATCCGTTCAAGGGCATCAACCCGGATGAATGCGTTGCCATCGGCGCGGCAATTCAGGGCGGCGTGCTTGGCGGCGAGGTCAAGGATCTGCTCCTTCTCGACGTAACTCCTCTGTCCCTTGGTATCGAGACGCTCGGCGGCGTATTCAACCGCATCATCGACCGGAACACCACAATCCCGGTGAAGAAGAGCCAGGTGTATTCCACCGCTGCAGACGGTCAGACCTCCGTGGAGATCCATGTTCTCCAGGGCGAACGCGATATGGCGGCCGGCAACACCACGCTTGGCAGATTCATCCTTGATGGCATCACGCCCGCTCCGAGAGGGGTTCCGCAGATTGAAGTTACATTCGATATCGACGCAAACGGCATCGTAAACGTATCCGCAACCGATAAGGGTACCGGTAAGGAACAGCACATCACCATCACCTCCTCCACGAATATGTCCAAGGAGGACATCGACAAGGCAGTCCACGACGCGGAGAAATTTGCCGAAGAGGATCGTAAACAAAAGGAAGTCGTGGAAATCAAGAACCGTGCAGAATCCACTATCTATCAGAGTGAAAAGAGTCTGAACGACATCGGCGACAAGGCGTCCGACAGCGATAAAGAAGCAGTACGCGCCGCTATCGACAAGCTGAAGGAGACGATGAAGGGCAACGACACGGATGCCATCAAGGCGGATACCGAGGCTCTGGAAAAGGCATTCTATCCGATCGCAGAAAAGATGTACGCACAGCAGCAGAGCGGTGATGCGGGTGCCAATCCGGGTGCGGGCTTTGATCCGAACGCAGGTCAGAGCGGCATGGGCGGCGACGGCAACACGTACTACAACGCCGATTTCGAGGATAAGTCCGACAAATAAGGAAAGCGCGGAACTGAATGGATATCGCGTCAATAGAATGGCTAATCCAAAATTTTTGATGCAATATCTGTTCAGCGCATCCTGAAAATATGTCTCCCGCGGCTTCACCGCCGGAGCGCATGACCCATGGCGGGAAGCAGGGGGAATCATCGAAAACGGTTCCCCCTGTATTGCCGTTTTGCGGACAGTATAAACTAGAATGGAGAAAGGCGTTTTGTCCATGGTAAACATGGATAGGGCGTGGTCATAGATATGGCAGAAGAAAAACGGGATTATTATGAGGTCTTAGGCGTCCAGAAAGAGGCAGACGATGCGGAGATCAAGCGGGCGTATCGGACGCTCGCGAAAAAGTACCATCCGGATATGAATCCGGGAGACGCGGAGGCAGAGCGGAAATTCAAAGAAGTCAACGAGGCGTATGACGTGCTGTCCGATCCCGACAAACGCGCAAAATACGATCAGTACGGTCATGCGGCGTTCGATCCATCGTCCGGTGCGGGTGGATTCGGCGGTTTTGGCGGATTCGGCGATTTCGATATCAACGATATTTTCTCAAGCTTTTTCGGCGGCGCTTCGTCCGGCAGCAGCAGAAGAAACGGTCCGATCCGCGGTGACAGCATCACCACACGGCTGACGCTGTCGTTTGAAGAGGCAGTATTCGGCTGCAAAAAGGAGGTTTCGTTCCAGCGGGTCCAGAAGTGCGGCGAATGCGGCGGCAGTGGCGCGGCAAAGGGGTCCAGCCCGAAAACGTGTCCGACCTGCGGTGGCAGCGGGCAGGTTCGTGTACAGCAGCGTACGGCATTTGGTATCATGCAAACGCAGAAGGTGTGCGATACGTGCCGCGGCAAAGGAAAGATCGTCGAAAAACCGTGTCCGGAATGCAAGGGCAATGGATATGTACGCGCGTCCAAGAAGCTGGAGGTCAGCATTCCCGCCGGGATCGATGACGGACAGACGATTACACTGCGCGGTCAGGGCTCTGACGGCATGAACGGCGGCAGTGCAGGAGATCTCAACATTCTTATCTCCGTTCGTCCGCACGCCATCTTTGAACGAGAGGGTGATGATTTGTATTGCGAGGTGCCAATTACGTTCGTGGAAGCAGCGCTTGGCGCGGACATTGACATTCCGACTCTGGAAGGCACGGAGAAATATACAATTCCTGAGGGAACGCAGACAGGAACCACCTTCATACTCCGGAATCGCGGTGTACAGCGGGTGAACAATTCGAAATACCGCGGCAATCTCAATTTCACGGTCGTTGTGGAAACCCCGCGCGGTCTGAATCGGGAGCAGAAGGATCTGCTGCAGCAGTTTGCGTCAAGCTGCGGAGACGATAAATACGCCAAACGCAGCAGATTCTTTAAAAAGAAATTCTTTGGTAAGGAGTAAAGCGCAGATGTGGCAGGAAATGGTATGACGTATAGATCCCGTTTCCTGTGTAC
>CAVIKO010000045.1:0-8625 GCA_963643035.1 bacterium
GTACAGGGATTGTTGATGCTATCAAGTTCGGTGATGTCGGCGAAAATGTATGGCCCGCCGGTCTGTACTATGGCAAATACATCGACAACATCTCCGATACGGATACCGATACCGCAGGAAGTGACCTCATCGACGAGATAAGCGCCGTGAAGTTTGAAGAAGCTGTTGTAAGCCGACAGATTCTTACTCCTGCGGAAGCAGAGCAGAAGCGTGATGCAGGGAAGACTATCACTTCCGACAGCAAGACGACTTACGATGATGAATCCTATGCGGATATGCTCGCAGAGATCGCCAAGGGCAAGCCTTCCGGCAGCCTGAACGCCTTCTACGGTACGTTCGCGCCGAATTCCACCCTGACGCTGGATAAGGAAGAAACCAACGTTGTCCTGAAGCTCACCGCCAAGGATGAAAGCGGCAAGGATATCGATTCCCACAACGGAGAGAGCATCATTACCTACGATCCCGCCACGCTGAAGCTCATTTCCGTCAGCAGCATCGCATCGCACTACGCGTACAACGATGTAGACGGCACAATCACCTTCGCGTATGCGAATCTTGCCACCATCGCAGCCGGTGATCCGGTCGCTGTGTTCGTATTTGAACGTGTCGCCGGTAAGGACGCTGGCTTGACGATCGAGTACAAGGAAGTCAACAGCATGGAGATCGGTATGACCGAGGACATCACCGAGATCTGCCAGCACGAGCGCACGATCATCAAGAACGCTGTCCCCGCAACGACATTCCGTCCGGGCTACACCGGCGACAAGCACTGCGCGATCTGCGGCAAGCTTCTCGCTCGCGGTCAGTATCTCCCGCTCGTGATCGGTCCTGCTTATCCGACCATGCCGAAGGATGACGACAAGACTGTGGAATCCGCACCGGTTGAAGAACCCGAAACCGAACCCGCTTCGCCGGTTGTGACCGAAAAGGAACTGCCGTTTGTGGATGTCCTGAAGGAACACTGGTTCTATGAGGATGTTCTCTACGTATACGAAAACGGTCTGATGAACGGTGTTTCCGAAACCGAATTCGCACCGAACGAGACGCTTACCAGAGCAATGGTTGTGACCATTCTCAGCCGTATGTCCGGTGAGGAAATCGCTGAGGCGAACGAAACCACGTTCTCTGACGTGACTGTCGGTATGTGGTACTCCAACGCAATCGCGTGGGCCGCTTCCAAGAATATCGTCAACGGCTTCGAGGACGGTACCTTCCAGCCCGACGCGCCTGTAACCCGTGCGCAGCTCGTGACGATCCTGTATCGTTATGCGCAGTACAAGGGTATGGACATCTCCACTCTCTCCGATCTCGCACAGTTCACGGATGCCGCTGACGTTCCCGCATACGCTCTTGAAGCTATGCAGTGGGCTGTCGGTTCCGAGCTGATCTCCGGCAACGGTCTTCTGATTGACGCTTCCGCAAACGCTACCCGCGCACAGGTTGCAGCAATCATCCACCGTTTCCTTGCGAAGTAATCTGGAAATCGATTCGTATTGCTGTGAGACGTGCGTTCCCATGGCAATAGAATCGCACAAAAAAAGCTCTGTCGGATATAGTCCGGCAGAGCTTTTTTGCGGTTTTCTTGAGAAAAGCCTAAGGAAACTCTGAATACATCGGATTTCTGCGATAAAAGGCGGAAACATAGGGGCTTTTATCACAAAAATAACTTTAAATCAGAGATTTCCTATACAAACTTTAGGGAAAGGATAGGGAGGTGTGTGTGCGAATGAGAGCTTGTTTGCGTGGAGATAGGAGTCTTATTTTACAGCATGGCGGCGCGCAGCTCCTCCGGAGACAGGGGGGAGAGGTCGGCGGGGGCGATATCAAAGACGGTCTTGCAGCCGGTTTCTCCCCGCTGCGCCAGTCTTGCGATGGCACGGGCAAAAGCGCACAGGACACTGCCGGTAAACTCCGGATTGGAGTCCAGCGTCAGCTGAAATTCGATGGTGTGGTGGTTTTCCAAGGCAAGACCGGTACTTCCCGTGTGGATGACACTTCCGCCGTGGGGCAGACGGCTGTGATCCCTTTGCAGTTCTTCCTCAGTGATGAAATGCACCGTTGTGTCGTATTCGTCAAAGTAGTGCGGCATGGTCTTGATCTCCTGCTCGATCCGCTGGCGATCTGCGCCGTCTGCCGCTACGACAAAGCATTCGCGCAGATGCTTGTCGCGGACGGACAGGGTCGGCTCCGTGCCTGCGCGAACGGCGGCCATTGCTTCCTCGCGCGGGATCGTGTACTGTCGGGCATCCATAACACCGTCAATGCGGCGCAGCGCGTCGGAATGGCCCTGGCTCACGCCCTTCCCCCAGAATGTATAGGTCGCTCCCTGCGGCAGAACGGCAGATGCGTACAGACGCGCGATGGAGAACAGTCCCGGATCCCAGCCTGCGGAGATGAGCGCGAGGTGACCGCTTTCCCGCGCGGCCGCATCAACGGCGGTAAAATGAGCGGGAATGTTTGCGTGGGTGTCAAAGCTGTCGATGACGTGGAAATGGCGGGCAAGCGCGGGTGTCATTTCGGGAAGATCCGTGGCGCTGCCGCCGCACAGGAGCAGCACATCTATGCGGTCTGCATATTGCGTCAGCTCGGACGCGCTGTATACCGGTACGCCGGCGGTGGCGATCGACAGGTTTGCGGGATCCCGTCGTGTGAATACGGCGGTCAGAGTGAGGTCCGGGTTCTGGCGGATGGCTGCCTCTACACCGCGTCCGAGGTTGCCGTAGCCGTAAATGGCGATTCTTGTGGTTGACATAATTCTGTATTTCCTTTCTCTGTGATTCTATACTTTTAAGGATTGGCGCTGCGGAAATCAGAGGGATATTCTCCATGTATATCAGCGTACTTCCTGTCAAACGGTATATATGCCCTACAGCAGGTCGTGCATACCGTATAATCCGTGCGTTCTCTTGGGCAGGGCGGTGAGAAATTCCGCCGCCATGAGCGCGCCCTCGGCAAAGAGACTGCGGTCGTAGGCTTCGTGACGGAGGGTCAGTGTCTGTGTGCCTGTGGACAGCAGCACCTCATGCGTGCCGACTACGTTGCCGATACGCACCGAGGAAATGCCGATTTCCGTTTTCTCCCGTTTGCCAAAGCCGTCTCTGCCGCAATGTGTGTACATTTCCGGTCTGACGGCGCGGATGGCGTCCGCGATGGCAAGAGCCGTGCCGCTTGGCGCGTCCAATTTGCGGTCATGGTGCGTCTCGATGATTTCAATTTCCGCATCCGGCATGGCTTTTGCCGCCATTTTCGCGCATTCGATGAGGAGCGCAATGCCGAAGGAGTAGTTCGCGGCGAAAAACAGCGGGATCTTCTGTGCAGCGGCAGCGATTTCTTCCCGTTCCTCCGGTGTATGTCCGGTTGTAGCGATCACCGCCGGGATACTTTGCCGAGTTGCGTAGGCGAGCAGCTCGTGAATGACGGTGTGGTGCGAGAAATCCACAATACAGTCCACGTTTTCCGCCTCGCATTCCGCGAAGCTTTGTACGCAGGGAATCCGTGCGCTGTCGGGACGGGCGTCCACACCATAGACGGCGACAGCACCGCGATACCCGCTTTCGCACAATGCCTCGACCGCTCTGCCCATATGCCCGCACAGACCGCTTATCAAAATCCGCATGGTCACACCGCCAATCCGGCCTGACGCATCAGGGAGAGCAGTGTCGCCTCATGTTCCGGTTCCATCGGCGTAAGCGGCAGACGGAGCGTGTTCTCGCAAAAGCCCATCGCGGCGCACGCGGCTTTTACCGGGATCGGATTGACCTCGCAGAACAATGCATCGATGAGGGGCAGCAGATCGAGCTGGAGCTTCGCGGCACCGGCGACGTCTCCACGGAAGAAGCGGCGGCAGATTTCCATTGTTTCCGTCGGCAGAATGTTCGAGAGTACGGAGATCACGCCGCGTCCGCCGAGGGAAAGCACCGGGACGATCTGGTCGTCGTTGCCGGAATAGATGTCGAGACGATCCCGACATAGCGCGGCGACTTTGGCAATTTGGGAAATGTTCCCGCTTGCCTCTTTGACAGCGACGATGTTTTCGTGATCCGCGAGAGTTGACAGCGTTTCCGGCAGGAGGTTGCAGCCGGTGCGGCTCGGCACGTTGTAGAGAATGCACGGCTTCGTGGAGGCATCGGCGATGGTTTGAAAGGAAGCGGCAAGCCCTTTTTGGGTCGCTTTATTGTAGTATGGGGTAACCAGCAGCATGGCATCCGCGCCGATTTCGCAGGCGAATCGGGTCAGATCAACGGCATAGGCAATGTCATTGGAGCCGGTACCTGCAATCACCGGGACACGGCCTGCCGTTTTATCCACGCAAAATTGGAGTGCGGCGCGATGCTCCCTGTCCGACAGTGTGGAGCCTTCGCCTGTGGTACCGACCGCGACGATGGCGTCGATACCCTGCGCAATCTGCCAGTCGATCAACGCGCCAAAGCGTTCGTAATCGACACCGGATTCCGTAAGTGGCGTGATGATGGCGGTGGCAACGCCGCTGAAAACGGGATTCCTCATAGAATGTCCTCCTGTGAGCCTTTGAAATAGAAAACAAAAAAGAGACAGCCGCAATAGAAGCAGCTATCTCTTCTGGGTAAATCGAAAAATAATGCGCGTTCCCCGTTTTGGATAGCTCTCCGCATTTCTGCGACAACAAGACGGATCTTATCCGTATTGCCAGCCAAAATACCCGCCACGGTATTCGCTTCGGCACCCACGCCTTTCCCGCACGGCATTGGCTGCCGTTCCTTGTGCGGTACTCTTATAGGGTGCGCCTCTATCTGTTGCATGTATTATAACACATTTTTCTACCGTTGTCAACGGCGAATGGCGCATATTTATACACAAAATATACAGGGACGCCGGTTGCACATATCGTCATTCTGTCCGGTTCTCTTCTTCTCTGAGAAATACCGCCGCATACGCCATCGTGAGGTGGAAGAGGGAAGTGTTCCATTTTGTGTCGCGTCCCCAACCCTCAAAGGTCGTTGTCGCGCCTTCCCGGAGCATCCGCAGCCACGCGCCCGGATCCTTGAGGGAGGCGCGCAATCTGTCCGCATCGCCGTCCAATAGGAAACGGTGGAGGATCGGGAACGTACAGAACAGGGAGAGGGACGACACGCCCCGGCGGTCAAAGGATGCAAGGTACGCGGCGCGAAAGCCTTCGTCCGGGATAAGATCGTAGGCGTATGCCATCGTGTTCGCGATGTAACTGCTGTGATCTGTGCCTGCTCCATCGCGGAAGGCGTGCGTCTCCGGCATATAGAACGCGGCATAAAAGGCGTCGATGAGCGGTGTTTCGTCTCGATAGGGGGATCTGCCGAGCAGATGCGCCATTTGGTTTGCGCAGCGGATCGCCTCGATGTAATACGCGTTCAGAGAGACATGCGCCGGTTCGCAGATCTTGCCCTCGCGGATGTCGATGGCATAGCCGTCCTGGAAATTCTTCGGCCACTCCACCACACACCACTTGTCGAGATGGGAGAGCAGCCCGTCCTGCTCATAGTCCCGGCGATATACATCCAGCAGCGCACACGCATCCGTATAATGCGATGCAAGGTAGGCGAGATCCCCCGTGTACTGTGCGTGCCACAGCATCAGAGAGAGGAGCATCAGTGGATATTCGGCGATTTCCTGCATCATGGCGCAGTCTAAACACGTCACCATTCCCGGCGTGATGAACGTCGAACGGAACGCATCGTCGATGAGCTTGCGGACGATCGTGTCGTCGCCGGTCAAAAGCATGTGCGCATACGCCGTGTAGCAGCCATCCCCTACATAAAAGCCCTTCTCCCGTTCCATGCAGTCCTGAATTACCTCCTGCACGCCGTATTGCAGCGTGTGGACGCATAGCTCCCAAATCCGCCGCAGGTCCGGGTCGCTTTCGTATGCCGGGGACAGCTTCGCCGCCAATTGGAACGGATAATGGCGTGCGATCAGCCGAATGTCCGTGACCTCCGCTCCTTCCGGCACCACAAGCTCCGCGTATCGGAACGATTTGAAATCAAACCAGTCGAGGGTGTCTCTGCCGCCCGAGAGGATCCAGTCCTCCACATAGTCGCAGTTCGCCCGCAGCTTGTGCCGTACTGTGCCATCCTCGTTCCTTTCCTGTCCGCACCGGATCTCTACCGTGTCGCCGGAGCGTCCATGTGCGACTGCCGTGAGATACCCCACATAGGTTCTGCCGAAATCCACGAACAACACGTTCCCGCGCGTCTCACAGAGCACCGGAGAGATCGACTCGAACGCGAGCATTTTTGTCTCCTGCTCCAGCAGAACGTAGTCCGTGTGTTCCCGAATTACGGCAGGCTCCCAGTCGCTGTCGTCAAAATCGGGTGCGGCAAATCCCGTCTCGGCGGCGCGGGAATCGAGGCTCTCCAAAAATTGCGTGTCGTAGCCTGCCTTGCCTGTTGCCCGGTATCCGGTGTGCCTGTGTGTCAGAAACGTGCCGTCGCTCTCCAGAATCCGCTGCCCGTCGCAGGTGAGATCGCACCAGAGTCCGTGCCGGTAGTCGCCGCTCACCCAAACCCGGTTGATGAGTCCCTGATAGTACGTGTGAACGGCAATCACGTTCTCTCCCGTACGCAGATACGGAAGAACGTCGATCACATTGTACCGATACGATGTCGGATAGCCGGGAGCTGGTCCCTGCCCGACAAAAATGCCGTTGATGGTGAGCTTATAGTAGTCGTCCGCCGTGATCCGCATGACGGCAGTCTCCGGCAGAGCGGCGATGACGAAATGGCGGCGAAAGAGAATGTGCGCGTTCGACAGCGGATCTGCAGGCAAATCCAGCGGCTCCAGCTGCCGGTGAAAAACATTCCGCGGCATACGGGATGCAAATGCGGCATCCGTAATCCATTGTGGCATACGTTGTACCTCCGGAAAAAGAAAATGGGATTGTGGGATGGAGAACAGGGACAGCAGAAACGAAATCCCAAGGAACCTCTGAATACATATCTTTAAATCAGAGGCTTCCTAATCCATCTCCCTATAAAAGTTCTTGCGGGACTCCCTCTTCACAAGAAGCGGCCGTTCCTTCTCAATAAAAGATGAAAAGAAGCTGCTCTTTATTGGAGAGCAGCTTCCGATGATGTGCGATTGTGAGGGGATTAATACATACCGCCCATACCGCCGCCCATGCCGCCGCCGGCGGGAGCAGCCGGAGTTTCCTCGGGGATGCTCACGACGAGAGCTTCTGTGGTGAGAACGGTAGCTGCAACGGACGCGGCGTTCTGGAGCGCAGAACGTGCAACCTTGGTCGGGTCTACGATGCCCTTTTCCACCATGTCGCAGTAGGTTTCGTTGTATGCGTCAAAGCCGTAGCCCTTCTTGCCGGAGGAGAGGATCTTGTCAACGACAACGGAGCCTTCGAAGCCGGCGTTTTCCGCGATCTGGCGAACCGGAGCTTCAAGAGCCTTGACCACGATGCGGACACCGATCTTTTCGTCGCCATCGGTGGTGTCGAGGAGCTTAGCCACTTCGTCGATGATGTTGATATAGGCAGTGCCGCCGCCGGGAACGATGCCTTCTTCAACAGCCGCGCGGGTTGCATTCAGAGCGTCCTCGATGCGGAGCTTCTTTTCCTTCATTTCGGTTTCGGTAGCCGCGCCGACCTTGATAACCGCTACGCCGCCGGACAGCTTGGCGAGTCTTTCCTGGAGCTTCTCGCGATCGAAATCGGAGGTGGTGATTTCAATAGCAGACTTGATCTGGGAGATACGCGCTGCGATTTCGTCCTTGTCGCCGTGACCGCCTACGATGATGGTGTTGTCCTTGTTGACCTTGACCTGGCGTGCCTGGCCGAGCTGATCGATGGTGGCTTCCTTGAGGTCAAGACCCAGCTCGTCGCAGATTACCTGACCGCCGGTGAGAATGGCGATATCGCGGAGCATTTCTTTTCTTCTATCGCCAAAGCCCGGAGCCTTGACTGCTGCGCAGGTGAAGGTGCCACGGAGCTTATTCAGAACGAGCGTGGTGAGAGCTTCGCCCTCTACGTCCTCTGCGATGATGAGGAGCTTCTTGCCTGCCTGTACGATCTGTTCCAGCAGCGGGAGGATGTCCTGCACGTTGGAGATCTTCTTGTCGGTGATGAGTACGAGTGCATCGTCGAGAACGGCTTCCATCTTATCGGTGTCTGTTGCCATGTACGGAGACAGGTAGCCTCTGTCGAACTGCATACCTTCAACGACTTCGCTGTAGGTCTCTGCGGACTTGGATTCCTCAACGGTGATAACGCCGTCTGCGGTGACCTTTTCCATAGCATCCGCAATGAGAGTGCCGATCACTTCATCGCCGGAAGAAACAGTGCCTACGCGGGCGATGTCTTCCTTACCGGATACTGCCTTGGAGTTTGCCTTCAGTGCGGCAACTGCCTTATCGACAGCCTTCTGGATGCCCTTGCGGATAACCATCGGGTTTGCGCCGGCTGCAACGTTCTTCATACCCTCATGGATGAAGGACTGTGCAAGCAGGGTGGCGGTGGTGGTACCGTCGCCGGCTGCGTCGTTCGTCTTGGATGCAACCTCGCGGATGAGCTGCGCGCCCATGTTCTCGCTTGCATCTTCCAGTTCGATTTCCTTTGCGATCGTCACGCCGTCGTTGGTGATCAGCGGAGTGCCGTACTTCTTATCGAGC
>CAVIKO010000045.1:8635-15490 GCA_963643035.1 bacterium
TGGTGATCTTTACAGTATTCGCAAGTTTATCTACGCCCGCGATCAGCGCGTTTCTGGCATCTACGCCGTATACGATATTCTTTGCCATAATATTTTGCTCCTTTATTTATGATGGGGATGGGAGAACAAGGAAACGCGGCCTTTAGATTCATTGAGCCTCGCAAAAACCGTTATGAATGGGTGGGATGGATTCCGTTTGTACAAGTCCGGTTGGTTGGACGGTGTCCTTTGCTTTGCGGTTTCCTTGATTTGTTGGCAGTGTATGTGCCTTACTGCTTGTTATCCCTTGAATCCCGATGAATGTCTGATGGGGTTCTGGTTGCCTTAGTCCTCTACGATTGCGAGGATGTCGTTCTGGCGGACAACGTTATATTCCACGCCGTCGCACTTGACCTCGGTGCCTGCGTACTTACTGGTGATAACGCGGTCGCCAACCTTTACGGTCATGGTGACTTCCTTACCGTCTACCAGTCCGCCGGGACCTACTGCGATGACCTCTGCAACCTGCGGCTTTTCTTTAGCGGTGCCGGGCAGGACGATACCGGTCTTTGTGGTTTCTTCAGCTTCAACTGCTTTGACAACGACTCTGTCTGCAAGGGGTTTGAGTGTCATAATAAATGCCTCCTATATACTACGGGTAAAAAATTTACGGGTTTGGAAAGGGAGTGGCGGCGGAATTTTGCGGTTCCGGTCGCTTTAGCACTCGATTTACTGGAGTGCTAACCCTTGTGCCTTTATTGTACCCCACTGCGTCCGAAAAATCAAGTGTTTTTTGGAGAGTTTACACTTTATTAACATTTATCCGCTCGGAAGAAGTTGTCCGCCGGACGGGAGGAGTGCTAAACGGGATTTCTCCCCATCTATCGCTTGACAAACGGCAGCGGAAACTATATAATGTAGGAAAAGCGGGGAACGGTCAGAGGAGGTACGGCATATGGAGAAGCGGTATTTGCAGCTGCTGTCGCGGGAATTTCCGACGGAAGAGGCGGCAGCGGGAGAAATTGTCAATCTATCGGCGATGCGGAGTCTGCCGAAGGGGACGGAGTACTTTTTCAGCGATCTGCATGGGGAGTATGACGCGTTTTCGGGACTTTTGCGCAGCGCGTCGGGGGTGATCCGGGAGAAGATCGACGCGGTATTCGGAAAAAGCGTTTCCGTGCGCGATCGGGACGAGTTGGCATCGCTCATTTATCGGCCGGAAGCGTTCATCAAGGCGCGGGCGACGGATGGCGTACTCACAGACGAATGGCGGCGGCTGACATTATACCGGCTCATACTGGTGAGTCAGGCGGTCGGAGCAAAATACACGCGGCAGGCGGTGCGGGAGAAGATGCCGGAGGGCTATGCGTACATTCTCGACGAGCTTCTCAATGTGACAGACGACATCAACCGGGATTTTTACTATGACGAGATCACGGCGTCGATTTTGGAGACGGGGGTGGCGGATTCCTTTATCACGGCGATGTGTACGCTGATCCGCCGCTTGACCGTCGATTGGCTGCACATCATCGGGGACATATATGATCGTGGGCCGCGGGCCGATCGGATTATGGACGAGCTGGTGGCACACGCACGGGTAGATATACAGTGGGGCAATCACGACATCAGCTGGATGGGAGCGGCTGCCGGGTGTCCTGCGCTTGTGGCGAATGTAATCCGGATCGCGCTGTCGTACAACAGCTACGACGTATTGGAGGACGGCTACGGGCTGAATCTGCGGCCGCTGTCTGTGTTTGCGACGGAGGTATACGGCGACGATCCCTGTCGGCGATTTCTGCCGCACACCTTAGACGATGTGGTATTTGATCACGTGGATGCTCTTTTGACGGCGCGGATGCACAAGGCGATCGCGGTGATCCAGTGCAAGCTGGAGGGGCAGCTCCTGCGCGATCATCCGGAATACGGCATGGACGACCGCCGGGTACTGGAGCGGTGTGATTTCCGGCGCGGCGTAGTGGAGCTTGGCGGAAAAGAATACGCGCTTTCGGACACGCATTTTCCGACGGTGAATCCGGATGATCCGCTGTCGCTGACGGATGGGGAGAGGGAACTGATGGCGGTGCTGCTGTCCTCCTTCCACCACAGCACGCGGCTGAACGAGCATATCCGGTTCCTCTACACACACGGCGGGATGTACAAGGTGGCAAACGGAAATCTTTTATACCACGGCTGTATTCCGGTGAACGACGACGGATCGTTCCGGACGGTGCGGGTGCCGTTTGCGCGGGAGGAGAAGCAAGGAAAGGAACTGCTCGATGCGATAGAACGGGTGGTGCGCCGCGCATATTTTCTACCGTACAACACGCCGGAGCAGATCGAGAGCCGGGATTACGTATGGTATCTCTGGTGCGGCCCGGATTCGCCGTTATACGGAAAGGACAAGATGGCGTTTTTCGAGAGGACGTTTGTATGCGGTGCGCCCTGCACGGAGAATTACGGGGCATACTACCGGATCACGGAGCATGGCGGTGCGGGTATGGCGGCAGACGGCCCGAGCATGACGGCAGACGGCCCGAGCATGACGGCAGACGGCCCGGGCATGGCGGTAGACTGCCCGGGCATGGCGGTAGACTGCCCGAATGGTGCGCGGCGGCTATGTGATCGGATTCTCACGGCATTCGGACTGGATCCGGAAAAGGGGCATATCATCAACGGACATGTGCCGGTATTGTTGAAGGAGGGGCAGAGTCCGGTGCGCGCGGGAGGCAGGCTGTTTGTCATCGACGGCGGGATTTCGAAGGCGTACCGGAGCAAAACGGGCATCGCGGGGTACACCCTGATTTACAATTCGCACAGCATCTGTCTCGCGGAGCATTGCGCCCCGAACACGGAATATCCGGACGGTGAAATTCGGGTTCACGTGGCGGAGAAGATGGAACACCGCGTCAACATCGCCGACACGGATCTCGGCAGGGAGCTGTCCGCAAGAATCGAGGATCTGCAGGCACTACTTGCGGCATACCGCTCCGGGGAGACAATGTGAGAGGGGAGCGGAGCGATCGCATGGATTCATGAGAATCACTCCATTTCCCCAAAAGCCAAAGAAACCTGCATCCGTCCGCAAGTGCGGATACGTTTAGCCGGATCGGTATTTTATGTAAAAAATTCCTAACACATTCTTGTATTCCGTGAAAATTCATGCTATACTTATCGTACAACTATCCCAAAAGGAGACGAAACAATGAAAAAGGCCATCACCCTTCTCCTGCTTGCGGCGATGCTTCTTACAACGGCAGCCTGCGGAAACGGAGAAACAGACAAGGAGACAGAGTCCGCACAGGCGGAAACGACGACGGAAACGGTGGAAACCGAGACGGAACCGGCGCGAACGCACAATGTCCCGGCGCTGAGCTTTGACGGCGCAGGTTTCCTCATCGCCTACCCGGACTGGCAGGGGTATCCGTACTATTTCTTCGCGGACGAGGAAACCGGCGATGCCATGAACGATGCGATCTGGACGCGGACATTGCGTGTGGAGGAGGCACTTTCCGTAGACATCGACGAGGAAAACTGCGGCTCTATCACGGACGTGTCCTCCAAGGTACGTCAGACGGTGGCTGCCGGAGAGGACGCGTATCAGCTCGCGCTCCTGCACTGCATCTACGGTGTGACGGAAATGCTGACGGGCGGCGGCTATCTGTATGATTTCAGCGACCTGCCCTACGTGGACACTGGGGCGGACTGGTGGAACCAGCGGATGATGGAGGTGCTTTCCGTAAACGGTCACAACTATTTCGGCATTTCCGACTACATGATCCCCTGCCCCTATGCCATCTACTTCAACCAGGATATGGTTGAGATAAACAACATGGACGACCCGTACACGCTTGTATATGAAGGTACGTGGACAATCGACAAGATGATCTCCATGGCAGAAAGCGCGCTGCGTGACGTAAACGGCGACGGCGTCATGGATGAAAATGATGTCTGGGGCATGAGCGCGAACGAAATCTCCAAATATGTGGCGTTCCAGTACGGCGCGGATCAATTCCTGACCGGCATAGGGGATAACGGCAGCGTCACGCTTGTGCAGAATACGGAAAAGATGCTTTCATTGGTGGAAAAGCTGCAAAGCTACGTGACACAGAACGGCGCAGTCTATACACCGGCAACGGACGATTATCCCGCTGTGGACTCGCTGCTCATGAACGGCAATCTGCTCTTCCTGCTCTCGCCGATCTCCCACGCGGTAGCGTTCCGGGAATCCGAGGCGGCAATCGGGATCCTGCCGTACCCGAAGTATGACGAGGCACAGACGGACTACGTGTCCCTGGACTGGGGCGGTCTGATGGGCGTGCCGAAATCAATCGGCAATCCGGAAATGGTCGGAGCCGTGGTGGAGCTGCTCGCTTTTGAATCTGCGGACACCGTTATCCCGGCGTATTACGATGTACTGCTTGCCGGTAAGATCGCGCGCGACGAGGACACCGTGGCGATGATGGACATTCTCTTTGATACCATCGCCTATGACGTAGGTATGAACTATTTCGGCGCGAGCGGTCCGATGAGCGACCTCTTCTACACGATCGGCAGACTGGTATTCAGACAGCAATCCGCCGACTATGCGTCGTGGTATGCGAAAAATGAGGCCGGCGCGCTGAGCGCCATTGAAAAATTCTACGCGGAAGTAGAATGACGTATCTCCCGAAAAAAATCCTGTGCGCTTCCCGAATGGGAAAGGCACAGGATTTTTTCTGTGGAATCTCTGAATGCATCAGATTTTTGCGATAAAAGGCTGAAATAGAGGGGCATTTATCGCAAAAGCAACCTGAAATCAGAGATTTTCTTATTCTGCGGAATTTGCGGTGGTTTCGGGTGCATCCGTGCCTGTATCCGTCATCGGCAGGAGGATGGACGCGGCATTCTCGCCGGCGACCACGGTCGGGAGTTTGCCATCCCATTTTTCGATGTACATCTGACGCAGGATCGTGTCGGTCAGGGACTGCTCAAGCAGTTCGTTTGCCTCCGCTTCCGCCTTTGCCGCCACGAGTTTTGCCTCCGCTTCTGCTTCCGCCTGGGCGATTTTCGTCTTATTTTCGTATTCCGCCTTGAGCTGTTTCTGCTCGGCGATCATCTTTTCCTCCACAGCGGATTCAAACGCGTCCGAAAAGTCGATGTTCGTCAACACAACGGTCGTGACGTTGACGTAGTATTCCTCGCCGACCGCCTTTTTGATCACCTCCTCCACAGCGGGGGACATGGCGGCGCGGTTTGCGATGATGTCCATGGCCTTATGCGCGGAGAGAACCGCCTTGGTTTTTTCAATCGCGATGGATTCGATCCGGTTTTCAAGCAGCTCCAGAGAACCGTACTGCTTGGCGATATCAATCACATGGTCGGCCATGATCTGGTACTGGAGTGTCATCTGGATATCCATGGTCTGCGCGTCGCTGGAGTAAGCGGAGGTCGTCACATCCACATCCTGTACCTTTGCGTCGTAGATCTGGTAGGATTCTGTCAGCCAAAAGTCAAAATGAGTACCTGCGGTTCGCACGCTCTTTGCCTCCCCGAGGTGCTTGACAACGGCAACTTCACCGGTATCGACGGTGTGGAAGCTCATGGGGATGGTGACAAAGGCGAGGATGAGGACAAGAAGGGTGAAAATCCATCCGCCGCATTTGCGGTGCCGGCGGTATGCCGTGATTGTGCCGGCCAAAACGCCGACGGCACACAAAACGATGATAAAGCCACATAAAAAGGGAACAGCCATACAATATATTTATCTCCTTTACGGATCCCAATTCCTGCGGGATCTCTTGTGACTATAGTATATCATATCCGCACGAAAAAGTCAATAGACTGCGTGAAAGTTTCTTTTGAAATTTTGCAAAAAAGGCGGGAGTACCTGTTTCCCACTTTTTTGCCTTTTCGATTCCTACTATTGACAAAGAACACCTGTTTGTGGTATACTATAAAAACAAATGTTCTAACATGGAGGTGAGGATGATTCTGCATTGTCATATCTGCGGCGATGAGATTCCGACGGAGGAGCTGTGCTACCGGATCGACGGCAGGGTATATTGTCCGCGATGCGTGGCGGAGGCGGCGTGTTTTTCGGAGGAGGAGCCGGATGCGGATTACCGGGAAGGCTTTACGGCAAATTGGGAAGTGATCGGGGTTCAGCAGCGCGGCGGTTTTACGGAGCGGATTGTGCGGGAAAGAGCGGGGGTGACCCGGAGAAACAGGGCGGGAAATGCCCGGAAAGGAGCGGAATAAATGGAGCGCGGAGAATGGAAAAGCGAGAGGGAGAGGACGGTGCGCGGCAATCGCAGAGGCGAGGGCGACGGATCATCCGTGTCCGCGGCGGGAGGTGCGGAAGGCAGAAAAAGATCCCTGCGGAAAAAGAAAGCGGCGGCGCATCCGAATCGGGAACGTGCGCTGCGGGTACTGGCGGCGTACCCCTATCGCAAAGCAGCGGCAGAATCTGCCAGAAACACAGCGGAGCTGGAGCGTGCGAGACGTTTTGTCGCCGTGGTGGAGGAAGCCTTATCGGTGCTGGCCGAGGAGGAGCGCAGCGTTTTGCTCGACAAGTCGGTACCGCTTGCAGACGGTACGCTGCCGACAGGCTTTGACCGTTACGAGCGCGCGTCCTGTGAGAAGAGTGCGTACTATCGGCTGCGCGCGCGGGCTCTTGAGCGATTTTCAATCGCTCTATACGGGAGATACTGACCGGGACTTTGTCCCGCGCTTTATATTTGACTGTCATTCGGCGAATGACCTGCTGTCGGCTTTTTATGCACCGGATCGGTGCGGGATTCTTGCCTTGCGGCGCTTTCTTGTTATGCACCGGATCGGTGCGGTTTTTGATCCCTCGCGGGGGCGCCTAAGAAGGATGAGGGCTCTGCCCTACACCCT
>CAVIKO010000046.1:0-15306 GCA_963643035.1 bacterium
GTACTGGTGTGAATATCGCCCAACCGACATACGGTAATCAAAGGGGATACGGATGTGCGGTGGTAAAAAACTGCGCGACGAATAAAAGCCATCTGAACAACGTGCTTTTTCCTAAGAGAAGCCCGGAAAACTGTACGATGTACACCGCATTTTTGTGACTTGCCTGTGTGTCCATTATCGGTGGAGATTGCGAGAACAGATGTAAAACGATACACCGTCAGGACAAAAGTAGGTATTTTTCTGAAAATTTTCAAAAAAGAGATAAATCTTTTCAAAACCACTGGAATTTTCCCCACCACTTGTGATACAATAAGTACGATGGAAGAAGTATGCCTGTGGAACCGATATGTCATCCTGGTGTGGATCACACGCAGCGTGTACCGGGAACTTGAAATCGTGACAGAAACTGTGGATATGCAAAAAGCGGCAGACAAGGTAATAGCATGGCTGCGGCGGCAAACGGTCACGATCACAGTGGCGGAGCATACATATCGTATTGATTCCTCCTGTATTGTGAAAAGGACATCACGAAAACAGCGGAATTTCAGGTCACGCCGCCGTAAGATACCGCAGTGCGGGGCGTAATCGACTATGCGGAAAATCGTTCGTCTGAGACAGAGCAGAGGAATATATGCAGAAAAAAATAGAAATACCAAACGCGGAGATGACCGCGAAAATTTTCGGTAGCTACGATAAGAATATCAGCCGTTTGGAGGAGGCATTTTCCGTCCGTATCGCCAACACAGGTGATACAGGCGAGGGAGACGCTATTCTCGTGGACGGTGCGGAGAGCAACGTACAGAAGGCGGCGGATTGTATTCTGTATCTGAAGCGGATCTGTACACTCGGCGACGAGATCACGGATCAGAATGTCGATTACATTATCGGTATGGCAGACGATGGCAGACTGGAGGAGCTTGGCACTTTTGATGAGGACTGTTTCCTTGTGACTGTCCGCGGCAAGCCGATCAAGGCAAAGACACTCGGGCAGAAACGGTATGTCGAAGCAATCCGGAAGAATACTGTTGTACTCGGTATCGGACCGGCGGGAACGGGCAAAACGTATCTCGCGGTGGCAATGGCAGTAAAGGCTCTGAAAAACCATGAGGTCAGCCGGATTATTTTGACAAGACCGGCAGTGGAGGCGGGAGAACGGCTTGGATTTCTGCCGGGAGATCTACAGAGTAAGATCGATCCCTACCTCCGCCCGCTGTACGATGCGCTCTACGAAATGCTCGGACCGGAAAACTGCGCACGGATGATCGAAAAAATGACCATAGAGATCGCCCCGCTTGCCTACATGCGCGGACGCACTTTGGATGACTCGTTCATCATCCTCGATGAAGCGCAGAATACCACACCGGAGCAGATGAAGATGTTTTTGACCAGACTCGGCAACGGATCCCGTATTGTTGTGACCGGAGATCTTACCCAGACGGATCTGCCGTTTGGAAAAAAGAGCGGTCTTGCAGCGGCGGTACAGATTCTCGGAAATATCGATGACATCGCGATTCATCGGTTCACGGAGCGGGACGTTGTACGTCACCGATTGGTACAGCGGATCATAGTGGCGTATGACAAATATGAAAAAGAACAGCAGATTCGCGCAGCGGAACGGTCGAAAACGAAATTCCGTCCGGCAAGAGCGAAACGGGACGATAAATGAATTGCTGCACACAGGATCTCAGCGGAGATCACAGATAAGGACGAAATATGAAACTGACAGTGTACTGGTCAAACGAACAGAAAAAATATAAAGTCGGCTGGATTCTCCAGCATCGTATCAAAAAAGCTGCAAAGGCCGCGCTTGCTTACGAGAATTTCACAAGGGATACCATTCTATCAATCACATTTACAGACAATGAGGGGATACGTGCACTCAACAACGAGTATCGCCATAAAGACAGCGCAACGGATGTGCTTTCGTTCCCGCTGTACACCATGCGCGACGGCGACATACCGGAGGACGATATGGCAGCGGAACTTGGCGATATAGTGTTGTCTCTCGAACGTGCTGGAGAGCAGGCGAAAGAGTACGGACACAGCTTCGAGAGGGAAACAGCATTTCTGACTGTCCACTCTGTACTCCATCTGCTTGGCTATGACCATGAAACTTCTCCGGCAGAGGAAGCAGATATGTTCCGCAGACAGCGCGAGATTATGGAGATTCTTGGACTGCCGCGCGGAGAGAAAAAAGCGTAAAACGAAAAAAAGATAGAAGCAGGATATAGAGAGAAAGGATCTGTCCCGGCGGCGCGGCGGATTGCCGTCTCTGACCGTGGAAAGTATAAAGTATGAAAAAAACAGCAACGATTGCAATTGTCGGCAGACCGAATGTCGGCAAATCCACCTTAATGAATCATCTGCTCGGTGAAAAAATCGCCATCGTGTCGTCCAAGCCACAGACCACGCGCAACCGGATTCTCGGAGTATTGACCAAGGATGAGGCGCAGTATGTGTTCCTCGATACGCCCGGCGTACACAAGGCAAAGAATAGGCTTGGCGACTATATGATGAAGTCGGTACGTTCCTCCGTCAGTTCTGCGGATGCAGTGATCCTCATTGCAGACGCGGGACATCCGGCGGGTGATATTGAGAAGCGGCTCATAGAGCAGATTGCAAAAAGCGGATTGCCCGCGATGCTTGTACTCAATAAAATCGACCTTATCAACCGAGAACGGCTTGCTGAAACGATTTCAGAGTACGCCTCGCTCTTTGCTTTTGCCGCTGTAGTTCCGACTTGTGCTGAAAGCGGCAAGAACGTAGATGAGGTGTTGGCAGAGGCGGCGCAGTTTCTCACAGATGGTGAGTGGATGTTCGATGAAGATACGCTTACCGACCAGCCGGAGAGACAGATTGCGGCGGAGATCATCCGTGAAAAGCTGCTTCGCGTTTTGTCCGATGAGGTACCGCATGGCACGGCGGTGGTGATCGAGGAATTTACAGAGGATACAAAAATGCTGCGGATCCGGGCGGAGATTTTCTGTGAAAAGCAGTCGCACAAGGGAATCATCGTCGGAAAAAACGGTGAAACCTTAAAGCGGATCGGCAGCTATGCCAGAGAAGATATGGAAGCCTTCTTTGGTGTGCAGGTGTATCTGAATCTTTGGGTCAAGGTCAAGGAAAATTGGCGCGACAGCGATTTCAGCCTTCAAAATTTCGGATACGATAAAAAGGAACTGTGAAATAGAGCAGAGGACAGCCGACAATGGAACTGATGGAAGTGGACGGGCTTGTGATCCGGGAGGCAAAATTCGGCGAAGCGGATGAGATGATCACGCTGCTCACGGCGGATCGCGGAAAATTGTCCGTCAATGGAAGGGATGTGCGTCGCTTGAACAACCGGAATGCTGCCACGTCTCAACTGTTCACTTATGCCACCTTCTCTCTGCGCAAACCGAAGCAGTGCTATTATGTCAATGACAGCACATACATTGAAAATTTTATGGGGATCCGGTTTGATGTGGAGAGGCTGGCATTGGCAACCTATCTCTGTGCAATCGCGGATGATCTCGCCATGCCGGAAGTTGCCGATCCGGAGCTGATGCAGATGACATTAAACGCTCTGTACGCCTTGTCCGACCGTGACGATATTCCGCCGGAACGGGTCAAAGCGGCGTATGAATTCCGTGCGGTCTGCCATGCGGGCTTTCAGCCGGATTTGCTCCTCTGTGCCGGATGCCACGAGGGAAAGGCGGACGAGCCAATGTATCTCGACGTTATGAACGGGAGACTGTTTTGCAAAACCTGTCAGGAGGAATATGTGCATTCCGCCGGATATGCTATGGATGACACAACTGCGAAAATCCACATCCGCATTTCGCCGTCTGTGCGCCGCGCCATGTACTATATCGCCACAGCACCGATCAAGAAGCTGTTTTCCTTTCGCATAACAGAGGAACAGGACAAAACGGTATTGAACGTCGCGTGTGAAAGGTATCTGATTAACCATCTTGAACACAGCTTTCCATCACTTGATTTCTATAAAAAACTGAAAGCTCCGATTCTGTAGGCGGTCGCAGAAATTATGCATCCCGTGAAAGGGAAGAATGACTATGAACGAAAAAGCATTATATATATTGGAATTTCAAAAAATCAGGGAAATGCTCGCGGAGTATGCCCAGACAGACGGTGCGCGTGAGCTTGTCCTCCAATTGACGCCAACCGCGGATGTCGATAAGGTGCGCGTTCGGCAGCAGAGGACGACCGATGCGAAAAAACTGGTCGGTATTAAGGGACAGCCGTCGTTTGGAAATGTGCGTGACATTCGCGCTTCGGTCGAGCGTGCAGAAAAGAACGCGATGCTGTCCATGCGGGAACTGCTCGATTGTGCCGCTGTACTTCGCACCGCCCGGACGCTTACCGACTATATCCGCGGGGATCATACGCCGGAAACCTCTCTCAATGAGATATTCGGCAGACTGATTCCGAATCGACTGTTGGAGGAAAAAATCACACGTGCCATCGTCGCGGAGGATTTTGTGGCAGATGAGGCGAGTCCGGAGCTTGGAGAAATCCGGCGTAAGATCCGGCAGACGAACAACAAGATCCAGGACATCTTGCAGAAATACGTATCAGGCACGTCCAAATATTTGCAAGAGAATATTGTCACCCAGCGCGGTGGACGGTATGTGATTCCGGTCAAAGCGGAATATCGCAGTGAGGTCAAAGGACTGATCCACGACACTTCACAATCCGGTGCGACCCTGTTCATTGAACCGATGGCGGTCGTGGAGGCGAACAATGAACTGCGCACTCTGGAAAGCCGGGAAACCCATGAAATCGAACGAATTCTGCGCGATTTATCGGCGGGAGTGGCGGTATCCGGCCAAGCGATGGTTCTGAACTATCTCAATATCAACGAGCTTGCCTTGATTTTTGCCTGTGCGGAGTTGTCTTATCGTATGGATGCATCTCCCGCAGTGATTACCGACAAGAAGGAGATCGACCTGCGTAAGGCGCGTCACCCGCTGCTTGATAAAAAGACCGTTGTTCCCATCTCGCTTTCTATGGATGAGGAACGGCAGATGATCGTTATCACTGGTCCGAACACAGGTGGTAAGACGGTCACGTTGAAAACGATTGGACTCTTTGCGCTCATGAACCAGGCGGGGCTTCACATTCCCGCAGAGGAACCGTCCCGGCTTTGTGTTTTTGATGAAGTGTTCTCGGATATCGGAGACGAACAGAGTATTGAACAATCTCTCTCGACTTTCTCATCTCATATGAAGGGAATCGTCAAGATCGTCGAAAAAATGACGGAACATTCCCTCGTGCTGTTTGATGAACTCGGTGCGGGAACAGATCCGGTGGAGGGCGCGGCGCTTGCTATGTCCATTTTGGAGGAGGTTCGGTTGACCGGTGCGCTCTGTGCGGCGACCACGCATTATGCGGAACTGAAAGCATACGCGATTGAAACGGAGAATGTCTGCAACGCTTCCTGCGAATTCGATGTGGAAACACTAAAACCGACCTATCGGCTCATCATCGGCACCCCCGGCAAATCCAACGCTTTTGCGATCTCGGAAAAGCTCGGCCTCTCTCCGGTGCTTGTCCGCCGTGCACAGGCTTTCGTGGACAGCGGCAGCAGAAATTTTGAAAATGTAATTGAAAAGCTGGAAGCAAGCCGCCACGCGCTCGACGAGGAGCGGCAGGAAGCGGAACGGTTACGCACAGAATTTACGGCATACAAGGAAAAAGCGGAAAAGGAGCTCGCGGAAAAGGTCGGAAACGCAGAAAAAGAGGCGGAGAGGATCCGAAAAAAAGCGGAGGAAATGCTCTCTGGAGCCAAAATCACCAGTCAGTATGTGTTCGATCAGTTGGAGGAGGCGAAACGGCAGAAAGATGCTGCGGATCTTGCGGAAAAAATCGCTGCTGCCAAACGGAATATTCGTCAGAGTATGCGCGAATACGACGACCGAAACCAGCCTGAGGACGCCGGAGACGACGATTACGTTCTGCCACGTCCGCTGCATAAGGGGGACGCTGTCCAGCACAGGAACCTCGGTACAAGTGGTGTTCTTCTGGAGAATCCGGACAAAAATGGAAATGTAACCGTCCGTATGGGTGCGGTAAAAGCGAAGGCAAATGTATCCGATTTGCGCCTTATCGATGAAGCAACACTGAAAAAAACGCAGAAAAAGCAGTCTGGTGGCGTGAAAACGTCCGTGTCCCGGAATTTCAAGCTTGAATGTGATGTACGCGGTATGACCGGTGAAGAAGCGTGGTTCGTGGTAGACAAATACCTCGATGACGCAAGAATGGCGCATGTGCAAAGCGCAACCATCATTCACGGCAAAGGAACCGGCGCACTCCGTACTGCACTGTGGAAGCATTTTAAAGATGATCGGCGGGTCACGTCCTTCCGTGCGGGACAGTATGGCGAAGGGGATTACGGCGTTACGGTGGTGGAACTCAAATAACCGCATATTCAACTGGGGGTATTACTGCTCCAAACGCAAGTGACGGAAATGCTGCTCTAAAGCTTTTGGGCGCAAAAACGTGATGAATACAGCACTGTCTTTTGAATCCATCGCGGATACCGTCGTTTCTTGTACATATTTACAGATAGTTTTCCGAAAAATTCATAACAAACCGTTGCAATACGCGCGGGAAGATGCTATAATATCTGTATAAGTGAAAGCTGTGGCATTTTTATCCGTCTGGAAAACAACGGGAATATGCTGCGCACAGGATATATACGCATTCTCCGAATAAAGAAAGGAGCAATACGGGATCCAGATGGACTCCGTATACAGAGAAAAAGACTTATGGTTAAATTTAAGCTCAGTGCGTTCTCAGACGAATATTCCTCGAATCTGGACAGTCAGATCGAGGGATTGCTCAAAAATAAGGTCAAGATGACGGAACTGCGCAATATTGACGGCGTGAACGTTTCCGATCTGTCCCCGATGCAAGCGATGGATGTGAAGAGAAAACTGGATGCCTGCGGCATTTCCGTGTCCGCGATCGGTTCTCCGCTTGGCAAGATCCAGATCACCGATCCGATGGATGCGCATCTTGAAAAACTGAAACAAACCTGCGATACTGCGGAAATCATGGGCTGTCGGCGGATTCGTATGTTTTCATTTTACATCCCGGACGGCAAGTATGACGAATACCGGAATGAGGTGATTGATCGGATCGGCAGAATGTTGGATATCGCGGAAACTTACGGTCTTTCTCTCTGCCACGAAAATGAAAAGGGTATTTACGGCGACACAGTGGAGCGTTGTCTCGACCTTCTGGATGTCTTCGACGGCAGACTCGGTTGTGTGTTCGATCCTGCAAATTTCATCCAGTGCGGAACAGAACCGTTCCCGCATGCGTACTATATGCTTGCACCGTACATGAACTACATGCACATCAAGGATGCACACAGAAACGGCACCATCGTTCCGGCAGGCATGGGCGTCGGCTGTATCCCAGAACTGCTTGCTGTCATCAACAATGCGCGCACCGGAGATTTTATCCTGACTGTAGAACCGCATCTGCGCGTCTTTGACGGTCTGGCGGCATTGGAAGGCGGCGTACAGCATACCGCGATCGGAAATACTTTTGCAACGGCGGAGGAAGCGTTTGCAGCGGCGATTACAGCTACAAGAAACTGCTTCCCGCGCACGACTGAAGTTTGAGCGCCGCCGTACAATCGAAAACAGATGATAGATGATAGACACAAATAGTGACATAGAAGAAAGGATACATAAGTACATGGCTCAAAAGAAAATGCTCGCCATCGATTTGGGCGCATCCAGCGGCAGGGGGATCCTCGGCAGCTATGACGGAAAAAAGTTTACCCTAAATGAAATCCACCGCTTCTCCAACGATCCCGTTATGACCCCTACAGGGTTCTACTGGGATACGTTGCGGTTGCTTTTTGAAATCAAGAACGCGATCCTACAGGCGACAAAGGATGAGGGAGGCGTGGATACCATCGGTATCGATACCTGGGGAGTGGACTACGGTTACCTCGATAAGACTGGCGCGCTCCTTGCCAATCCCTTCAACTATCGCGACGAGCGTACGCTCGGCATTACCGATTACGTGTTCGGTAAATACGCACCGTGGACGGAGATTTATGGCAAGACCGGTATCCAGTCCATGAATTTCAACACGTTGTACCAGATCGTAGCCGACATGCGCGATCGTCCGTGGCTCATTGAAAACGCAGATAAACTGCTGCATATCCCGGATCTTCTCGGATACTTCCTGACCGGGGAGAAAAAGACGGAATATACCATCGCCTCCACTGGTGCCATGCTTGATGTACGCACCAGAGGGTACGCCACCGATCTGCTCGCGAAATTCGGTATTTCGGAAAAGCTCCTCTGCGATATCGTGGAACCCGGCACACTGCTCGGTACGCTTCTACCCGGGGAGGAAACCGGAAATTCTACCGCAAAAGTTGTTAAAGTTGCTTCTCACGACACTGCCAGCGCGGTATTATCTGTCCCAGCGGAAAATGAGGACTTCCTCTATATTTCCAGCGGTACATGGTCTCTCATGGGCATCGAATCCAAAACGCCGGTGATCAACAATGCGTCTCTCAAATATGATTTCACAAATGAGGGTGGCGTATTTGGCACCATTCGTGTATTGAAAAACATCATGGGTTTGTGGATTGAACAGGAATCCCGCAGACAGTGGACAAGAGAAGGCACGAAATATACCTTCGATGAACTGTCCGAGCAGGCACTTGCCTCCAAACCGCTTCAGTCTATTATCAATCCCGATGATCAGCGGTTCGCAACGGCTGGCAATATGCCTCAGAGAATCCGCGATTACTGTAAAGAGACTGGACAGCACGTACCAGAAACGGTCGGCGAGATCGTCCGCTGTATCTTTGAATCTCTCTCTCTCCGCTATCGTTGGACAGCAGAAAAGCTGGAAGTTATCACGGGGAGAAAATATCCGGTAATCAACATCGTCGGCGGCGGCACAAAAGAGCGGATGCTGTCCCAGTTCGCAGCAGACGCATCTCACAGAACAGTTTGTGCAGGACCGGTGGAAGCCACCTGTCTCGGTAATATCGCTATGCAGGCGATCGCGTCCGGTGAGGTTTCCGATATGTGGCAGGCGAGACAGATCATCCGAAATTCCTTTGACGTAGAGGAATTTGCGCCGGATACGGCAAACGCATCTGCGTGGGATGAAGCATATGGTAGATTCCTTAGTTTGATCGGAGAATAAACCGCATACAGTGGATTGACTGCACATGGATGGGCAGCGTATCTACCACAACAATCGTTAAACTCAAATTACATAAATGGAGTGAAAAAACAATGACAAACGAAAAACTGTATGAAGCTGCAAAAGAGTTGTATGCGTCTCTCGGCGTGGACACAGACGCGGCCATGGAAAAAGTTGCAAAGACTCCTGTGGGGATTCAGTGCTGGCAAGGTGACGATGTTACTGGTTTTGAAAATCCGAACGGAGAACTCTCCGGCGGTATTCAGTCCACAGGTAACTATCCCGGAAAGGCACGGAACATTGACGAGCTGCGTGCGGATTTTGAAACGGCAGCCAAGATGATCCCCGGTACCAAGAAATTCTCTCTGCATGCTATCTATCTGGATGCAGGCGGCAAGAAGGTAGCGCGGAACGAAATCGCTCCGGAGCATTTCACTTCTTGGGTACAGTGGGCAAAAGAAAACCATTTTGGCCTTGATTTTAACCCGACGTTCTTCTCTCATCCTCTCGCGGCGGACGGCTTCACTCTGTCCCATAGCGATCCGGCGATCCGTAAATTCTGGATTGAGCATGGTATTCAGTCCAGAAAGATCTGTGAATCTTTTGGTCGTGAACTGGGTATGCCCTCCACGAACAACTTCTGGATTCCCGATGGATTTAAGGATACCCCAGTAAATCGCGCTGCCTACAGAGCACGCCTTGCTGATTCCTATGACCAGATCTTTGCTGTTCCAGTTGATCCGCGGTACGATATTGACGGTATGGAAAGTAAAGTGTTTGGCATTGGTCTAGAGAGCTGCACCATCGGCTCCAACGAATTCTACATGGGCTGTGCAATGAAGCACAATACCTGTCTGACGCTCGATACCGGTCATTTCCATCCGACTGAGGTTGTTTCTGATAAGCTCTCTGCTGTACTCCAGTTTGTAAAGGGCACTATGCTCCACGTTTCCCGCCCGGTTCGTTGGGACAGCGACCACGTGGTTATTCTTGATGAAGAGTTGAAGGCGATCACGAGTGAAATCGTGCGCGGTCACTATGAGGATCGTGTGTACATCGGACTCGATTTCTTTGATGGCTCTATCAATCGTATTGCATGCTGGGCTATTGGCGCCAGAAACATGCAGAAGGCAATGCTATGGGCGGCTCTTGAACCGGTGGAACTCCTCCAGAAGTTAGAAGCGGATGGGGATTACACCTCCCGCCTCGCATACCTTGAGGAAATCAAAACGTATCCCTTCAACGCCGTTTGGGATATGTACTGTGAAAAGCAGAATGTGCCGGTCAGAGACGCATGGATCGCAGACATGAAGGCATACGAAAAGAAAGTTTTGGAAGAAAGAAAATAAAATCATGTATACATTTCATGAATTCCATAGACTGGGAGCACTTTTCTGTGCTCTCGGTCTGTTGACAGTTTCAGCCACCTCCTGCAATTTCCTCGAAATGCGGGATGCCACCAGTGTGATCAATGCACGAGAGGAAACCGTTGCACCCACACTTCAGCAGGCGGAACGGAAGAGTGAAGTGGAAAAGAAGGATACCTCCGAGGCAGTGGGACAGTCCGATGCGAATGGAGTTGCCGCAGTCGCAGAGGAATCGTTTACTACCGTATCGCTTGCCATCTCCGGTGGAATTTCCGCGAACGACAATCTCCGTGCGGATGCTGCATCTAGGGCGCGCGATGACAAGGAATATAGCTTTTTGACCTTGTATTCCGGTGTTTACCCGCTCATCCAGAATGCGGATTTTGCCATGACTACCCTACAGGGACCAGTTGTGGATACGGATCCGTTGGACAACGAAATCCCTGTCGAGGAACTTCCAGCATTGCGCGAGCTTGGCTTTGATCTTATCAATGTCGCGGGGCAGTATACCCTGACAAGCGATGGTCTGATCAGTACCACATCGGCGGTCAATGCGGAAGGGCTGACTACTATTGGCGCGTACAGTGACAGCATCGACGCAAATGATGTCCGCCTTTATGAAAAGGATGGTGTCACTATTGCGTTCCTGTCGTTTGTGGAAACCGCGCCTGTGGGAGAAACGATTGTGCCGGATCTGTCAGATATGACCGCTGTGGAAGCAACCGTAACCTATGCAGATCTCATATCGGATGTGGTAATAGTATCTGTTACTTGGGACGCGGACAACAACAATCGTAGGCCGATCGCCATGCAGCTTGCTGAGGCGGGGGCTGATGTGATCGTTGGTAATGGTACTAAGCTCGAAAAAGCGGAATGGCTTGATACCGAGGATGGTACAAAGACTTTTGTTGCGTATTCTCTTGGCAATCTTCTTTCAGATGGAGATACGCGCACCGGGATTCTCAGCAGCATTTTGACCATGAACATTGTGGTGAATGCAGACGGTTCCATCTCGCTTTCTGATACCGCAATCCATCCGATCGTCACACACTACACGGACATCGGCGTTGGATATCAGGCAATGGATTTGGCACAGTATACGAACGAACTTGCCGCGGTACATATGGTGAAGGGGCTGACCCGGGCGTCTCTGTGTGAAGAGGTAGGCAAGGTTATCTCAGCGGATTTCTTGCCTGCGGATATTACGGAATGATTCATGAATAAACGACCGAACCAATTTCTTCTCATTTCCTTTTTTTTGATCCTAGTCTTTCTTTTCACTGCCTGTTCTTCCTCCAATGGAGATGAAAATGTGTCTGTGAAAACGAAAATGACGGGGCAGAATGCCGCGTCTCCTTCCACGGGGGTCGGAAGATATGATGAAAACGTCGCTCCGCACAACATCACCATATGCATCGATCCCGGTCACGGATTTGACGACAATGGGTGTACAAGCGACTTTATGCCCGATCACACAGAAAAAGAGTTGACTTTACTGTACGCCAATCTCGTGCGTGATAAGCTTGAACAACTCGGGTATACCGTAATCATGACCCACGATGGGAATTCCTTTCCGCAGGAGGTCAATGAAAACGGCAATAATAAATACAGTCCCGAAGAACGAACCGCTTACGCCAACAATCAGCAGATAGATTATTATGTTTCTATTCATTGCGACTCATTTGACGAGGATTATTCTGTCGGTGGCACCCGGATTTATTATTGCGAGAGCAGTGTAAAGAAGCAACTCTATTCTGCAGCTGTGGCAACTGCGATCCAGGCACGGCTGAACCAGACGTTTCCGGAAGATAAAGAAGTTGCGGTACACAACATGAAGATCTCGGAATCCTATTACGTGATCCGGGAAACCTATGCGGCTGCTTCGCTGATTGAGGTCGGTTTCATCACCAACGCTGCGGATGTGGCAAAGCTAACTGATCCGGACTGGCAGAAAACGTTTTCCGTGGCGGTGGCGGAGGGGATTGACGATTATTTCACCTCTGTTGCCGAAACGGAAGGGGGAGAGAACTGATGGCATCCAATTTCCTGTATAGCTTCAACGCTGTGGCACCGATCTTTTTGATCGTATTGGTCGGCGTTGTCCTGAAACGGATTGGTTTTGTGAACGACAGTTTCCTGGACATTTCAGAAAAACTTGTGTTCAAGCTAGCGCTGCCAATTATGCTTTTTCTTGAGGTCGCGCGCGGCTCTCTTTCAGAGTTAGCGGACGGTCGATTGATCGCGTTCTGCGTTATCACCGTCACAGCATCCTTTATTTTTGTAAGTCTATTGGCATTGCTCTGCATCCATGATGCGACGAAACGCGGCGCGTTTGTACAGGGAATGTGTCGATCAAATTTTGCAATTCTGGGTGTGCCGCTGGCAGACAACATGTTTGGAGAAGCCGGAACCACCTTAATCGCGATTGTAATGCCATTCGTCATCCTGATGTTCAACGCGTATTCTGTGATCTTACTGTCGCTTTTTTCTGCCGATAGTTCCCAGAAATTGGATGGCAAGAAGTTGCTGCATATCCTCAAAAATATTGTCACGAATCCACTTATCATCGGCGTGGTGTTAGGCATTCCGTTCATGCTGTACGGATGGCAGCTTCCGGTCGTTATAAACAAAAGCTTAAATTATCTCAGTGGTCTTACGACGCCCCTTGCGCTTATCAGTCTCGGCGCAAATTTCCGACCGGAAAGTCTGCGCGGAAGAGTTGGATATGCAGTAGTGTCGTCATTGGGAAAAACCGTTGTCCTGCCGACAGTCATGGTCACGATCGCGGCGCTTCTCGGTTTCCGGGATGCATCCCTCGGCGTGATTTTGATTCTGTTTGGCGCACCGACGGCGGTATCCAGTTATATTATGGCAAAGAAAATGGGAAATGACGGAGAACTTGCGGCACAAATTCTTCTGCTCACCACGTTTCTCTGCATTCTCACCATCTTCTTCGGTATTTTTATCATAAAGTCACTCGGCTTGATATAAAGTCGTGTTTAATTTGTGAAAGAAGGAATATAAGTATGATCAATCTCGAAAAAGAAATCCGTGAACAGCCTGCCGCGCTTGCGAAGGTTCTCGGCGACAATATGCCCACTGTGGACGCAATCGTAAAGGAAGCAAAGGATGCCTGTGTCAATGGGATCTATTTTGCTGCCAGAGGTACCTCTGATCACGCCTGTGTATACGCACAGTATCTGTTTGCGATTTTAGCAGGTCTGCCGTGTACTCTAGGTACGCCGTCCGTATTCACCAAGTATGGTGCGCGCGTTCATCTGAAAGGTATGCTTGTGATCGGTGTATCCCAGTCCGGTAAAGCGGAGGATGTGCTGGAGGTGTTGAAGAGCGCGAATGAAGAAGGAGCTATCACCGTTGCCATCACAAACAATCTGGAATCTCCGATGGCAAAAACTGCAAAGTATCATCTTTTCTGTGACTGCGGATTTGAAGCAAGCATCGCGGCAACCAAAACCTTCACCACGCAGATGATGCTTCTTGCCGCCATTGCCGGAAAGTGGTCCGGCAACGTCCAGTTCCTTGAAAATCTGGCAAATGTACATACCAAGGTGGCGGAATTCTTTGATAAGAATACGGCAGAAATCGTTGAGCTTGCCAAGAGGTACCAGAATATCCCCGGCGCTATCATCCTCGGTCGCGGTATTTCCTACCCGATCGCTCTGGAAGGCGCGCTGAAGATGCTGGAAACCAATAAACTGAAAATGAAGGGATATCCGACTTCTGATTTCCACCACGGTCCGATTGCGCAAGTAAAGAAGAACGACCTCGTATTTGTGATTTCCCCGAAAGGTGCGACAGAAAAAGACTCGGCAGACATCATTGAAAAGCTCCTCAAAGAAGAAGCAGATGTGTTCGTTGTCACCAATGACGCTGCAGGAATCCTGCCTGGTACACACGGTATTGTTCTGCCGGACACCGAATGCGAGTTGACCTCTCCGTTCATCTCCGTTCTGTTCTTCCAGATGCTGGCGTGCCAGCTGACGATTGTTCGCGGCATCGATCCCGACAAGGCTGGAACCATCAATAAGATTACCATCACCAAGTAAGATAAAATATGCGAAAGACGCTGTGCCGTATCCTAAAACAGATGCACACAGCGTCTTTTTACGTTTGACGCGGTAGTATGAGCCGGATGTGAGGTGTGTCATACGTTTGGAAGGATACTGTGTGTTGCCGGAAAATCGATAGGTGTTCGGTGATGAAAGCTGATGAAGGCAGGTTTGTATAGGGAGGTGAAAGTGAAGTGCTTGAACCGTTGACAGCCGCTGTGGAAAAAGCAGAATATAGTACAGGACAAACCGTTTTTCCATGGACGTGTTGTACATCGAATGGGCGATGAAAATATGTGTCATTGAGAAAGAGCATGCAAGCGGTGCGCGATATGAGAATGATTTCTGACAGGCAAACGAGCCACATGTATAGGCATGGTGCAGCAAATTTTGAATAAAAAGAAAATTCCTGCACGAGCCTATTGCAATTTATCGAAAAGTATGCTATAATAAATGGGTAAGACAAGTGAAATAACTCGTGAAATAAGGCCATACCAACCGGGGAATTAGCGGCGTCCTGTACCTGAAATCCGCTATAGCAGGGGTGGATTCCCGGGACGAGGGCAGAACTTGTGAGGTCTTTGCTTCGTTGCGGACTGTGGTGACGAATGGGTCTTGTGCGATTAACGGCTGTGAACCATGTCAGGTGGGGAACCAAGCAGCATTAAGCAGTTCAGTTG
>CAVIKO010000047.1:0-1410 GCA_963643035.1 bacterium
TATATAGTCCTTGCTATACTGACCACATCATTTTCGTTAATGTCTAAAAAGAGCAGTTCGACAATAATCTGCATAACCATGTTGACGCTCATTCCAAGAATCTTATCAACATTAGGTATATCTGCTTTGAATCGGATTGACTATGTGGATGCTATGGAAGCAACTCCAATTTTACTAAAATCTATAGAAGGCGCTGTTTTTTCCACTGTAGTGACAATAAGCAGTCTTTATGGAATATTCAAATCAAAAAGGATGTGGAATAAATGACACTTAATATAAATGCTATCACCAAAGCATATGGAAATAACTTGGCGCTAAATCAATTCTCAGCAACATTTGAACCCGGTATATATGCGCTTCTTGGTCCCAATGGATCAGGCAAATCTACGCTGATGAACATCCTCACCGATAATCTCAAAGCCGATTCAGGCGAGATCACTTACACCGACGATTCCGATAACACAGAAAACGTACTACACATGGGAGTTCGCTTCCGTGAAAAGCTCGGCTTCATGCCGCAGTATCCTGGGCTTTATCCCAGCTTTACTGTCGAGCGGTTCATGTGGTACATGGCGGCTCTGAAAGGTTTACCGAAGGAAAAAGCGAAGAAGGACATTCCGGAAATCCTTGCCGCTGTCGAGCTTGACGATGTTCCAAAACGCAAAATCGGCGCGCTGTCCGGCGGAATGAAACAGCGTCTAACACTCGCACAGGCGGTTTTGGGGGATCCGGAAATTCTGATTCTCGACGAACCTACCGCAGGACTTGATCCTAAACAGCGTATCGCTATCCGGAATTATATTTCCAAAATTGCATTCAATAAAATCGTCATTATAGCTACGCATGTTGTCTCAGACATAGAGTTTATCGCACGTAACATCATCATGTTGAAAAAGGGTGTGATTGTTGACAACGCTCCACCCCACGAGCTGACAAAGAAGATCGAGGGAAAAGTTTGGAACGTCCCTTGCCTTGAATCAGAAGTACAGTCGATGCAGGACACATTCCGCGTGACGAATATCTCACGAGACGAGGAAAGCGGAAATGTTTCACTTAGGGTGCTTTCAGACGAAAAACCTTCCGAAGATTCCAAAATAGTGATACCTACGTTGGAGGACTACTATCTGTATATCTTCGGCGATACAATAACTGTATAAGTAGGAGGTTACAGTGAAATTTCTATCAAGAAAGCCAAGAGCACCAACCGCATATGTATATGTGGATTATGAACACTGGTTTTATTCAATGAAGAAGAACTACAATGTTTCACCCACGCTTGACACATGGGTAGCGGATCTCAAGAAAAAGTATTATATCCCGGAGATATATTTCTTTGCTGATTATTCAGACCCGGATATTTATCGCGAAGTGGACAAGCTGCGAAAAATCAGCAACTACATTATCGACACG
>CAVIKO010000047.1:1420-15032 GCA_963643035.1 bacterium
GTCCTGCAATCCCAAAAATAAGAATGATACAGACTTTATCATGCTCGATTTTTTGTACCAGAAGGCAGCACTGTTGAAGAGAGACGAAACTTTTATTCTGATGACGGGTGACAGCCACTTCACGTATGTGGTAATGTATCTTGTGCGAACAGGTCATCCGGTAGGAGTATACGGCGTTAAAAACTCGGTAAGCCAGCTTCTTACTGAGCAGGCTTCATGGTATGAGATCATAAACGGCGAAAACGTCGCTGATATGTATTACAAGTATATTCTTGAATATTTCAAGGAAAAGGAGAATGGATATTTCAAGATACAGCATACATTTGCGAAAACTTCGCAGCTAATTGCCGAGCGATATAATCTGGATATAAACACTGTAAAAACGGCAATTCAGCAAATGAAAAATGACGGATATATTGATTCTTATTCAGAGAAGTCTCGCAACCACAACTATAATGTTGATGCACTGTACGTGAACTGGAATGAGGCAAAAAACGCCGGATTGATCGTATAAATGAAGAACCGCAGGGTAAAATTTACACCTGCGGTTTTCGTGTAATTCAAATGAAAGAAATGAGGATAGGTAGCATGCCTCGGATATGGGGCGTCGGCGGGGATGGGTAAAGTGTTTTTTAGCTCTTTTTTGAAACATTATATCCTATTTACTCCATTGTTAGTTTCAGAGGAGCGATTCATAACTCTACAGGAGTGAATTTGCGGAAAAAAGTGTGGCAATACCTCTTGGATTTTCTTAAGTAGTTTTCAGTTGCTCAAGCGTCGTTTGTTTCTCAACAGAAAAAATCCAGTGGAAATAGCTGTTTTGATTCTCTCTGGAATTCTTTATTTTTCGCCGTATCGGATGTAGCGATAGTAGGGATCGATAAATTCCAACAAAGCGACGTAATACCAGTAGTCTGTAAAATAACTTTTCCCATCGATGTCCACATAGGCGAATCGAAAGCCATATTTTCCATACGCGGTATAGCAATTCATCCGATGCACCTCACCATTTTTTAGGTAGATGTAGAAATCCGCGAGAGAACCACCATATATTGGGGTATAGTCTAGGCGAGGAATTGTGATCCGCAGGTTTTGGAGAAAATCTCGCAAATCTCTCCAATCCCACTCTTTCAGCATAGTTTCTTCATTCATCTCATATTCTGGCAATCCTCCATATTGGAGTACGATTTTTTCTATTTCATCATCTAGAAAGTACTTCCTAAACGGATATTGTCCACGTTGTGTATAAATAAAGAATCCAGCAAGCGCGGAGGAAAGCACAAACAGTACAATGAATATAACAAGGAGTATTTTTGTTTTCATGAATATATGGAGGCTCCCGAAACCATATATAATCTGTCTGAGCTTGCAGGACTCGTGTATGCATACTCGCCATAGTAGCTCTGCGTTGGATCATCATAAAAGCGGTATGTATATATTCTGCCTACATACGGATCACATACTCGGATATATCCAGAAGCAGTGTGAATTGCATCTACAACAGTTGCATGATGTTGTGATCTTCCGGCTATTTTAAAGCCAGCCACGACAGGACAGTAGCACACCATGTTTGTAACATATGCCGAATCAGAGAGCAGTGAATCAGTGTCAAATACACTGAAACTCCCGCACCCATATTTGTATCTCAAGATGTATGCGATTTCATGCATTGTTGCACCACGTCCCTCAATGTACTGAATACTCTGGTCATACACTTGTTGCGATGTATAACTCGTCCCGTTTATGTAATTTGTTACCATTGCGACACTTGCGGCCCAACAATCGGTAAGAGTGTCTTGACTCACAAAATCAACTGTACATGAATAGTAGTTGTCATATCCTCCTCGCATTCCTGAAGCTTGAATGTAGGGAATATCTTCATATCCTAACAACATCGAATTGCCTAAATATGTCATCTGTAAGATATCTCTGGCAGATGCTTCATGGCAGAAACTTTCTGTACTGTAGGTTTGCAGACTAACTCTATTTTCGACTGATTCATACGTATCAACACATTTCATTTCAACTCCATCGTAGAAGTATAAATGTGTGTCGTCATTAATAAAAGCAATTCTATCAGTATCTGTAGGATTACTTTTAAGAAGATCTGCTTCATATGTGGTTATTTGGAAATGATCGCCATTACCTGATGTTGCCATGAGAACAACGGTGTCATCATAGAGAATTGGATAAGAATAACAGGTTGTTTCCAGACCGTCATTTGTTAGGACATATCTATAGATACGCTCACCGATATATAAATCGTTGAAATCTACATTTTGTAATCCCACTGCATCTTTTTCAATATTTACAACATTTAAGACTTCAATGATGGCGTTTCTTTCAAGTTGGTTAGGATACTCTGATTGTGAAGTGTTGTTTGCAGAAACGAAGATGCCAAGGCTGCTGATTAATGTAGAACACGTCAAAATAGTGCTGACAATTTTTCTCATTTTACTTGCTCCTTATTTATAGTGTTTCGTTCCTAGGCAGCTTGGCATATAGAGATTGGAACGTGGAATTTCTATATGCCAATAAAAATACGCTTTATATGATACGGCCGGTTTGCATGAACCATAAAACATATCCCCACAATATTTACTGATGTATTCAGTATACCATGTATCGAAGCGGAAGTCAATCTCTATTTTTGCATTAGCATGATTTCTATGCCGTTGATGATCAACACAAAAAACACCATCAATTTCCACATCTTTTTGTGCGCATTTTTGATGTATGGCAAATAAAAATGAGCGGTTCATACCCAAATTTACGTCAAAGAGTCGAGCTGTTTGAACTCCACGAGTATGCTGGTCTAAAAGAGGTGCGGATAGATTGGACATACAGACCCGCGCATACTTTCCGCGGATCGCCAATAAAAAACTAATAGATAGAAGGCATTCAAGGGTAATACTGCCCTTGAATGCCTTCTATTCATACGTAAGCGTGGGATTACGATTGTTGCTTTATGTATGTTAAAGGGCGTCCTCCCAGCCGGTATATCCGCATAACGACGTAAAGGGCGGGCGGTTCTTCTACCTCTGCTTCGTGGATGATGCAAATGTGCTGCGGGAAGCCAATCTTTCCTATATGCTCGGCTATGGAATGCTGGCACTCGGGGAAACGGACAAGGCGCGCGCTTATTTCCGGCGCAGTCTTACATTGAACCCAGACAACACAAAATGCGCACTGGAGCTGGATCTGCTGTAATTCCCTGGCAAAATGAAATCCAAACAGCATGACGAAGACCATCGATCCGTAGCTGCCGAGGGCATGGATGCATTCCACGATGTGTTTCTGTCCGGTCACGCGCTCTTTTATCTGGAATCGATCGGCTCTCTGAAAAAGCTGCATAATATGGACGCGGAACTCGGCGTGCCGCCGTATCCGAAGCTCGATGAGAGCCAGGCAGGCTGAGACAAAGGAAAATCGATGTCTGAAAGAGAAAGCTTTCTTTCCGGTGCACGGTGCACAGTGGAAGGACAGCTTTCTTTTTCTCTCCTTTTTTCGTCCACTCTCTTCCAAACCGCGGAAAAATGTGTTATAATGACAGCAACGATTCTATCGGACAGTGAGGACATAGACGGCATGAAGGTAGTGCTTGAACATCTGACAAAAACATTCCCAGCGCGCGGCAAAGGTTCGTCTCCCACAACAGCGGTGCGGGATTTTTCCTATACGATCCCGGATGGGGAACTGATCGGGTTACTCGGCCCGTCCGGCTGCGGCAAAAGCACGACGCTCAACATGATCTGCGGTTTGGAGAAGCCGACGGAAGGCAAAATCTACTTCGGTGAAGATGACGTAACCGCGCTCGCGCCGGAGCACCGCGGGGTAGGCATGGTATTCCAGAATTACGCGCTGTATCCGCACCTGACCGTGCGGCAGAACATTGTGTTCCCGCTTGAGAATCTGCGGGGAAAAGACAAGCTGACAAAAGACGAAATGCTGAAGAGGGCAATGGACGCGGCAGAACTCGTGCAGATCGCGGACTACATGGATCGCAAACCATCCGAGTTGTCCGGCGGTCAGCAGCAGCGGGTCGCGATCGCGCGGGCGCTTGTGAAGCTGCCGCGGGTACTGCTGCTGGACGAGCCGCTGTCGAATCTGGACGCGCGACTGCGTTTACAGACCCGGGAGGAGATCCGGCGGATCCAGCGAGAGACGGGGATCACAACGATTTTTGTCACGCACGATCAGGAAGAAGCGATGAGCATCTCCGACCACATTGTGGTGATGCGCGCCGGGATACTCCAACAGTCCGGAAAGCCGCAGTCCGTATACGACGACCCGGTGAACCTGTTCTGCGCAAAATTCTTGGGCACACCGCCGATCAATGTGTTCCGCGGGAATGTGCGTTCTGGCAAGCTCTATCTCGGCAACGCGGCGGTTCTTGCGGTACCGGGGGTATCGGATGGAGCTGTAACGGTCGGAATCCGTCCGGAAGGCTTTATTTTGGACGAAAACGGCGCGTTTGTCTGCAGCAGGCGGTCGGTTGAAGTGATGGGGCGCGACGTGAGTGTGGTGGCTGCGCATCCGGCAATCGAGAATGAATCGGGAACGCTGCGGGCAATCATCCCCTCGGACAGCGCGTCTTTGGACGATGCGGTACGATTCACCCTGAAGGCGCGCAAGGTGCATCTCTTTGATCCGGCAAGCGGCGAACGGATCCGGTTTGCGGAGGAATAAACGGTATGGAAAACAAGTGGTGGAAAGCCCTACTCTACCTGCTGCCGGCTATTCTGTTTCTCGGCGTATTCATGGTATATCCGCTGGTAGACGTATGCATATACTCCTTTGAGGAGGGCTACAATTCGGCATCGCAGACCTTTTTCGGCGTAGGCGGCTACAATTACGCATATGTGCTGCACGATCCGTACTTTTTGCAAGCGGTGGAAAACACGTTTTTGCTCGTGGTAATTACGGTACCGCTCTCGACAGGGATCGCGCTCCTGATTTCCCTCGGGTTATCGTCAATCCGGAAGCTGCAGCATCTGTTCCAGACGATCTATTTTCTGCCGTATGTAACGAATACGTTGGCGGTAGGACTTGTATTCATGATCCTATTCAAGAAAACGGCGTATTCGGACGGGCTTGTGAACGCGATGCTCCACTGGTTCGGCTCGTCGGGAGTGGATTTCATTGACGGGCCGCACTGGGCGAAGATGTTTGTACTCTGCTTCTACACAATCTGGGTGGTAATGCCGTTCAAGATCCTGATCCTGACCAGTGCGCTCGCATCCGTGAACAAGAACTACTACGCGGCGGCGCGTGTGGACGGCACATCCCGGTTCCGCATTTTCTACAAGATCACACTCCCGATGATTTCGCCGATGCTCTTTTACTTAGTCATAACAGGTTTTATCGGTGCGTTCAAAGCGTACAGTGACGCGGTGGCGCTCTTTGGCGTGGACTTAAACGCAGCGGAGATGAACACCATTGTCGGCTACATCTACGACATGCTCTACGGCAACAGCGGCGGATACCCTTCCTATGCCTCTGCCGCCGCGATTCTCCTCTTCGCCATCATCCTCACGATCACCGTCATCAACCTCATGGTCAGTCGAAAGCACGTACATTATTAAGGGGACGCAGGGAGACGCGATGTCAGAACCTTTTTGAGAAAAGGCTTTTCATAGAAAAAGGTTTTTCGTAGATGCTGGTTGCAACAGGCGAATTCCCATTTTTCATTCCTCATCTCTTCCTGCAACACTATGATTTATAGGGTATGATTATGGATTACACAAAATTGGAGCGTTCTTCTCAGATACGCTCGAAGATTGGCTCGGCGGTGATTTACTTTTTCCTGTCCGTCTGGGCGATTCTGGTTTTATTCCCGTTTTACTGGATGGTTCTGACCTCCGTCAAGAGCTACGGCGCGTACAACAGCGAAGCCGTTCCGGCGTTTTTCACCCTGTCTCCGACGCTTGCCAATTACAGGGAAGCATTCACGGCGGTCCCGCTCGCACGGTATTTCTGGAACACGCTTGTTTTCACCATATTGACAACAGCTCTCATGCTCATTGTCGTGGTGCTGGCGGCGTTTGCGTTTGCACGGCTCCGGTTTCCCGGCAAGGATCTCCTTTTCACGCTTTTTCTCGCGCTGATGATGATCCCGAATGAGCTGGTAGTGATCACGAATTTTGTGACGATCACGGATTTAGGACTGCGCAACACGTTCACAGGTCTGATTCTCCCGTCCGTGACCTCGGTTTTCTACATTTATTTGCTAAAAGAGAATTTCGCTCAGGTGCCGGATGAACTGTACTACGCGGCGAAGGTGGACGGGACGAGCGATTTCCGTTATCTCTGGAAGGTGCTTTTGCCAATCTGCCGTCCGACAGTGGTAACAGTAGTGATCCTCAAGGTGATCGAGTGTTGGAATTCCTACGTCTGGCCGCGGCTCATCACGGACGACGAGCGCTATTTCCTCGTATCCGGCGGGATCCAGGCGATCCGGGAAAACGGTTTCGGACGTGAGAACATTCCGGCGATGATGGCGGCGGTCGTGGTGATCTCTGTACCGCTGATCATTCTGTTCCTGATTTTCCGGCGGCAGATCATGGCGGGCGTATCCAGAGGAGGGACAAAGGGATGAAAGCATATATCCGCGCTACCGCGCTGCTTCTGGCATTGGTGTGCAGTCTGACCGTATTCTGCGGCTGTCACGGGGCGCGTTCCCGGGACTCCTTTACAATTCCTGCGGATTTTGACCCGGACACATCCTACGAGATCACGTTCTGGGCGAAAAATGACACGAACAAGGCGCAGACAAACATCTACAAGGCAGCGATCGAGTCATTTATGACGCTGTATCCGAACATCACGGTGAATCTGCGTCTGTACACGGACTACAGTAAGATCTACAACGATGTAATCACGAACATCGCGACGCAGACCACGCCGAACGTATGCATCACGTATCCCGACCACATCGCGACCTACAAGACAGGTGCGAACGTTGTAGTTCCGTTGGACGAGTTGATAAACGACACGGCATATGGACTGGGCGGCTCCGCACTCCGGTTTGATGCGCCGACGAAGGAGGAAATCGTTTCCTCGTTCCTTTCGGAATGTGTCATTGACGGTGTGACCTATGCCTTGCCGTATATGCGCTCCACGGAGGCATGCTACATCAACAAAACCTATGTGGAAGCACTCGGGTATACGCTGCCGGAGACACTGACATGGGATTTCCTGTGGGAGGTTTCCGAAGCGGCGATGGCGAAGGGCGCAGACGGAAAATACCTTGTAAACGGTCAGGATGTGCTGATCCCGTTCATTTATAAATCGACAGACAACATGATGATCTCCTACCTCAAGCAGACCGGAGCCGGCTACGCGACCGAGGATGGGAAAATCGAGATTTTCAACGACACGACGAAGGATTTTCTCTACACGATCGCGAGCCATGCGGCGACCGGCGCGTTCTCGACGTTCAAGGTATCGAGCTATCCCGCGAATTTTTTGAACGCAGGACAGTGCATTTTCGCCATCGACTCCACGGCCGGCGCGACCTGGATGGGCACACACGCACCGCTGTCCGATATCGCACCAGAAAATCTTGTGGAATTTGAGACGGTTGTGATGCCGATTCCGCAAGCGGATCCGGAAAACCCGAAGATGATCTCGCAGGGGCCGTCCATCTGCATATTCAACAAAGAGGATCCGGGTGAGGTGATGGCGTCATGGCTGTTCACGCAGTATCTCCTGACAAACGAGGTGCAGATCGCGTACTCCGAGACGGAAGGCTATGTTCCGGTGACGACGACGGCACAGTCCGATCCGGCGTATCTCGATTATCTGTCGCGCGGCGGGGAAGACAACAACGAGCATTACGAGATAAAGATCGCCGCTGCGAAGCTCCTGCTTGCAAACACGGAAAACACATTTGTCACCCCGGTCTACAACGGGTCCGCCTCTCTCCGAGATGCTGCCGGGCAAATGATCGAAAGCGTGGTGAAATCGGAAAGAAGGCACGAGATCATCGACGAAGCGTACATGGAAAAGCTCTTCTCGGACATGACCTCCCTGTACCGACTTGATTCCCGCGAAACAACTGGCATACAGCAATCCACGGATCTTGGCCCTTTGCCGAAGACGGCGGTGGTACTGCTCGCATCGCTTGGGGTCGCGTGGTGCGGGATCCTTGGGTGTGCCGCGTATCGATACATTATGGATCGAAAAAAGCACCATGCGGCGTAAATGCGGACGGTTGACGGCGCAAAATACGCGTATCGAAAAATTATGTTCACAAAAAACGCAATTTCCATTGACTTATTGGAAATTTGCAGTATAATATAATCGTACCCGTGGAAATCCGTCCATGGGAAAAGGCTGTCTGCTTACGGACAGACAGAAAAAATCACATAAGGAGTGATTGTATATGAAGAAGATTCTTGCCCTTATCTTATCGCTGACCCTCATGATCGGTTTCGCCGCATGCTCCAAGACGGACGATGCGGATGTGAAATCCGAGGGCGTTATGACCTACGCCGAATACGTTGCGGCGGATCTGGATACCCAGGTCGTGATCGAAGCCTACGTACAGGCAAAGCAGTCCTGGTGGGAAGACAAAGCCACCGTATACACCCAGGACAAGGACGGCGCCTACTTCCTCTACAACATGGCATGCTCTGAAGCCGACTATGAGAAGCTGACTACCGGCACCAAAATCAAGGTAACGGGCTACAAGTCGGAATGGTCCGGCGAGATCGAGATCACCGATGCTACATTTGAAATCGAGGAAGGCAATTATGTCGCTTCCGCACTCGATGTAACCGCAATGCTCGGCACCGACGATCTCATCAATTACCAGAACCAGTTCGTATCCTTCAAGGGTATGACCGTGGAAGCGGCTGGCCAGGATGAATCCGGCAACGATGTGGCGTTCCTCTACAACTGGGACGGCTCCGGCGAAGAAGGCAGCGACCTGTACTTCAACGTTTCTCTGAACGGCACGACCTACACCTTCACTGTAGAATCCTACCTCTGCGGCGCGGACACCGATGTATACAAGGCAGTCAAGGCGCTGGAGATCGGTCAGACCATCGACATGGAAGGCTTCCTGTACTGGTACAACGGCGTGAACCCGCACATCACCTCCGTTGTGGTAAAGTAATTTTCCATTGACACATACGGAAAAGGGCTTTTCTGTCCATCGTGGCAGAGAAGCCCTTTTTTCTGCGCAGTCTCCCACAAAAATGTAAAAAAAGAAGGGCGATGAACGCGACTTTTCGCATTTCCATCGCCCTTTGGGCAATCGTGGGCAATATGATTTATCCCGCCGTCTTGCAGGAATCATGCGTTTCTACTCCATGTGTCTCCGCCCGGTGGATTTCTATCGTTCTGCCGCCAAGATTTTCGTAAATTCGATGCGAGATCGACAATACCGTCCGCCCCTCCGAGGCACGGCGCAGAGCCTCCAGTACACGCGATTCTGTTTCCGCGTCGAGATTGGCGGTGATCTCGTCAAGGAGCAGAAGCGTCGGCTCTGCAGCCGCTGCACGTGCAATGGACAATAGCTGCCATTCCCCCTGCGAGAACATTCCGTCCGTACAAGGCGTGCGGTATCCATCCGGCAGCGTGTCGATTGCCTCATCCATGCCGGCAAGGGTCACAGCCTTTTTCGCCATCTCCTCCGTCACCATGGGATCGCCAAGGGTGATCTGTTCAAGCACCGTTCCCGGTACGCGGGTAAAATGCTGCTCCACACAGCCGATACACCGCCGCCGTTCGCTGTCCGCAATCTCTGCCACGTCCACACCGCCGATGGTGATTTTCCCGGATTCCGGACGATACAGTCCAAGTAAGAGCCGGAGCACGGTACTCTTCCCCGCCCCTGTTCTGCCGATGAGCGTGACCTGTTCCCCCTCCCGGATCGTCATGGAGAAATCCTCCAGCACATGCGTTTTCCCATAGCCAAAGGTCACATGCGAGAAGACAATATCCCCGCGCACTGCCCTCTCCCGCTTTTCCGGAATCAGGCGCTCCGGCTGTTCCAAAAACGCATCGATACGCTTGACCCCCGCCATCGCCGATTGAATCGTCTGGATCTCCATGCCCAGGCTCTCAATCGGTGCGAAAATCCGCGCAATGTATTGGATCACCGCGACAGAGGTGCCGACGGACATCCCAAACAGTGCAAGAAGTTCTGCCTTTCCGGAAACGGACAGGAGCATCACAACTCCCACAACGGCAGCATTCACAAGAAGTACCACCGGAGAATAGATCGCGTCGTAGAAATTCGTTCGTTCCACAGCGGCATAGCCCTCACCAAGCTTTCGGTCGTACCGCTTCTCCATGTATTTTTCCATTCCGAGCGCGTGGATGGTGCGGATGTTGTGAAGCGTTTCCGGCACCTGACCGGTTACCGCCGCAACAGCACGACGATTGGCAAGCTGCGCGGTGAGCATCTGCTTCTGCACATAACGTGTAAACAGTGCAAAGGGCGGGAGAATCAGGATAAGCAGGAGTGCAAGTCCCGTGTTCTTCACAGCGATCACGATGAAAATCGATACGATCCGGCATGCGTCCGCCACCATGCTGATGATCCCGGACGTAAACAAAGCCTCCACGGTATCGACATCCCCGGAAAATCGTGCGGCTACCTCTCCGGGGTTTTGGGTGGACAGCGTCGCGGCGGGCAGTCGGTTGAGCTTCCGCGCCATTTCTGACCGGAGCGCGTGGGTCATCCTCTGCCCGAACACAACGAGAAGCGTCTCTTGCCCTGCCAATAAAACGCCTTCCAGCACGAGGGAGCCGAAATACAGGCATACTGCAGCAAAGGAAATCGGGATTTCCAAGGTCAGCTTGTCCACGATACGGGCAAGGAAGAGCGGGGGAAAAAGGGATGCCGCCACGGACGCCGCCACACAAAGAATCGTCCCAAACGTGAGGACGGGATGGGTTCGCGCCGCCGTTCGAATAGATGCGAAAACGTCGGGAGTGCTTTTTTTATTCTCATTCTGTGTACTGCGCATCTGTGTTGCCTCCTGTCTGACTTTCGTATAGCGCACGGTAGCGCGGGACAGATGCCATCAGTTCCGCATGGGTACCGATTGCCGTTTGACCATCTTCCATAAAGCACACCTTTTCCATCTGCGGGAAATGATAGAGCCGATGGGAGATGAGAATGACGACCTTATCCCGGGCATACTGCCGCAGATTGGCAAAAATAGCGTCCTCTGTCCTGCGGTCGAGTGCAGAAAACGGATCATCCAAAATCAATATCGGACGCGGATGGGCAAACGTGCGTGCGAGTGCCAGCCGTTGTGCCTGCCCGCCGGAGAGGCGGATGCCGTTATTGCCGATTGCGGTATCACACCCGTTCTCCATGGCACGCACCTCGTCAGACAATCCTGTTGCGGCTAAATACAAATCAGGATCTGCCTCCGTGCCGCACAGCACATTGTTTCGCACCGTATCGGCAAACAACTCCGAATCGTGACCGAGATAACCGACTGTCGCCGCGATCTCACGGGGCGTCAGCGCGGACAGCTCCCGTTTTCCAAACCGGATAGCACCGTGATAAGGAAATTCACAAAGGAATACGCGCCCGAACGTGGATTTTCCGCTGGCAACGGGACCGGTCACGCCGATCATGTCGCCGGGCTTGGCAGTCAGTGAAAGACCTGCAAAAATCGGCGTATCCCCATAGGAGAAGGTGAGATTGTCCAGTGTCACCTCTGCGGGTGCGGGGATCTGCAGTGCGGCAAGCGGCTCCGGGCTCTGCATCAGCGGTCGGATCCGTTTCCAAGAGACTTCCGCCTTCTGCACGGAATTGAACAGCTTTGCCACCTTGGAGGATTTGACCGTCAGCTTCATAAAGCAGGATAGGAAGGTCGTAAATGCGGCGATGTCCCACGTCAGCCAGCCCGTACCCAGCACATTTCTCGCGCCGCGCCACAGGATAAAAAGTACCCCCAACTCCGACACTGCCAGATACAACGGCGGCAGCGCGGACTGCCACACATTCGCGCACACAGCGGTTTCTTCATAATCCCGCAGCGTATTCTCGTATCGTTCCGTTCTCGCATCCTCACAGCCGTATATCCGGTAGGTTACAGCGTTTTCCGCACGATCTAATGTATCGGCACGCATAGCACCTGACGCCTTTTTGTATGCCGCGCCCGCTCTCTGCACCGTCTTTTTCATCCGCGCCGCGCAGAAATACGAGATGGGCGTACAACAGAGGCTGAGCAGAGCCAGCCGCCAATCATATACAAAAAGCATCACGACATATCCGATCAACGCCACACCGGTATCAAAGACCTCCGTCGTAAATTTGCGCATTCCTTCCGCACAATCGTCTACATCGGAGATCGCCTTGGTCATCAGTTCTCCCGCGCCTTCTTTTTCCAAAACAACACGTTTTTCCCGTACGAGGTTCGCGTACAGGATTCCTTTCATCCGGCGGTTGATGTTGTTGGCAAACCGGCGAACATAGAATCGCTTGACAAAACGCGCCGCCTGTACCGCAAATGTGACGAGGGTGTACAGTACTACCATCGCCGCCATCGTGCCTACATCCCCACTCCCTCCGAGTATATCGGCAAGGCACTGCGCCAATCGGCCCTCAAACCATGGAGACGTGATAAGTCCGATGTTGTATATAAGCCCGGACAAGGTGACGAAACACAGCGGCAACCATTCCACACGGAAATACGAGCCGATTTTGTCCGGACGAAAGTCGTTTTTCACTTTCATACATCCGTAATTTCTCCTCAGCGTCATTTTATAAAATGCGGGAACCCCGCACGGCTTTCGGTTTTGGACGCTGTATACAACCGCTGGAGAAGATCCGCAAAAGTATTCGATTCCTCCGCCGTCAGCGTATTCGTCAGAAATTCGTAAAACGAGGACTCTATCTCTGCCTTAGATGCTTTGAGTGTCTCCGCCTTTTTGGTGGGATAGAGCAGCTTGCTCCTTTTGTCGTTCGGATCATCCTGTCGGGTGAGATACCCCTTCAACTCCAGATTCTTCGTCCGACGCGCGATGGCGGCTTTATCGGCATTCAACAGTTCCGCGAGCATTGCCTGGGTGCATCCCGGATGATGGCGCAGCGCGTGGATCAGATCAATTTCCGCCGTCCCCACGCCGTCTTCCCGCAAGAGCAGTGTGACAAGCTTCTCCGCTTCCCGTGCAATTTTTGTGATTTTTCGTTCTGTTTTATCCATATATGCTTTTCCACCTCATTTGGTTGTATGTACATCGTTGTACCTGCATCTATTATACCACAAAAAAATCCGCAGTCAAGAGGATGCGGAAAAATTTCAAATAGGAAAGCCCCCGTCCCGTCCATGCGCGTGGATGGGCAGAGGCTGATTGCGACGTTTGTCTTGTTCCTTCATAGCTGCATCGGCAAAATGATCGCCACACCGGCAATGAGAAACGTTGTAGCACCGATTGCTGCCGCTTTCCCGTGCCCGTTTTCTTTCCGGAACCTTTAAACTGCCAACATGCAGAGAGCCTCTGCCGCAAGTGCGATGCCCGCATTTTCCATAACCATGAAAGCTCATATAGGATGTTCATTTTGAAATTCAAAAAGCAAAAAACAGAGGCTAGAGAAACTCTAACCTCTGTCGAAGAGTTGGCGAATACCTATTTTCCC
>CAVIKO010000048.1:0-8728 GCA_963643035.1 bacterium
TTCTTGGTGATTGGGGGCTCATGGGATATTTCGGTACATGAGAACGCGCCTGTGCATGGATCTCAGCACATTTCAGAAGCAGGACAGTGTGTTTTACGTTTTATTTTCGTAACGCTCGAAGCCGTTCCTCGTGTTATGAAGTCATACTTACACCGCTAGTATCCGAGATTCGTTTCTTCGACACGGCAGTATGATAGATTGGCGGAGACAGTACCGGATGCCGCCTCCGCCAACAAGAAACTCAATGTCGCATTGCACAGCTATCACGATGCGGAGCGGTTGCCATTCAACAGCTTCATCTAAACCGCCCCTTCACACCTATGCAATTTATTGTTGACAGACCATGTTCATCTAAAATCCGTCACACCGTCCTCGCAAAGTAAACGTTTGCGACAGATGGTATGATAACCGTTCTCTCCGGTCACGCCAAATTTCCGATCGATGGCACCGACAATATACGATGGATTGAGATAGTTCTCTTGGTTTGCATTACATACGGCAGTGACAACCAAGCAATTGTTTTCGATCTTCGCACAAAGGGAACGGACAAAATCCGTCACATCCACCTCTTTCTCGCCGCTCTTGGATTTTTTCATCATGACCACTGGATGCCGGAAGTATTCCTCGATCGCGGCGCACGTTTCCTCCGTATAAGTGCCATGCACCCATGTAATCTCGTTTTCGGCATACGCAGCATCACTCGGTTTTGTTTTCGCGGTATACACATCGTGAATCTCAATTCCGGCGGGCATCACTTCAGCCAGGCGTGCTTTGATTTTCTCATTCGATACGTCCTCCATCAGGCGCAAATCGAGAATTTCCGCATCGCCTCCGCATCCTAAAGAAAGCGGTGTGGCAAAAACCATTTTGGGAATAGGATTGAAGCCCTCCGTATAATAAACCGGCAGACCGGATCGTACAACAGCGCGCATCATGACCTTGGAAAGATCGAGGTGGGAAACATACAGCGCGGGGCCGCCCTTTGAGAAACGAATGCGAATGGTTCGCACAGCCCTGACACTTCCCTTTGGCGGAAGCACCGGTTTGGGCGGTGCAGGACGATCTCCCGCGATGTCGCCGGAGGAATCGGTCGTATCCGGATGTCCGGGACACCAGCGGCAGAACTGCTTATCGACCAGCCGATTCACCCCGCAGCCGGAACATTTTTCCTTACAGGATGGCGTGGTCGCCGCTGCCGCCGCTTTATGCCGCTCGGAAAGAAGAAAGGCTTTTGAAACTCCGCTGTCGATCATATCCCACGGTAAAATTTCCTCATCCGGAATGGTACGGTTGGCATAGAAGGACGGATCCAGTCCACAATCCTCGAACACCTGCATCCATGCGTCAAAATCGAAATTTTCCTCCCATGCATCAAGAAAAATGCCGCGGGACACAGCGGTTTCGATCGCTCTCGACAGCCTCCTGTCACCGCGTGCAAACACGGCTTCAATGTGGGAAACCTTCGCGTCGTGGTAATTGTAGCGCACCTTCCTGTCTTTGATACAGCCGGAGAGGAATTTCTGCTTTTCCTCCAATACGTCAAAAGTATTCTGCCCCTCCCACTGAAACGGCGTATGCGGTTTCGGAATGAAGCATGCCACGCTAAGCGTCACCTGCGGCTGCTGTCGTTTGTTGCGCTCCGGAATTTTATAGTATTCGTCTACAACATGGTGGGCAAGTTCTGCAATCCCAGCGATGTCCTCATAGGTTTCGTGCGGCAGACCATCCATAAAATAGAGTTTTACCTGGCTTTTCCCAGCGGCATAAGCAACCCCTGCGGCGCGCAGGATGTCCGCCTCTGTGACGTTTTTGTTGATCACATCACGTAGTCTCTGACTTCCGGCTTCCGGAGCGAAGGTTAGGGTACTGGAGCGGACGGTAGAAATCTTATCCATCAGTTCCTTTGTGAAACTGTCCGCGCGCAGGGACGGGAGTGAAATGCTGACCCGTTTGTCCGTCGTCCACGAAAGCAGCTCATCGGTCAGTTCACGGATTTTCGTGTAATCGCTGATGGATAGAGAACACATAGAAATCTCATCGTAGCCACTGTTCTCAATCTGCGTTCTGGCAAGATCATTCAAAACTTCCGGTGAACGTTCCCGAACAGGACGGGTAACAAATCCCGCTTGGCAGAAACGACAGCCCCGGATACAGCCGCGGAATACCTCGATGGTCACACGATCCTGTACCGTCTCAATATACGGAATCACGGGATTTTTTGGCAGATAGCAGTGATCGATGTCCTGCACGACCCGTTTCGTTACTTTTGCCGGGACACGCGAATCCTTCGGTGTGATGGAAGCGATGGTGCCATCGTCGTGATAGGTGACAGTATAGAGGGACGGGACATAAAAGCCTTTCAACTCTGTCGCGGCGGCAAAGAGAAATTTTTTTCGCGTATAGGTGCCGTCGTCCTTCATTTTTATGTACAGCCGTGCAAGCTCTGCCAGAGCTTCCTCTCCTTCTCCAATCGAAAAAATATCGACAAAATCAGCGACCGGCTCGGCGTTGTAGGAGCAGGGACCGCCAGCTATGACGATCGGATCTTCATCCCCGCGTTCGTCGGCATGGAGAGTGATCCGCGCAAGCAACAGCATTTTCACCATTGTGGTATAACACAGCTCGTACTGCATCGTGAATGCCACCATGTCAAACTCACCCACAGGATCGCCGCTTTCGTGTGTAAACAGCGGAATTCCGCGTTTCTCCATCTCCGCTACCATATCCGTCCACGGGGCGTATACACGTTCGCACCAGACTTCCGGAATCTCATTGAACACACCGCAAAGGATCCGCATACCGAGATTGGACATACCGATTTCATATACATCCGGAAAACAGAACGCAACGCGCATTTTCACTTTATCCAAATCCTTAAAAACGCTGCCTGTCTCGCCGCCGGAATATCGTCCCGGTTTTTCGACAGTGGTGATAAAGCTCTTTATATCTTCTCTCATGTAATTTCTCCTATACGGAGACAGGGGGAAACACTGCGTTGGCGCAAGTCTCCCCCTGTCTCCTTTTGTTTTCGATATTTTTGTTAGGCTGTTTTCAGAAAACACTGATTTCAGGTTGATTGTCACAGCATTTTCTGAAAGGTTTGTGTTATTATACAATCGTTCTCCGAACGCGTATGCCATACAACCGTTCCATAAGAACCGGTCATTTGGCAATGGTGCGTTTATCGAATGAACATTTTTGAGGAGAGCAGCATCGGGATGAGCCAAAGAAGCTGATAAATTGCTATATACAGGGACGTCATGACACCGATGGAACCGGACAGCACAAGGAGTACCATAATAGCGGCACCGATGAGCATGGAAAGCACACAAAGTGCGATATTGGTTTTTTTCGTATGCAGTACCTTGTCGCAATAGGAGATGACCTGCAAAAGCGATTTTGGCGAACCGCATGTAACCAATCCGCTTGATGCTTTTTCCGCCGTCTCGCTTTCCCCAGAGGGATACCGTACAACTTTCAGCGGAATCCGCTTCATATTGACCTTGCGGGCGATCATACGCTCGTCTATGTTCGGATCAAAGGTACGCACGCAAACGTAAAGTCCGCTGTTCTGGAATTGTCCGAGGATTAGTTCAATGTCGCCGTCCATCACATACTGGATGTACATTTTGGCGACCAGGCGATCTTCCCGGAACATATACATAATCGACAGTTCGTCGGACATATCCGCATCCTCGTCAAAGACCTCGCGCGGAATCTTCAGTCCCCGCTCCGCCAGAGCTTTTGCACTGCCGAAAAGAATGTTCACGCCATCGACCTCCGCCGCTAAGAACCCGCGATCGGTATCGAAAATCTGTACGTTGTCGGAATGTCCCATCTCGATGGTCGCAACCTCAAACACATCCTGCAGCGGCCCGCCTGCTTTCGCGAACACACTGGCGGCATAATACATCACGCGGTCGATTCGCGCATTGTTGTAGATGCGGATATTCTGTACCTTGACACTGTAGGACGGAAATACGTTCTTGTCGTCAAATGTGACAATCGAGGCGTTTGCGTATTCCGTGAGGGACGATTCCCCAATGATGGCACTGTCGAAATCCCGTGCTGCAACGCTTGCCCGCCAGAACGGATAAGAGAACGCAAGGAATACGGGGAGAGGTGCCATGGTAACAAGCGATACGATCACGACTCTGGCAATCTCCACGCCGCTGCCGCCGCGCACCCCAGTAAGCACGCCAAACAGCACAGACAGAGCGACGATAATTCCCATCACACAGGTGAGGAAAAGATTCGTGGTACCGTCGGGAGTATTCAGCCTTGTGAAGAAGCCGTCGACAAAATCCGTTTTTTCGATACGCATGACGTCACAGATGTTTTCGTCCTCTGCAAACGCACCTGTTTCACAGCGGGATTCGTCGTCTGGAACACGGCACACGATGTGCTTCGGCTTCGGCGAGGATACAACCTGAAATCCAAGAATTTCCCGTCTGGTGTTGTAGATCGCGCCGCCGATGGTCATCCATGCCGCGAACGCTACAATAAAGTTGAACATTACCGGCTCGTCGGACTGGATCGTGATCCGGGCGATTATAACGGTATACAGAATCCCGGCGAAGGTGAGCAGCGTCGTCAGGCTCTCCGGTTTGGGCGTACCGCGGAAGATGGCGCGCAGTCCGTCGTAGATCTGCTCCCACGCGAATACACAAGCGAGAAGCATGAGCTGCAGACTGACCATAGCGTACACGGTCGGATAAACGGCCGGATCGAACACGCCGCCAAACTGTTTTGCGGTGCCGGTGAACAGCTTTCCCAAGGCCTCCATATTTTCAAAAATCATGAGCAGGATTGTGAACACACCGCAGAATCCGAACTTAATCCACAAGGTGGTGAGCTTATATCTGTACCGCTTCTGAATCTCCGGCGTCTGGGAACGATCCATATATTCGGGATAATCGAGCTTGACCTTATGCGTGCCGTTCTGCTCCGCCTCCAGTCTGTCGCCGACCTGTCTTGCTGCTCTCTGCTCACGTGTTCCCGCCGGCGCCGTTTTGGGTTCGGTTTTATTCTTTTTACCCTTACCTATTCGTTTTTTTCCTTGCTCCTCCTCATCCATTCCGAACGCCACCATCAGATTGATGTCTGTCGGATCAAGAGTATCCTCTGCAGACGTACCGTCCGTATGGAAATCGGTCGCCGTATCGGCTTTTTTATCGGTACTCTCCGTTGTACCGCCGTTTTTCTCCTCCGCCAAGGTGAGGGAAGCAGCGATGGCATCAAGATCAATTTTATCAAAGGAATCCGCATTTTCGACAGACGGCGCTGTATCTGCAGAGGGTGTATCCGCACCATAATCCGCTTCCATTTCTTTCGGCGTGAGCGGTATTTTGGTAACAGGCATTGTGCGTTGTTCCCCCGCCTGCGGCTGCGGAATGTCCATGCTGTCCATGACCGCTCTGCCCAACTCGTCCTGTCGCACAGAATCGCCCTTTTCACTGCCGGTATCCTCCGTCATGACGGGAGCAGTATCGAAATTCATGGAAACAGGTATTGTGTTTTTATCCAAATCTGCGTCGGCGTCACCAAAGAAATCCTCCGGCGGCAGCACATGATCTGCTTCATCCACCACACTCTGCTTAAGCCGTCTTGCGAACAGTCCGCGTTTTTCCTTCTTCTGTTTTGTCTTTTTCGATTCCTTTTTCTTTTTGCGCGGCGCGTCGTCCTCGTCGTAAATGCCTTCTTCATCCTCAAGAACATAGGGATCCTCCGACGACACTGCGGCTATCTTCTCTGCAAAGCTGTCATCTGTAAATTCAAATTCTCCCACGTCCGGATTCTGTTTTGGCGTTTTTTTGTCCGGCGCTGCTGTAAAAGCCGCGTCCAAATCAGGCAGTCCATCTGCCTCGGTTTCCGTTTTGTCCGCGCTGGCATTCCGCAATTTCTGCAAGATGCTGTCGGAGTGATCCACATCGTCCACGGTTGCCGGATTCTCTGCGTTGTCGATCTTGAGGGCGGGAATATCATTGCTTTCCTGCTCTTCAGCGTCATAATCCGGCATATATTTCCGCAAAAGAGCGTGAATATCCAGCTCGCTGTCCGATTCCGTTCCGGAAGTCGCATCAATGGAGGTATCTCGTTCCTTGGGATCCCCGGCGTGCGCCGCATCTCCTCTGTTCTTATCCTTTGCCATATGCTTTTGTCCGATCCCACAAAACGCGGGATTCTTCCTTTCCCTATATGGATCGCTATGGTATGCGCTATTTATTATTTTCGTTTATTTCGGCATTCTCTGCATCCGCGCCGCGTGACACAGCAGAATGGATGCCGCTGTAGAGACATTCAGAGAGTTAACCTCGCCATACATCGGGATCGACACGAGAAAATCGCACCGTTCCCGCACGAGTCTTGATACGCCGTCGCCTTCACTGCCCAGTACAATCGCACATGGGATATGAAAATCCGCTTCCCAGAAATCTCCGCCGCCCGCTTCCGCTGCGAATGTCCAGACACCCGCTTTCTTCAGCTCCTCAATCGCGCCGGCAACATTCTGCACTCGCGCGACCGCCATATGCTCAACGGCTCCCGCAGATGCTTTCGCCACTGCCGCAGTCAGACCGCACGCGCGCCTTTTCGGAATAATCACACCATGCGCTCCGCAGCATTCTGCACAACGGATAATCGCGCCAAGATTGTGAGGATCCTCCACACCGTCGCAGACTACGATCAGCGGCATTTCTCCCCGGTCAGCGGCGATTTGCAAAATATCCGCAATGGAAACGTATTCTCTTGCTGCCGTTTGCGCAATGATCCCCTGGTGGTGCTCCCCGTTTGCCATCATATCAAGTTTCTGTGCCTCTGCGTCAACAACCGGGATTCCGCGTTTTTTCGCCTCGGCGACCAACACTGTGACGGAACCTTCTCTGCCGGACACGTAGAGTTTATCCACCGGCCTTCCGGAACGCAGGAGTTCCCGCACTGCGTTTCTGCCGACGATGAGTCCGCTGTCGCTCTCTGCTGCGTCTGTCATCGAGCCATCTTCGTACAGAGGTGCATCGGATTGGATATATGCCTCAGATTTTTCTCTGGCATTTTGATAGGGCTTGCCGCCATACGCATTTTTCTGAGGTCGTGAAAAGCTATGCTTATCGCCACCGCTCTCGCCGTCGTTTTTCTTATAAACGTTCTTTTTCGGATACGTTCCATAGGGCTTCTTTGTTAGAGCAGTATCGTATGTACCGCGGGACGCCTTGCCTGAATCCCGTTCGTATTTCTTTTTTTCCATAGTCCCAGCGTATTCCCACAGTTCTTAAAATTTGCATAGCGCATCGTTTGCGCACAGATATGCCTATACATTGTTATTATATCACAAAATCCGCTCCTTGTACAGTCCTATTTTCAAGAAAACCGCATTTTTATCTGTAATACTCGTTTTTTTCGCGATTTTTAGCGCATTTTTCCATAACGACCGCATAGCAACGCAAAGGTGATCCTCTACAAAAACGCGATATAAGGCTGCTTCCTCCGCGTTTTCACGAAAAAAACACGGTACTGTAGTACCGTGTTTTTTCACAGAGAGAATTACTGCTGGTTCTTCATCGCTGCGAAGCACTCGCTGCAATAAACCGGTCTGTCATTGCTCGGCTGGAAAGGAACCTTGGCTTCCTTACCGCAGTTGGCGCATACGGTAGTGAACATTTCCTTGGTTTCTTTGTTGCCGTTCTTTCTCTTATCACGGCATGCCTTGCATCTCTGGGGCTCGTTCTGGAAGCCTTTTTCTGCGTAGAATTCCTGTTCACCGGCGGTGAAGATAAATTCGTTACCGCATTCCTTACACGTTAAGGTCTTGTCCTCGTACATCTCTTTTTCCTCGTTTCCTGTGGATGAAAATTTCTGCCCTCGACGGATTCGCACCGTCACCTTTGAAAACAACGCTCTACCGTTAAGCTATTCGGGCTTTTATATAGAATCAAGCGAACAACACGCCTGAACCATTCGTGTGTATAGAAAGAACATAGCCATGTCCCACCGCATAAGGGCAGGAAATCGTTCCTTCATTTTTTCGCAAGCATTCCTTTAATCTTCGTTTTGCTTCTGTAGATCGCGTTGCTGACGGATTTTTCACTTTTTCCAACGTCTTCGGATATTTCTCGTGGAGGCTTGCCGGTAATATATAGTGCAAAAACAGTATACTCAAAAGGAGATAGGATCATGCGGAATTCGCGCAGTGCGGCCTTCGGTATGGAATCCTCGGTATGTTCGGGAGGAATCTCCAAGAGCTTCGCTCTCTGCCGTTCCCATTTGCGCTTTTCACGCCCGACGCGGCGCAGTGCAGTAATCATGGCATTACGGATGCAGATCTTCGCGTACAGACCAAACGTGACGTTCTTCCCTTTTTTCGGATCGTCTGGGTCATAACGCATGGCAGCCTTATAAAGAGCCATCGACGCGTCCTGGCGCAGTTCTTCAAATCCGATACCGCCGGGCCCGATCGTTGTATTCGTTACACCCATAGATGGCGCGAATTGGCGAATCATACGTTCAATAAGTGGCGCGTACAAGCGGCACAGAGCGGCAAACGCGTCTGTATCTCCACCTTGGATGGCCGCGATCAATGCCTTGGCGTCGTCCCTCGCAGGTTCGGATGCCTTTTTACCATGCTTTCGCGTATCGTTCTGTTTCACGGCAGATCGTTATCCTCGCGCATTCCAGTGTGGCGACAAACCGCTCCGGCAATAGGAAGTTCCATACAGCTCTCATTGCGTTTGTC